>NZ_JAELTQ010000038.1 GCF_016428905.1 Dyella sp. ASV24 | reverse complement strand
ACGCAGGTAAAGCGCGTTCGCGTCGCCGACTTCGCGGCTTAGCAAGGGCATCGCTTCCCTAAAACGGTCAGCCACCATCTGCAGACTCTGGTCCACGCTGAAACCAACGCCCTGCAGCAATCGAAGCAGGTCGATGAGTAACGGCAACTCGTCATCCGCGCGTTTGCGCAAGCGTTTGGCCCAAACGCCAAGCACCAGCTTGGGCGCGATCAGCCCAAAGGCAGCGCTACCAAGAAAGACCACGAAGGCGCGAAAGCCATCCGGCGCCCACCACAACAACACGGGTACCGGCACGAGCATCGCCAGCACGAGACGCAAGCCAAGAAACACGGCGCGACCCTGCCCCGTGTTCAGGTTGATCTGGCCAAGCAGCATGCGGTCTTCCGGGGTGATCAGGGCCTGTCCAAGGCGGCCGCTTTCAAAACGTTTGCCCAGGGTGTCGAGCCATTGCACCACGACTTGCCAGCCACGCTCTCGGCTCTCGCTGGGGGCATCGGCCTCGGTGCTCGACGGTTTACCTAGCAGGGCGCGCTCGATCACGCGGCCTTCCAGTCGTTGTTGCCGGTAGTGGCGTATGGCCTCTCTGGCCAGCAGAGCAAGACCCGCGCCCAGAGCAACGATGGCGGTAACCATGATCCAACCCGTTTCCACGACATCCCCCTTCTTTTAGAGAATCCCCTGAGTCAGCGCAGCGGGCGCTCTTACAACGATTTGGCGAGGCGGTAGAGCAACAGTCCCCCACCCAGCTCCAACCCAAGTGCAATCAACAAAAGCTTGTGCCCCATCGGTTCGTGGAACATGGGTTTGAAGAAGGCGGGGTCAACGATCGTCATGATGGTCGCTACTGCCACAGGCAACAGCGCAAGTACCCAGGCGGACGTCCGAGTTTCTGACGTGACGGCCTTCAACTCTGCTTGTGCGTGCGCGTGGTCGCGCATGAAGTCACCCATGCGCTGCAGGATGTGGTCCGCCCGGCCACCCACCCGCATGCCGATGCCCAGCACCGCATGCAGCAGAGAAAGCTCTTCCAGGTTGTAGGGGCGCGACGCCATTGCCAACGCCTGGTCCAGGTCGGCGCCGGCGTGCATGGACGACAGGGTGTGATCGAGTACGCTGCGCAATGGCATCGCGATCGACTTGGCTGTGCTCTGGAAAGCCATAGGCAGGCTGTTGCCTACGCTGGTCATACGGATCATGCCATCGAGGAAGTCCGGCAGTTGCGCGAGCAGCTTCTGTTGCTGCTTCTCGATGCGCTTGCGCAACCATAGCCACACCAGCGCGGCGTACATGCCAAGTACCAACGGCATGGCCAGCGCACTGCCGATGCGCCACCAGGCGAGCAGCGCAAGCAACAGGCCGCCGCAGGCCATGGCGCCATAGATCGCTCGGTTCGCCGGAAGATCCGCCCGTATCAACAATCCATCCGCACGCTGCAGGAGCGCGCGCTTGCGCTGACCGGGCAATGGTGGCGGCACTGCCCGCCGTTCGACAGGGCCGCGAGCAACCAAGCGTTGCTCGATGCTCTCCAGGCTCTTGCGCTGCTGCAGCCGTAGCGCGCTGCCCCACCAGAGCTCGATCGCGCCAGCGAGCAGCAACAATGCTATGGCGGCAAGGGCAAGCGCCTGGATCATGCAAATGGCCCGCTGCTATCACGCAGCATTTGCCGGAATGGCTCCAGCTTGGTGGTGTGTGGTTGCAGGCCAAGGCTCATCCAGCGGTCGACATCCTTGCCGTCGCGGTCGACGAACGGGTCATGCCGGTACATGTCCTGCGTGGTGAGGATGTTGTCGCCGACGCCGGTGACTTCGGTAATGGAGGAAATCACGCGGCGGCCGTTGCTGAGTCGCGCGATCTGCACGATGAAATCCACAGCGCTCGCGATCTGCCGACGCAGGCTGTTTTCGCTGCCTTGGAAACCGGCGAAGCCCGCGAGCATCTCCAGGCGATACAGTGCATCGCGGGGTGAGTTGGCGTGGATGGTGGACATCGAGCCATCGTGGCCGGTGTTCATGGCCTGCAACATTTCCAGCACTTCGGTGCCACGCACCTCGCCGACCACGATGCGGTCAGGACGCATGCGCAGGCTGTTGCGCACCAGATCGCGGATGCTCACCGCTCCTTCGCCATCAAAACTACCGAGGCGGCTCTCCAGTCGCACTACGTGCGGATGGTTAAGCGAGAGCTCGGCGGTGTCCTCAATGGTGATGACACGCTCTTGGGGCGGGATAAAGCTTGCCAGTGCGTTGAGCAGCGAGGTCTTGCCCGAGCTCGTGCCGCCCGACACGATGATGTTGCATCGGCCCAGCACCATCGCCTCGAGCAGCATGCGAATGGCGCGGTCGAAAGTGCCTTTTTCCTGAAGTTCATCCGGGGTAAACGGGTCCTTGCGGAACTTGCGGATGGAGACGCAGGGTCCGGTGACCGATAGCGGCTCGATGATGGCATTGAGGCGGCCCCCGTTGGGCAGGCGCGCATCCACCATAGGGTTGGAATCGTCCAGGCGGCGGCCGAGCGGCGCCAGGATGCGACGCACGATGCGTAGCAGGTGGTGGTTATCGCTGAAGCGAATATTTTCGCGGCGGAGTATGCCGCCGCGCGATACGTACACGTCGTCGTGCCCGTTGATCAGGATGTCCTCAACTTCCGCGTCCAACAGCAGGTCGTCGAGCGGGCCGAAGCCGGTGAGTTCCTTCACCAGTGCGCCGGACACCTGTTGCATCTCCGATTCGTTGACCGGGATGCGCCATTCCTGCACGAAACTCGCGGTTTCCGTCTCCACGTACTTGGTGACGGTGCTGCGCGACCACGACGCGATGTCGATGCGCTGATCTTCGATGCGATTCAGCAGGAACTCGTGTGCGGCGGACAGCACGTCCTGAAACTGCTGGGTCTGCTCGAAGGGCAAGTCTGCTCCGTCCAGTCGGGCCGATACATCGGCCCGACGCAACGCAGCAGCCAGCAACGCACTGGACGAGTTCAGCGGCGTTTCCATAGGGTACCCCCCAATCGGTTGAGCAGCGCTTTCAGGGCACCCTTGTCGGCCTCGCGCCTCACGCGCAGACGGAAGCGTGAGAGCAAGGGCGAAAGCGCGCGTACATAGGCATCGTTCGGCAAGGTTTCGTGCAACAGGGAGCCGCGATTGGCGGCTGCGCGCAAGGGGCGCGAACGTTCCGGCAGGGTGGCGAGCAGCGGCAGGCTGAAGCGCTCCGACATGCGGGCGCCGGTAATGCCGCAGGCTTCGTCGTAGCGATTGATCACAAGAGACACCCGCAGATCGCGTGCCTGTGAGCGCTCAAGCTGGCGCAGGCATGCGTCCAGCGCCACCATCGAGCCAATCGACTGGTCGGTCACCAGCCAGATCTCGTCGGCAAGCTTGAGCAATGAGTGAGCGACATCGTCCAGCACGCGGCTATCGAGGTCACACAACACCAGGTCGAACATCGAGAGCAGGCGCTCCAGCAAAGGCGCGACTTCGGCTCCCGCGAGGCTGATGTTCCGCTCGCGCGGTTGCCCGAGTACAGCGGTACCGCTGGCATGACGCGGTACGGCTGTGCGCACCAGCGTGGCGTCGATACGATTGGCGTTGCGCAGGGCGTCGTCAAGATGGAAGTCGCCACCGGTGCCAAGATAGAGGCCGACGTCGCCACTGGAATGACCAAGGTCCATAAGCATCACGTTGTTGACGCTGTCAGGCGCATCTGTCTGCGGCTTGGCCGACGCCGCGAGTGCGCCCAAGTGCGCCGCCAGGGTGCTGCTGCCCAACCCGGGGCGCACACCACACACCAGTACGAGCTGTCCGCGTTTCGCGACGCGGGCTGGCAGACCGGAAGCGGCTGTTTTCAGTTGCTCCAGCGCGGTCTTCAACTGATCGAGGATCTCCTCGTCGCCCGCATCGATGTCGATGAATTCCTTCAAACCCGCGCGCATGGCGCCCAGCACGCCCGCGCCGCGATCGGACGCAGCCGAGCCGATGCCCAGCAAAGTCAGGCCAGGATCGAGCGCCATCAGTTGGCGCGCGATCTCCGCGGATGCGTCGGTATAGCCCTTGGAGAAATCGAGCAGCACAAGGCGCGGCTGATGTTGATCCAGTACACGGCGACTGGCGGAGAACTGGTTGCTGTCACACCACGACAATGTCACCAGATTGCGCAGGCGTGCAGAGAAGCGCTGCGCGTTGTTCTCGTCTGGCGAGTACAAGAGCAGCGTGGGCTCCAGCGTCGGCTTTGCGAGGGTCACTACAGTGGGATTCGCCTGCATCGCCATATCCTCAACGCGAGAAGCCAGGCAGTTGATCGGAACCGGCGGGGTTGAGCAGCCAAGAGCCCCACACCGGCAGGTTGTTTCGTTCTTCGCGCTCACCCGGCAGCGGAATCTTGGTGTCCCTGGCGATCGGACGCACTAAATGCGGTGTCACGATCAGCACCAGTTCCTTGTCCTGCCGGCTGTACTTCAGGTCGCGGAAGAACGATCCGAGAATCGGGATGTCGCCCAGCAGGGGAATCTTGTCCACCTGGCTGGAGATGTTCTGGCTGACCAGGCCGCCGATGATGAAGGTTTCACCGTCGCCGAGCTCCACCGTGGTGTCGGCCCGCCGCGTGGTGATGGCCGGTACGGAGATGCCGTTGAGCACCACGGCATTGGTGTAGTCGAGGTCGCTCGCTTCCGGCGCCACCTTGAGTGCGATGCGGTCCGGTGCGAGCACCGTGGGCGTCACTGTCAAGCCGATGCCGAAGGGCTTGTACACAATGGTGGTGGTGCCCAGGCCCTGCGGCTCCGGAATGGGCAATTCGCCGCCGGAGAGGAAGCTCGCGCTCTGGCCCGACAGCGCCACCAGCGTGGGTTCGGCCAGCACGCGCGCCATGCCATCGCTCTGCAGCAGGTCGATGTTGGCGTTCCACGCGTGCAGGCCATTGGCGCTCTTGTGCCCCATGACCAGATTGAACGCGGAGGAGATAGCGCCGCCGGTCGTCGCGGCGCTGCTGTTCAGTGGCGACGTGAAGCCGTAGCTGAAGCCGTTGTTGGTGGCGTTGAAGTTGATGCCGATCTGGCTCATCACGGTCTTGTCAAACTCGACTACCTTCACTTCCACCTGCACTACGCCGCCACTGGAGACGCTGGAGGCATCGATGACTGAGCCCTTGTCGCCCACGGCATTCGTCGCCGCGGCGAGACCGCGCTCGTGTTCGAGCATGCTATCGGCCTGGCCGTGCAGCACGGCCTCGTTGTCTTGCACGGCAATCTGCAGGCTGCTGTCGCTTTGCAGCGCAGCCTGGCCCGCGCTGCGCACTTGCACGGCGAGACGCTGCGGATTGGCGTCCCCCCGCCGCCACAGCAGCAAGGTAGTTTCGCCCGGTTTCTTGCCGACCAGCAGCGCATCGCGCTGACCCTTAAGCATCACGATGTCGGTCACCGACGGGTCGGCAATGGCCACACGCTCGATGTCGCCGGGCAGATGCCACGGCCGCTGTTCGTGCACCTGCAGCGCGATGGCCGCATCGTTGACGCTGGCGGCCTGGCCCGCGGCCAGCGGCAGCGCGGCGCACAATAGCGCGATCCAGTGGCGCCGGCTCATGGATTCACCGCCAGCGAAGTGTGCGGCGACGCAGTGGATCCCCGAATGATTTCCGGACCTACAGGCGAGGATGTGCGTGGCGTGGTACGCGATATAGCTGCCTTCGCCCGTCCAACCAGGCCGGGCTCGTCGACACCAGCGTAGGCACGGTTCTCCGGCGAAGCCAGCCAGCCGCGTTGCTCGCCTGTAAGGTCGTTGCGCGGTGCCAGCACTGTAGCCGGTGACGGGAACAGCAGGTTGCTCGGCATGCCGTCGTCGCCGGGATGCCGCAGCGCGAGCGAGAGCTTGCCGCTCTGCGCGCCCAGCACTAGTGGATCGATATCGTCGAGCGGCACGGCCAGCACGGCCATTTTCGGGGGGGGTTGGGTCTGGTCGCTCTTGCTGGACGCGGGTGCTGTTGTCGTGCCGGCGCGCGGCAGGTCGAGCGCGCCATAGGCCAGCACGCGCAGGCGTGACGCGAGCAAGCGACTTTCCGAGTGTTCCTTGCTGAGGGTCAAGCCGTTGGATGAGGTTTCGGCGATCTTCAGCGTGAGCACCACATCGACATAATCACCAGGCTGCACGCGATAGCCGACACCAGTGATTTCGTCGACCGGCACGGCGAGCGCGCGTTCGCCAGGGCGAAGCTGCATGGCGATGGGGTTGGAAAGCAGTGAAGTGGTGATCACAGTGCCTTCGGGAATGTTTACCCTCGGCACCTCACCCACCAGTAGTTCGGGTTGCTCGTAGCTTCCCTCCGGCAGCGTGGATACGTCGACCTCACGCAGTGACGATGCGTTGATAACCTCGCCACCAGGCAGCATTTGCGCGGCGACCACCACGCGGGCCACCTTGGCAGGAATCAACGGCGCGGCAGGAGTGACTGCCGCCGACTGAGCGGCTACGGGAGCTTCCTGCCGGCGCTTGCCGAGTGCGAAGGCAACAAGCGCCAACACAGTCGCAAGGACAACCAGCAGGATGGCGGCGATGCGTGACACGTTGTGCATCTGAAACGTCTCCGGTGCGTAGCGGCTGGTCAGTTGCCTGAGAGATCCAGCTGCACGGTGGCCGTGCTGCTGAGGTTGGAACCTAGGGCCCATCCGTACAGCGTTCTCGTGCCGGGAATGAATGGGTGGTTGTTGTAATCAAACGACGCCACCACGGTGATGCATTGCGCGTTGGCGTTGGTGGGGCAGGTTGCAGCGGCGGATACGGCGATGGGTGCGTAACTGCCACCCGGCGTGGCTGGCGCGCCGCAGTTTCCATTTTCATTGGCATAGGTCAGCAACCAGGCCATGGAGCGCTGAGCGGCGTTGCAGGCATTGGTCTGCCGTTGGGTGATCGAACCGTACTGCAGTGCGGCTCGCGCACCCTCCGCGGAAGCTAGCGACAACGATTGCTGGGCAGCAAAGATCAAAGCGCCCGTGAGCGTGATCAGTAGTAGTGGTAGTACACCAAGCAGGAAAATCAACGCGAATTCGATCGCCGCAACACCGCGCTGCCGGAAAGGGCGCGCATGAAGGCTTCGGGCTTTCACGGCTGCCCCCAATGGGTCAGTTCGGGGTGTAGCACGACAAGTATCGTGGCGATGCCAAGCCAAGCCGCATGCGGTTGGCCAGTGCGGCCCTGCCGTGCGTGCTGGACCTGTTGCCAAAGTGGCCACGCGTGCAGCCGCTCTCGCATCATGATCATGCCCGGAGCGTAGGCAAGGCGTGGTATGCGGAACAACAGTATGGCCAAGGACTGCAGGCCGGTGAGCAGGCAACCGATGGCCCAGATGGGTAGAAGGGCGTGTGCACCAAGCAGAAAACCGAGCGTTGCGAACAACTTCACATCACCAGCGCCCATCCATCGGATTGCGTAGAAGGGCAACATGGCGGCAAGCCCGATCACGAACCCCCAAGCGGACGGCCAGACGAGTGCTGTCGTGCCCGTGATCCACTGCGCTACCGTAACGACTATCGCCAGCAGAATGACGGCAACGAGCCACGCGTTTGGCACGCGGCGTGCGTAAACGTCACTGAGCGCAACAGCTGCACTGAGTATGACAGCGAGCGTTGGCAACACTGTAACCATGACATTTTCCCCGTGGCCATCCCTGGCCAACCCCCGCATGAAGTGACGTCGCAGTTGGGATTGCCCGCAAATCCGCCGCGTCGTTCAAACCGCCGCGTTCAACTGGGTCATGATGGTGGTGAAGAGCGCCTTGATACCCGTGGCGCCTCCGAACACTGCAACGATGGCGGAGACCACCAGTGCTGCCAAAATGCCGTATTCCAAAGCCGTGATGCCGTCTTCTTCGGTCAGAAACTTGCGAATCATGGTGTTCATGGTGTGCCTCCGTAGAGCCTTACGCTCTCAATAGCGCTGGTTTTGAACGACCCGCCTTGGGTTATCGACTGAAATGCGTCACCACTAAGCGGTCCGTGACTAGTCCGTTTGGACTATGGTCGATGGATGCATAGCCCATGCCTTTAATCGGTCTAATAATACGAATGGCCAGTTGGATCGATGAAAAAATAGACGCGACGACCCGCAATCGATTATTTGGATCGATGAAATGAAAGATTTGTGAGGAATCGTGAATTATGTGAAGACTTAATTCACGCCAGTTAATGGCAACAAACTGACGCAAATGATCACATTGCGTATCACGACTTCCATCGAAATCCCCCGTGCATGTACGCTCCGGCCATCCTGGGCGGAGTGATGTACGGCCACAGTCTTGTTCGGGCATGCGTGACTGCTTGCACAAAAACGGCAGATATGAAGATGATTTATGTGATGCAAATCACAAACGAGTGGGTGGCATTTCAGCCAAAACGGTTTTTGCCGAAAATGTGCATTGGAGCAATGCGTCTGAATTCTTAATGCGTGTTGTCACCAGGGAAAATCGGTAATCCGATTAATAGGGAGCGTCGTAATTGGATGCCTCAGGGGGGCAATCAATGGAAGTCGAGAACGATATCGGACAGGAGTCGCCCGATCTCGTAACGCTGTGCGGCATCCTTAAGGTCTGCGAGCTCGAGCTGGTATTGCTCGGCAAGCAAGGCCCGAAGGCGCACGCCGACTCGATGGCATCCGAGCAGGCTATCTATTTCAGCGGCGAGGTGAATTTCGCTTTCCGCGGTCGCTTCGCGCTGCCCCCCGGCTGGTGCCTGTTCGGCTACCTGCATCAGACCTCCCAGGAAAGTTGGTGCCACGGTACGTCGCTGGGTTCGGGCATGGCCTTCACGGTGTTTCCCGAGGGCATCAGCGAGTTCGTGCTCAGCAGCGGTAGCCGTGTCACCGGTGTGTTGGTGCCGCAGCAGCGGCTGGTGGATAAGTATCTGGAACTCAATCCCCATCAGCCGGATGTTCCGACGCGCGCCATTTCGCTATTTACGCTGTCTGACGACGAACGGGCGCGTGCTCTGCGCGCGAAGTTCGATGCCTTGCGCGAGTGTGTACTGCATCCGTCGCGCGACATGGTCACGCCGGACATCGACATGGATGGATTGATCGAAACGCATCTCGTCGCGGCGTTGTCCGTAAAGCCGGAGGACCGGCCGGTCTGTTCGCGTGGTCGCCGCACGCACTATCTGGCCATGCAGCGTGCCGAGGAGTTCATGCGGCGCAACCTGCGGCGGGACATCTATATAACGGAGCTGTGCAACGCCGCCGGCGTCAGTGAGCGCGCGTTGCGGTATGCGTTCGATGATTTGCTTGGCGTGTCGCCCAACCGCTATCTGTCCATGCTGCGGCTGTGCACCGCCTGCAAGAACCTCACGTTGTCCGATGCGAGCCGGCGGTCGGTGAAGTCGGTCGCGCTTAGCTGCGGCCTGTGGGACCTTTCGCGTTTCGCCGATCACTATCGCCGCGTTTTTGGCGAGCGCCCGCGCGACACGCTGATGCGCGCACCGCCGTTCGAAGCGGCCTGATCCAGCGTCACCCGCTCGGGTGATGCTGCGACTTCTTTCTTCACATCATTCCCACTCTGTGCCGGATTTGTGCAGGGTGCTGCCGTATTTGCCCTAGGCATTGCCGGATTGGCTTATGCCGTTGCCGGATTGGGACATCAGACGGGCAGCGCGATCGTTGTAATGACCCCCAGCGTTGCCGGTGGCGCATGACGCGCGTCGGCAGAGCTCACATGGACCTGTATGCGCAGACACACGACGTGGGCTGCGCCGGCCAAGAGGGGACAACTCAAATGAACCGCATCTATCGTCTCGTATGGTCCGATTCACGGCACTCATGGGTGCCAGCATCGGAACTCTCCGTGCAACGCCGTCGCATGTCTCGCCAAGTGGGCTTCATGCCCTCGGCGCGTGCTTTGCTGGTGGGAGGCCTGGCGCTTTGCGCGCTGGCATACCACCCAGCCTCGCACGCCGAAAGCGCGGATGACGCCAAGCTCAACGACCTCATGGGTCTGGCCGCCAAGTACGATCATCCGGCATCACAGGCCGCGGCTCCGGTAGTCGTGAGTGCCAGTGCGCAGCCGCTGTTGAATCGCGTGGCGGTGACGCTGCCTGGCGAGAGTGATGTCGCGACGTCTTCCACGCCTTCCGCGCATCGCAGCAAAGGTGTCGTGGCCGGTGTGCGCGCACGCGTAGGCATTCCTATCGTGCCGACCAGTCAGCAGATGGGCTCAGCGGTGTCTATTCCTGCTGACCTGAAATCACGCGTGGGTGCGGCCTCGGGCGGTGCGGACGTGGCAGCGCTGGGGCATGGCGTGGTCTCTGCCGTGCTTCCCTCGAACAACGATGTCGCGGATCGCAATCGCTCTGTGACGTTGGCGGCGCATGCCAATGTCACCAGCTCGCTGGTCGATAAGAATGCACATGCTGCGCTGGGCGCCGATGGGCTTATCCATCTTGGTACGCCCAGTGCTGCCCCTGTGGATCCCCTGGTTGCGTCCCTGGCGCCGGTGAGTGCCACTGTCGGGGCACATGCCGCGGTGCTCCCCAGCAATGGTGATCTCGTTGACGCTCACGCACATGTCGGCGTTGCCGTGCCGGTGTTGTCCAGCACGCCGCTGGTGAATGCCAACGTCAACCTGCATGTGGGTGGTCAACTCGCTTCATCGCTCGACCCTGTATTGCAACCGATCACCGGCAGCCTTGGTGCAGGCAATCTCGCCGGCGTGGTGAGCAAGTTGCCGGCGACCGTCGATGGCGTCAGTGGCGCTGTGAACGGCGTGGTGGGTGGCGTTACTGCGGGTACGCCGCTCGCTGGCGTGACGGGTTCCGTGTTGCCGCCGGTGGAGTCGACGCTGCACAACGTGGCAACCACGTTGGCCGGTACGACCACGGGATCGGGCGCTGGTCTCGGTGGCGTGCTGGGCTCGAATGGCCTGGTATCGACGCTGCCCGCCACCGTCGATGGCGTGAATCACGCCGTGAATAGCGTGGTCGGTGGCGTCACTGCCGGTACGCCGCTTGCCGGTGTTACCGGTTCGGTGTTGCCGCCGGTAGAGTCGACGCTGCACAACGTGGCAACCACGTTGGCCGGTACGACCACGGGATCGGGCACGGGTCTCGGTGGCGTGTTGGGTTCGAGCGGTTTGGTATCCACACTGCCTGCCACCGTCGATGGTGTGAACCATGCGGTGAACACGGTAGTGGGTGGTGTAACTGCTGGCACACCACTCGCCGGTGTCACCGGTTCGGTGCTGCCGCCGGTGGAATCGACGCTGCATAACGTGGCAACCGCGTTGGCCGGTACGACGACAGGGTCGGGTGCAGGTCTGGGTGGTGTGCTGGGTTCGAGTGGCCTGATCGCCACGCTGCCCGCCACCGTCGACGGTGTGAATGGTGCAGTGAACAGCGTGGTCGGCGGTGTTACCGCCGGTACGCCGCTCGCGGGTGTCACGGGTTCGGTGTTGCCGCCGGTGGAATCGACGCTGCACAACGTAGCGACCTCGTTGGCCGGTACGGCCACGGGATCGGGCAGCGGTCTCGGTGGTGTGCTGGGCTCGAGCGGCCTGATATCCACACTGCCCGCCACCGTCGACGGTGTGAATGGCGCGGTGAACAGCGTGGTCGGTGGTGTTACCGCGGGTACGCCGCTCGCGGGCGTCACGGGTTCGGTGTTGCCGCCGGT
Source organism: Dyella sp. ASV24 (assembly GCF_016428905.1). Lineage (GTDB taxonomy): Bacteria > Pseudomonadota > Gammaproteobacteria > Xanthomonadales > Rhodanobacteraceae > Dyella. The sequence continues at coordinate 24,504 of NZ_JAELTQ010000038.1, read as the reverse complement.
GGAATCGACGCTGCACAACGTAGCGACCACCTTGGCAGGCGCGACGACAGGAACGGGCGCCGGCCTTGGCGGCTTGGGCGGTGTGCTCGGCTCGGCTAACGGCCTGGGCGGTGTGGTGTCCGGTGTCACCACCACCGTCAACGGCGTGCTGAGTGGTGTGGCGGGCGTGGGTTCGGGCAGCGGCCTGGGTGGTCTCGGCGGTGTGCTGGGCGCGGGCAATGGCCTCGGTGGCCTGGTGTCCGGTGTGACGTCGACGGTGGGTGGCGTGCTGAATCCTGGCACTGGTGGCGCAGGCCTGGGCAATCTCGGTGGCGTCGTATCGGGCCTCACCTCAACGGTCGGCAGCGTGTTGAATCCCGGTACGGGCGGCGGCCTCGGTGGCGTGCTCGGCTCAGGTAATGGACTGGGTGGCGTCGTGACCGGCGTGACAAATACGGTGACGGGCGTGGTCGGCGGTGTCACCGCGGGCACGCCGCTCGCCGGCACCGTGTCCGGTGTGGTGCAGCCTGTCGTTACCACCGTCAATGGCGTGCTCGGTGGCGTGGGATCGGGTGGCGGCCTCGGTGGCGTGCTCGGCTCAGGCAATGGATTGGGTGGCGTCGTGACCGGCGTGACGAATACGGTGACGGGTGTCGTCGGTGGTGCCACCGCTGGCACGCCGCTCGCCGGTACCGTGTCTGGTGTGGTGCAGCCGGTGGTGACCACGGTCAATGGTCTGTTGAATGGTGCGGGCTCGGGCAGCGGCCTCGGCGGCGTGCTGGGCTCAGGCAATGGATTGGGTGGCGTTGTGTCGGGCGTGACGTCGACCGTCGGCAGCGTGCTGAATCCGGGGACAGGTGGCAGCGGTGGCGGCCTCGGCAACGTCGGTGGCCTCGTGTCCAATCTGCCGGCGACGGTGACGGGTGTGACGAACACGGTGACTGGCGTGGTCGGTGGTGTCACCGCCGGCACGCCGCTCGCTGGCACGGTAACGGGTGTAGTGAAGCCGGTGGTGTCCACAGTCAACGGTGTGCTCAGTGGCGTGGGTTCGGGCGGTGGCCTCGGCGGCGTGCTCGGCTCGGGCAACGGATTGGGTGGCGTCGTGTCGGGTGTGACGTCAACGGTGGGTTCGGTGTTGAACCCCGGCACCGGCGGTGCGGGCGTGGGCAACCTGGGTGGGCTGGTTTCGGGCCTTACGTCGACCGTCGGCAGCGTGTTGAATCCGGGTGCCTCGGGTAGTGGTCTGGGCGGCATCCTGGGTTCGAACGGTTCGTCGCTCGGCAAGGTCGTTCCCGACCTGGGCAAGACCGTGGGCGACGTCACCTCCACCGTAGGCGCGGTGCTTGCGCAGCCCAACGGTACGGGGCTCACCAATGTGCTCGGCCAGGATGGCACGGCGTCTTCACTGCTCGGCAATCTCACCAATACCGTGGCCGACACGGTGAACAGCGTGCCGGGCGTGCAGGTGGGTCAGACGGGCAACGGTCTGTCGTCCGGGGAGAACTTGATCGGCGCCATTCCCGGCGCATCGAACCTGCTCGACAAGGCGCTGCCAGGCGTTGGGTCGCTGCTCGGCGTGACGCCCGCGACCACGGCCGTAGGCGGTTCTGGTACGGGTACCAACGCGGCTGGTGTGCCGGTGGTGCCTGCTCCGTCGGCAACGCCGACAGGGCTTATCGTCGGCAATGGCGGCGTGGTGGGTACGGCGGGCCAGTTGCTGGGCAGCAGCACCAATGCACTGTTCAACAACACCAACGGCTACGTGACCAACGGCGGCCTGCAGGTGAATGCAGCCAACTTCACGCAGGGTTATTCGGTGACCAGCGTGCTCGGTCTGCCGGTGGTGAATGGAACGCCGGTCGGCACGGTGCTCACCACCGTGGGCGGCACCACGTTGGGTGGCACCGGCAGCAACTCGCATCTGACGCTGATCGGCGCGGTGTCGTCGGACAGCTACATCACCAATATCAACAACGGCGCACCTGGTGGCCTGCTGGGGCTGGCGTTGCCGAACAGCGCACCGGCCTGGGCGTCGACCTGCGCCAACGTGCTTGGTGTGGTGAAGACCTCGTGCTGGGCGGTGAACGCCGCGCAGGACTATCAGGTGTTGATGGGCGATGGCGCTACCGCCAATGGTTCGAAGGAAGTGGTGATCGGCACCAATGCCAGCCACACCTTGCCGGCCGAGACGGCAGCGGCAGCGTTCCCGGGCAATGGCACCAACGATCCGAACAACCCGACCGGCGTACCGACGGACGATTACGCGGCTCGCCTGGGCCACTCCGTGGTGATCGGTGACAGCGCGAGCGGCACGGCGAATGCACAGACCATCATCGGTGCACAGGCAACAGCGTCGGTGGCCAACAGCGTCGCGTTGGGCTATGCCTCCAGCGCAACACGCGGGGCGCAGACCGGTTACACGGCTTACGGCCTGAGCACGCTGCAGAACTCCGCCGGTGAAGTGTCCATTGGCTCACCGGGCCAGGAGCGCCAGATCACCAACGTTGCCGCCGGTAGCGCGGCAACGGATGCGGTCAACCTCGCGCAGTTGGAAGCGGTGTCGTTCGCGGCGGGCAACGCCGTGCAATACGACGACGCCACGCACAACACCGTCACCCTCGACAGCACCACCAGCACGAACGGCGGCGTCACCGGTGGCACCACGCTGAGCAACCTGCATCAGGGCGCGATCACCGCCACCAGCACGCAGGCGATCAACGGTGCGCAGCTATGGAACTGGACGCAGAACACCGGCAACGTCTACAGCAACTACAGCCTGTACAACGCGATCCAGAACATCAAGCCGGGTGGCGGCACGGTCAACAACACCAACGTTAAGTACTACAACGTCAACTCGACGCTGGCCGATTCTTCCGCGACAGGCACCAACAGTGTCGCGGCGGGTCCGGTTGCGCAGGCCAGTGGCGCCAACGCGGTGGCCGTGGGCAATGGGGCGAATGCATCAGCCGACAACTCCGTGGCGCTGGGTTCGGGCTCCGTGGCCAATCGTGCGAACACCGTCTCCGTGGGCAGTGCTGGCAACGAGCGTCAGATCACCAACGTGGCTGCCGGCTCCGTGTCGACCGATGCGGTCAACCTGGGCCAGATGGAGGCGAGCATCAACAGCTCCACACAGGGCACGGTTCGCTACGACACCAACACGGATGGAAGCACCAACTACAGCAGTGTCACGTTGGGTAATGGCAACGCCAGCGGCACCGCGATCCACAACGTGGCCGCCGGCACTGCCACCACCGATGCGGCGAACGTGGGCCAGTTGAATGCCGGCATCCAGCAGGCGCAGAACTGGGCGCAGAACTACACCGACTCGCGCTTCAATCAGCTCAACGGCCAGATCCAGAACGTGAACAACCGGGCCAATGCAGGTATCGCAGCGGGCATGGCGATGGCCGGACTGCCGCAATCGTACGAGCCGGGCCACAGCATGGCAGCGGCGGCGGCCGGCACGTTCCGTGGCGAGTCGAGTCTCGCTATCGGCGTGTCGACCATCTCGCAAGGTGGGCGCTGGGTCTACAAGCTTACCGGCAGTGTAGATACGCGCGGCGACGCAGGTTTTGCGGTCGGCGCAGGGATGATGTGGTGAGGCGGGTAGCGAACGTCGGATAACGATCAAGGGGAATCGTCATGCGAAACATCATCAACCTGAGGCGTCTGCTACCCGCGCTACTCGCTACCGCCGTTGCGGTGGCAGCAAGCAGCGCTACGCCAAGCCATGCGCAGACGGCGGACGCCGGGCCGGATTTCCCGGACCCGGCCCGCGCCACCATGCCGGAAGGCGCCTTCGTCAACGTGGAAAACCTGCGCAAGCTCGCACCGGGCATGACCAAGCATCAGCTCTACGATCTGCTTGGCACGCCGCACTTCAGCGAAGGCGTATTCGGCGTGCACCGCTGGAACTACATCTTTGCCTTCCGCGAGACCAGTGGCGGTGTGATCAAGTGTCAGTTCCAGATCCAGTTCGACAAGAACCACCTCGCGCAGGCGTTCTACTGGAAACCGGAATCGTGCAAGGACCTGCTCGCACCGCCTGCGCCGCCACCGGCGCCCGCGCCGGCTGTCGCGCCGATGATGGCGATCACGTTGTCATCCGATGCGATGTTCGGTTTCGACAGCGCCACGCTCTCGCCGGAAGGCAAAGCCAACCTCGATCGGTTGCTTTCCCAGGTGCAGGAAGCAAGCCGTATCCAGGACATCATGATCACCGGCTATACCGACCGTATCGGCAGCGAGCGCTACAACCTCGCGCTGTCCCAGCGGCGCGCCGAGTCCGTGCGCGACTACCTGGCGACTCACGGCGTATCGCCTGCGGCCATGCAAGTGGCGGGGCGTGGCGAGGCCGACCCGGTCGTCCAATGCAATGACAAGCGGCGCGATCGGCTGATCGCCTGCCTGGCACCCAATCGCCGCGTGGAGCTGAAAGGGACAGCACGAGCGCAGATGTGACGTGTCGACGAGCCTGTCGTAGTCGGCACCGTGGCGGATCACATGGAAATTGGTGACCCCTCTACGGCGCCACCCCCTAGCGCCGACCGCCGTCACGGTGCCGACTACGACAGGTTCGGAGTAGGAAAGAAACGAGGGCAAGCGTCGCGTCCATCACGCGCCGCTACAGGAGCAGGAGGAACATACGATGAAATCCGTCTATTCCGTTTGCGAGCGCGAAGGCCGCCAGTGGTGCATTACGCTCGGCAAACATCTTGTGCGCACCCAGCTTTGTCCGGCGGTTGCCATCAAGTTGGCGCGTCGCCTTGCACGTGAACACCATGACGTGACGGGCGTGCCGTCGCGCGTGGAGTTCGTCGGCGGCAAGATGCCCATTGTGCTGGCCAGCTACGGTATGTAACGACCTGCATTGCGCAAAAAGACCCCCGGGGTGTAGGCCACGGGGGTAAGAGAAAGCGGCGACCAGGGTGAATCGCCGCTGCGCGCTCGTTACAGGTCGATACCGAAACCCGCGCCGACCGAGGTCTGCGATCCACTGGTGGTCGCGCCTACGCTGATGTGCGCAGTGCTACCCACTGGCGTGGCGTAGCCCACCGAGATCGCGGAACGCGCACCCTGGTAGCCCACACCCGCGGCAATGCGGCCGATGCCCGTGGCACCCGATGCGTTGATCGCCATCTGTGTCGACGCCGCGCCCATCGCACCTTGGTCGTTGATCTTCTTGTTGACCTGAGTGAACTGGTCATTCATTTCCTGTCGCAGCGCACCGATGCCAGAGTTCTGGTCGTAATTGGCGATCGCCTGATTGGTGTACGCGTTGGCGGACTGCAACGTCTGTTGCGATGAGGCGTCGGTATACGTCTTGGCGGTCTGCAGTGCCTGGGTCACCTGTGCACTGACTTGCCCAACGTTGGTGGCGTCGGTGGCATTGACGCCAGCCGCGACATTGACGATCTGACGCTGGTTGGTGGCGGTGCCCACCGAGACGGTGTTCGCCTGATTGGCGACCGAGCCCTGGCCAAGCGCCACCGCATTCGTCGCCGTGGCGGATGAGCCCTGACCGACGGCTGTACCGGAAGCGGCCGTGACAGAAGCGCTTTCACCCACGGCGACGGCGTTGGTGGCTGCCGCCGCAATCGTCGTGTTGGCACCCACCGCGGTACTACCGTCGGCATTCACCTTGGCATTGCCACCGAAGGCCGTGTCGTTGGGGCCGTGCGCCAATGCGCCACCACCCACCGCTGTGCCGTTGTCGCCACTCACACCGGTACCCACCGCCGCACCATTACCGATCGCCACGGTATTGGCGCCGTTGGCACTGGCATTGGTCATGCTGCCGCCCTGGCCGTTCACCGCAAACGTGCCGGGCATGCCACCACCGCCGGCACCGAGTTGCTGGCTCAGCGTGGTGTAATCCGTGGTGAGCGTCGACAGCTCGCCGTTGATGGTATTGGTCGCGCTGGTGAACTGGCCCATGTTCACCGCATCGGTCGACGCCACACCGGCAGCAACGTTGTGGATCTGCGTGCCGTTGGTACCTTGCAGCGTGATGCCTGCCTTGGTGGCGTCGTCGTAGCTGATGGCCAGTGGGCTGGTGCCGCCACCCGACTGCTGCAGCGTCGTCAGTTCCTGATTGAGCGCGGTTTCGCCCGAATCCAGTGCGGTGATGGCGGAGCCCACATTGGAGTACGCGCTGCCCTGAACCGTGTAGGACGGCACCAAACCATTAGTCACCGAAGCGCCACCACCCAGCGACGTCGCCACGGAGGTGGCCGTAGCGGTGAGCTGGCCCATGTTGACGGCGTCCGTGCTCTGCGTACCCGCGGCTACATGGATGATCTGACGCTCCGCACCGGTGGCGCCCACCGATACGCTGTTGTCGCGATCGCCCACCGAGTTGGCGCCGAGTGCGACTGCGTTGTTGCTGGTGATGGAAGCCGCAGTGCCCACTGCTGTGCCTTGCGCACCGGTCACCTGTGCGGTCGCACCCAGCGCGATGGAGTTGTCCGTCGAGACATTGGAGCCCGCGCCGATGGCGATGGCCTGTGTGCCGGTGGCGGCAGCGGCAAAGCCACTGACCACCGCGTAATCGCCGCTGGCGCCTGCACCTACGCCCATGACGGTATCGCCCGTGCCTAGTGCTTGCGCCTGCATGCCCACGACCGTGCCGTACGCGCCACTGGCCGCCGCTTCACTGCCGATAGCCACGCTGGCATCGCCCAGTGCTTGCGCGGCCGTGCCCACGGCGACGGCATAGTCGGTACCTGTCGCGTTCGCGCTGTTACCAATCGCCACGGTGTTCTGTTGAGAAGCGTTGGCACCCACGCCGATAGCGGTAGCGCCGTGGGCGATAGCCTGTGCACCGGGGCCAATGGCCGTGGCGTAGTCGCCCGATGCCACCGCGGCAACGGGGTTGCCTGAAATATCGAACGACTTCGGATTGCCGCTGGCATCGACCACGTAACCGCCGATCGCCACGCTGCTCAGGCCCGTCGCCTGCGCGTTGGCGCCAGCGGCGATCGCGTTGTAGTTGCTGGCGTTGGCGCTGTAGCCCAGTGCCGTCGCGTAATTCGCGCCGGTCGTGGCACTGTGACCGATGGCCGAGGAGCCGATGCCCATGGCGAAAGTATTGCCACCGATGGCCGTGCTGTAGTCGTCATTGGCAAAGCTGTTGTAGCCCATGGCGCTGCTCTCGGTGCCCATGGCCGTGCTCATCGCGCCAGCGGCAACGCTGTGGGTGCCCAATGACAAGGCCGAGTCACTGCCGTCGCCCGCGCCGTCTGCGGAGAAGTAAGGATCGGTCGGCGTGGACACCTGCGGTGTCACCTGGGTCAACAACACTGAAGACGTAGCGGGTGTAGCGCTGGTACCGGTCGTGTTACTCGCGGTAGAGGTGGGCGTGCTATCGGCAGCCATGGCGTTGGTGGCCAGTGCCATACCGATGGTGAGCGAGGCGACGGCCAGCGCTGCCCGGGCGCGCCTGGTAGCACCGCTCTTGCCGTGTGACTTCGCCAGTTCGCTGGCGACGACCAGCATGCCGCGCGCGGCGTTCCATACCTTGCTGTGAATAGCGTTCATTGGTTTCTCCCCACTGAATTTTTGGCGATGCCTTCCCTGCGTCATGCCTTGGGGCGCGCATCGGAGGTATCGTTATCGGACGTATGGACGTCCGTGGATTGGTTGGACGAGTGTCCTGTCCATCCTGCGCGCGATATTCGCGCGCAGGATGACGGCCACTCAGTTGTAGGAACCGAGTACGGAGACGCCGGTAAATACGGATGGGCTGGTCACCGTCACGTAGTACGTGCCAGCCGTCGGCGCACGCACCACTACAGCTTCCGTATTGGTATTCGCATGTGCCGAGGCATAGTCGTACGAGGTCGCACTGGCCGCGCTACCGCGCTTGACGTACAGCGACACATCGCCACTACCGCCGCTGGTGCGGAATGTCAGCGTGGTCACGCCAGCCGGCACGATCAGGGTGAACTGCTGGCTGGCACCAGCCTGGCCTTGCGTAGTCACCGTCACTCCGTTGCTGAGCGCGGTGGGCGCCGCTGGCGGCGGGTTGTTGGTTGGCGGACTGCCATTGCCCCAGCCGTAGGCGAGCGCGTTGAACTGGCTGATATCCAGTGAGCCGAAGCCTGTGGTGAAGTCCCAACCCAGGCTGGCGTTGTAGCCATACGTCGAGCCGCCAAAGGACACGCCATTGTTGCCCTGCGTCACGTCGTGCAGTGTGGCTGCGTGACTGGGGAAATCGCGATACATCATGCTGGCGGGGAAGCCGATGCTGTTGTTGGCGTAGGTCTGCACACGAGCGAATACGCCGACGAAGATGGGCGAGGCCAAGCTGGTGCCGCCGACGGCGTAGCGCGTGCCGCCAATGAAGATCTGTGCACCAGAGTACGACGATGCATCGAAAGCAATATCCGGTATCTGGCGCACGGCGGCGCCAAGGCCAGACGCCTGCCACGCCGGTGCAGCTTCGAACAGGCTCTTGCCACCGGTGCTTGCCCAGATGCGTTCGTTGCCATCGTCGGCCGCTGCCACGCCATCGTTCCAAGTCGTTTCGCTGGCCCAGGCGGTGCCATTGGTCATCAATTCGGTACCGCCGACGGCGATCACGTTGGGCGATGTGGCCGGTTCGCTGACCGAATAGGTAGAGAGGTTGAAGGGTGAAGGCAGCACCACGCCAGCGCCGCTGGCGAACTCACCATCGGTGGTGACATAGACGCCCTGGTCGCCTGAGGCAACGGAGAACGTCTGACCTTGCGCCACAGCCTGCGCAAAGATGACGTCGTCGGCTGCTTGCGTACCGCTCTGGTTGGCGATGGTTTCGTCCTCGCCCAGCGATACATTGATCACCTTGGCGAGCGTGGTATCCGTGACGGCGGCGTTATAGGCAGCGGTGATGCCGGCGTCGGTCAACTCTTCGTCCGCCGCGCCGTCCTGGCCGTTCGCGGCGGTGTAGAACACCAGCTGCTTCACGCCACCGGACGTGCCGATGATGGACTGCGAGTCAAGATTCCACTCCGTGTCCGAGCTGGGGTCGTCAGAGAAATCGACCGCCGAGCCTAGCGTCACCGGCACCACGCGGACGTTGGTAGCGTTCATCGCCACCGCTGTGGTCATGGTGTTGAGATCCTGCTGCGTCTGGGTGAGATCACCCCAGGTGATGATGCCTACCGTGGTGTTGAACGCCGTCGGCGTGCTGCCTGCGTCGTAGATCGTCGGGAACTGCGTGGGCGAGTGCGTCACCGCGGATGCAGTGCCCTGGGTGGTGACCTGGGCCGTCTCCGTTACGGGCTTACCCAGGAAACTCAGCGGATGCTTGTGCTCAATGTTCTGCAGGCCGATCACTGACCCGACAATGCCGCCCAACGCCTGAGGCACCATGACGTCGCTGTCGTTGCCGAAGCGCTGCTTTCCATTCTCAATGTAGGTCTTCATGGAGGCGTTGAACGCCGTGGCTACAGCGGCTGCGTTGCCATCGGCATAGACCAGCGTGTTGTTCGGCGACACAGTGATATGCGTAAAGCCGGACTGCTGCAGGTGTGTCACCACGGCCTGTACCTGGGCATCGGTCGGTGCATAGGTCGCCTTGAACTGCGCAGGCGTAAGGAACTTGCCAAACACGGCGTTGCCTGGCGTGTTCACGTTCTTGATGAACGCCTGCAACTGGTCTGCGTTGCGCAGGTTCAGGCCAACGGCGATGTGCAGCAGTTTGCTGTTCGCCAGCGGTGTTACCAGCGCAGATACCTGCGGTTGGCCGTGGCGGTTGACGGCATAGTGGGTGCGCGTCACCGGTGCCTGCCCGACATTTGCCGTCGACGTGGTTACCGTCTTCAGCAGCGCAGCGTGGCTGTGCGTTGGCGCCCAGTCGGCTGCGTGCGCGGCCAGGGGACTGAGAGCGAATGCGAGGGCCATGGACAGACAGGCTTTGCGGGCGGGCAGGCCTGCATGGGTCGTACGAGTGCGGCTGGACATCTTCGATCCCCGGGATGCGTGGGGCCGGTGCGGCCCCGATTCGAATAGGCGCCCGACTGGCGCTTTACCAAGCGCGGACAACTAGCGACGATCCCGAGAACCCCATGCCTCGTTGCGCGAGGCATCCCCTGGTCTGCAGCGGCGATGTGCTAGCCAGACGACGGCTTGAAATCAGCTTTCACCAGACGCACCGCACAACACACGCACTCACTCCCACTGTTCCTCACGCTTGCTCACACAGCCCACGCAATCGCACGCAAGTCCTTGTGCGCAAATCAACGAAATGGGAAAAGGAACTCGGTGCGCAGTTGACGTAACGGACATCTCGCCCGCAGAGTGTCAGAACTTTCCTAGATCTACCGATGCCAAGCCTCATGAACGACGGAGTCTCGAAAATGACCGCCCGAACGCTCGACCGCACGTGGCATGTCGGCGTGCTGGAAGACGATGCGCAGCTGCGCGAGGGCATCATCATTCCCGGGCTTCGCTACTTCGGCTTTCAGGTGACTGGCGCGGGTTCAGCGGCGGAGCTGTATCGCCACATGTTGAGCAAACGCTTCGACATGGTGGTGCTCGACATCGGCCTACCCGATGAAAGTGGCCTCAGCGTAGTGAAGCACCTACGCGAGATCTCCACACTTGGCATCGTCATGCTTACCGGCAACACGGGCATGGATGACCATGTGACCGCGCTGACGCGTGGCGCGGATGCGTTCCTCAACAAACCGGTGAACATCGAGGTGCTGGCCGCCACCCTGCACAGCGTCGGGCGCCGCCTTGTCGGTGCTGTGAGTGTGGGCGGGGCGGCGACGCCATCGACGGGCCTGGGGCGTTGGCGCCTGGATACTGATGACTGGTGTCTGGTCACTCCGATGGGGCAGGCGTTGCCGCTGACCGCGCCGGAGCGCTGCATTCTGCGCGTGCTGACAGCGGTGCGCGGCGAGCCGGTGTCACGCGAAAAGCTGATCAGCGCGTTGACCTCCGACATCTATGAGTTTGATCCGCACCGCCTGGAAATGATGGTGCACCGGCTTCGCCGCAAGGCGCAGGATGCCGCGGGGCAGCCGCTTCCCCTGCTCACATCGCGTGGGCAGGGCTATCTCTTTGCCAGCGACTCCTGATCTTGATCGTCTATATGGACGTCTATTCAGTGTGTGATCGTTGACCCATGGTGAAGCGGAAGGCGGATCACGAAAGCCGTTCCCTGCATCGGTATGCTGGTAACGTCGATGACGCCGTGAGCAGCGTCCACCATGCTGGACACTACGGAAAGGCCTAGTCCCGTGCCCCGCCCGAACGGTTTGGTGGTGTAGAACGGTTCGAACACTTTGGCGCGAACGTCGTCGTTCATGCCAACGCCTGAATCTGCCAGCGCGAGCTTTAGCATCGGTGGCGTTCCGTCGCTTTCCAGCCGCAAGGTGAACAATCCGCCCTCAGGCATGGCGTCGCGCGCGTTTGCGGCAATGTTGAGGATCATCAGTTCGAATTGCCCGCGGTCAAGCTGCAAAGGCAGCTCGCCAGGCGATGCCTGGATGTCGAGCTGGATATAGTTGCCCAGCAGCTGGTGGAGCATCGGCTCCAGCTCTGCCACGGCGGTCGCCGCGTCGAATACCTGGCTGACACCTACTTCCTGCCGGCTGAAATTAAGCAATTTTCGGCTGATGGTGAGCGCGCGGAGCGCGGCCAGCTCGATGCCTTGCATGGCGTTGAGCAAGGCGGGCGTGCCCAGATCCGCCAACTGCTCGCGTTGCGATGCGTAACCCAGCACCACGTTCAACACGTTGTCGAAATCGTGGGCAACCCCACTGGCAGCGCGCCCGATGGCATCGAGTTTCTGCGAGTGGATCAACTGGTTCTGCGTGCGCTCGCGTTCCTCCATTTCCTGCTTCAGCCGCTCGTTGGCGAGGGCGAGGGCTTCGCCGCGCTGCAATGCATCGGACAACATCTGACGCAAAGCACGCGTGGTGCAGTCGATGGCATAGGCCACGAGGATATAGGCCACCAGGAGCATGGGCAGCGCATGGAATGCCCACCAGAAATCCTTCGCCGCGCCCGGTAGCCATAGCGCGTCGGCGAGCTGACCCAATGCAAAGCAACCGACGATGGCGGTGAATACGGTCCATAACGTGCGCCGTCCGAGCACTACGCCGGCAATCGCAAGTAGCAGCGTTGGTGATGGATCAGGTGGCGCGTGGCGATAGCCGGTGGTTGCAAAGTTGCCGGCCAGCGTGAGCAGGTACACGCAAAGAAACAGCTGGATGCCACGGTTGAAGTGACCGCGACGGATCATCAGCACGCCGATCCATGCGCCCATAGCCAGCGCAATGTCTGCGATGAGATCGGTGATGTCGGCAACCGACCAGACCGTTGGCAAGGCAACGCTTGGTTCGGCATAGATGTAATACAGGCGAACCAGCAACGCCTGAAGCCCCACCGCCATCATCAAAATCTGGACGAAGCGAGCGTTTAAACGATCAACAGGATCCCTTGTTGGTGCACGGTCCAGCCACTCCCTGACGGCCCGTAGTCCTGGAATGGTCACGCGCTCCCCCGGAAAACGAACAGCTATCGCCGCGTGTTCCGATCCCCATCGGAATACGCGGCCTAAGAACCCATTCTTCCGCGCTTGCCGCGCGTGAGCAAGAGAAATTGTTGGTGAGGTTGGGGAGTTGCGTGCTGCTGGTGTGGGAGCGTGCGTGACTTGCCTGCTGACCTCACTGAATCTCCGGACGGCATCACACCAACGGGGCGCGTCGCGCCTCATTCAAAAGGTCGCCGCGGGTCAGCGTCGACGTGATCGGCCTTGGGGAGAGCGCCGACCGTCGTGCCGTGGGAGCGGCTACGCAGCCAGCGGCCATTCGGGGAGGAATCGGGTGAATACGATCTACAGCAAGATCTGGAATTCGGCGCTGGGCACGGTGGTGGTGGCTTCCGAACTCGCGCGTATGGCGGGTAAGGGACGTCAGCGCACGGCACGCAGGCTCGCTGTCACGGGCGTGCTTGTGCTGAGCATGGCCATGGCGAGCGGAGTGCAGGCGCAGGTGACGCCGCCCACCGCAACACCACCGACCACGACGCCTGCGAGTGGCACGACGACGACGGTCGTAGATCCCACCGGCGCTGTCGCCATCTCTGGCCCAGCCAGTGGCGGCACGACGACGGCGTCGACCGCCGGTAGTAATGACGTATCGGTAGGCTCCGGCGCGGTAACGTCGGGCAGCAATGGCACGGCTGTAGGCGCCGGTGCGCAATCGCAGGGTGATAACGGTACGTCGTTGGGCGCTGCTGCCAATGCCGTGGGTAACGCGGCCGTAGCCGTAGGCGCCAATGCCACGGCTACCGGTGCGAACAGTACAGCGGTGGGTACCGGCGCGCAGTCGCAGGGCGACAACGGCACGGCCGTAGGTAGTGCGGCCAACGCCGTGGGTAACGGTGCCGTCGCCGTGGGTACGAATGCCACCGCGACCGGCATGAACAGCGTGGCGCTTGGTACGGGTTCCGCTGCAGCGACGGACAGCAGTATTGCCGTGGGGCAGGGTGCGCAGGCGACGGGTTCGGCGGCCATGGCCATGGGCACGTCTGCCGGTGCGGCGGGTTCCAACAGCATGGCGCTGGGTGAGAACGCTCAGGCAACGGCAAGCAATAGCATCGCGCTGGGCAAGAGCGCGATGGCCTCCACGTCCAGCTCTATCGCCTTGGGCAGCAGTACCGCTGTTACAGGGGTTCTCAGCAGCGTGGCGATTGGCCCGGGTGCGTTGATCACCAACCAGACGTTGGCGGGCACCACGGCATTCGGTTTTTACCGCAACGATGTCGCCATGGGTAACGGCGCTTCCCTGTATGCGGCGACGAGCTCCGTGGCGATTGGTGCGCAGTCGTTCGTCGGTGATACGTCTGCAACGCCGGCACAGTTGAGTTCCGCTACAGCGGTGGGTGTTGGTTCCAGCGTGCAGGCCTCGTTTGGCACCGCGATAGGTGATATCGCCAGCACAACAGGTGCTTACGCCACGGCCGTGGGCTACGGTGCAAGCGGCTCCGGCAACACAGCGGCGGCGTTCGGCAGTGGCGCGAGCGCGTTGGGTGCGGGGTCCACGGCGCTTGGCGGAAATGCCCAGGCCAATGGCGCGGGTAGCATCGTCATCGCCGGCGGTGGCGGCAATGGAGGAGGTGCTTACTCCGGCCCCAACTCGATCAACACGGTGGTGATCGGCAACAGCGCCGAAGCGGTGGAAACGACAGACGGCAATGGCAATCCGCAGTTGGTGAGCAACAGTGTGGTGATTGGCACCAATGCCATTTCTTATGGCGGCTTGAACGGTATCGCCATCGGCAATACCGCGGGTGTGGCTCAAGGCAGCATCGACGCTATCGGCATCGGCACGCGCGCCATCGGTTACGGCGAAGGCTCCGTGGCGATGGGCGCAGGCTCGTATGCCATCGGACCGGGTTCGACTGCCGTGGGTGGATGGCTGGACGTCAATGGGACCGGCGTTGTTACCGGTGCAGGTCCTGGCTCGACGGTTTCACCCGGCGTGGGTTCGAGTGCCTTCGGTGCAGGTGCGCAATCGATCGGCGACTTCAGTGTGGCGATGGGTGCTGGCGCAACCGCAGCGGGCACTTCGACGGGCTATCCCAATGCGAACGGCATGGGCTACACCCAAGCCGATCAGACCGCGGGCGCCGTTGCGATTGGCTACGAGAGCTACACCAACGGAGATGGCAGTGTCGTGATCGGTCGTAATGCGCTCGCCAACGGAGCACCGGATGGCAGTCTGATCAACGGTACGGCTATCGGCTCGCAAAGCGTGGCCTGGGGCACCGGTGCCGTCGCTATCGGTAGCAGTGCGGTGGCCGCGTGGACCAACGATCAGGCGATGGGCACGAATGCCTATGCGGGCGGTGGCACGGGCACGAACAACATGGCCATCGGCAATGGCGCTACGGCGGGCGATGCCTTGCGCGGCACGGAGAACAGCCAGAATCCGCCACTGCCACTGCCGAATATCAGCGACACGGTAGCCATTGGCGCTTCGTCGAGTGCTACAGCCAATCAAGCGATGGCGGTGGGTGTGAGCGCGTCGGCCACGGGTGTGCAAGCACAAGCGTTCGGCAACAACGCGATCGCCAATGGCGTTCAGAGCATGTCCAACGGCTACATGGCCGATGCCGAGGGTGACTACTCGATGGCCCAGGGCTCGGGTGCCTATGCGGCGGGTACGGGCGATGTCGCGATTGGCGGTGGTGCGGTGGCGGCGGGTGCCAACGGCATGGGAACCGCCGTGGGCTACGGCGCAACGGTGACGGCGCAGAATGCCGTGGCTATCGGCGCGGGCTCCGTGGCCGACCGCGACAACACGGTGTCAGTGGGTGCGGCCGGCGCGGAGCGCCAGATCGTCAACGTCGCTGCGGGCACGCAAGCGACCGATGCGGTCAACCTCTCACAGTTGCAAGCAGCGGGATTGGTGGATGGCAACAACAATCCGCTCACGGCAGTGACATACGACGACGCCACCAAGGCAGGCATCACGCTGCAAGGCACCAACGGCACGCAGATCCACAACGTCGCTGCCGGCGTAGCGTCAACTGATGCGGTGAACATGGGCCAGTTCACCAGCGCGACCAATACCATCAACGGCGAGCTGTCGACGCTCACCACGGATTACACCACGCTGAGCCAACAACTCGGTGCCGGCGGTGGTGGCATGCCCGGCACCTTCGCCGTCAACGGCCAGGGTGGCAGCATGACCAATGCCAGTGCCAACGGCGCCAATACCGTGGCGATCGGTAATGGCGCCGCAGTGGGTACAGGCGTCAGCGGCGACAACGGCACAGCGGTGGGTGGTGGCGCATTGGCGCACGGCCCCAACGACACGGCCTTCGGTGGCAATGCCAAGGTGAATGCCGACGGTAGTACCGCAGTGGGTGCCAACACGACGATTGCGGCGGCAGCCACCAACGCCGTCGCCGTGGGTGAAAGCGCTTCTGTCACGGCCGCTTCCGGTACAGCCGTCGGTCAGGGCTCATCCGCCACGGCGACGAATGCGGTGGCACTGGGCCAGGGCTCGGTCGCCAATCAGGCGAACACCGTCTCAGTGGGCACCGCCACCAACCAGCGTCAGATCGTCAATGTCGCGGCTGGCGTCAATGCCACCGACGCCACCAACGTTGGGCAAGTCAGTGCCCAAGTGACCCAGGCACTGCAGACCGCCAAGACGTATACCGACGCCTCGTCGCAACAGGCGTTGCAGTCCGCCAACGCGTACACCAATCAGGCGATCGCCAATTACGACCAGAACTCTGGCATCGGTGCGCTGCGGCAACAGATGAATGACCAGTTCAACAGCGTCAACCAGCGACTCGATCGCGTCGGTGCCATGGGTTCCGCGATGGCGCAGATGACATCGAACACATCGAACCTGGCCGGCGATAACCGTGTGGGCTTTGGCGCGGGTAACTACAACGGCCAGGGCGCGTTCGCCGTCGGCTATCAGCGCGCGTTCGCCAGCAACCACGCGAGCGTGTCGGTGGGCGCATCGGTGTCGGGTTCCGAAACATCCGTCGGCGTTGGCGGCGGTTTTAGCTGGTAAGGCGAAAGGGCGCCGCAGGGCGCCCTTTCCATGCCCATCAATTTGGAGAGACATGCATGAATCGTCTGACACTTGGCCGCATGGCCATCCTGGCTGTGGCGCTGGGTTTTTCCGCGGTGCACGCCGCATCCATCGTCACCCGCACCGGCGCCACCATCAACGCATCGACCATGGGCGCGAATGACACGATCGATGCGTTCATTGTCACCTATCGCGACGGCACCACCGAGCGCAGCAATAGCCATGCCGTCGAACAGAACGTTGGTGTTGCCGTGGCGCGTGCAAAACTTGATGCCGCATCACAGAAAGCTACGCCAGCAAAGGCCGTCAGTGTGCAGTGGAAGCGCAAGCTCGGTATCGGTGCCGACGTGGTGCACACCAGTCGTAAGTTGAGTCGCAATGAAGCAGTGGCGTTGATGCAGCAGATTGCTGCCGATCCGGCTGTGGCGCACGTTGAGCCCGACACGCGTATGCACATCGTCAAGGATATCGCGCTAAGCGCAGTGAAGCCGGATGCGGTGGGCACCAGTACGCCGAACGATCCGTACTTCTCCTATCAGTGGCATATGCGTCCTGGCACGGGCACGGTGGAAACCATCGGCACCGACACCACGGGCTATGCCAATTACGGCGGCAGCAACGCATCCACCGCATGGATGAACTACGACGGTACTGGCGTGGTGGTGGCCGAGATCGATACCGGCGTGACGCAGCATCCCGATCTCAACCTTGCACTCGCCAACGCAGGCTACGACTTCATCACCGATGCGGCGACGTCGGGCCGTGCCACCGATGGTCGCGTGTCGGGCGGTTGGGATACGGGTGACTGGACGACAGCGGACATGAACTGCGGCATCGAAAACAGCAGCTGGCACGGCACACACGTGTTCGGCACCATCGCGGCCGTCACTAACAACGGCGTGGGCGTCACCGGTGTGGCACCGGGATCGCAGGTGCTGCCGCTGCGCGCGCTGGGCCATTGTGGTGGCGCGACGTCGGACATTGCCGACGCCATCACATGGGCGTCGGGCGGGTCGGTGCCGAACATGCCAGCCAACCCTAACCCCGCACAGGTGATCAGCATGAGCCTTGGCGGGCCAGGTATGTGCGAGGCAACGGATGCGTTCGGCAGCGCTATTGCCGGCGCCATCTCGCGTGGCGTCACCGTGGTCGTGGCTGCCGGCAACAACACCGACAACACCGCGAACTACTCCCCGTCGAGCTGCCCGGGCGTGATCACGGTGTCGTCGGTGGGTATCACTGGCAAGCGCGCGTTCTATTCCAACTATGGAAGTCTGGTGTCGCTTGCCGGGCCGGGTGGCGGCATTTATGCCAACGACGATCCCAACCAGACGGCAGAACCGGATGCTGGCTTCGTGTGGTCCACGCTCAACGACGGCACGACTACGCCGGGCAATCCGATCTACGGCGAGATGGCTGGAACATCCCAGGCAACGCCGCACGTCTCGGGTATCGTCGCGCTGATGATCGGTGCGGTGAAGGCTGCCGGTTTGCCCGCGCTTACGCCGCTGCAGATTCAGCAGGCACTGATCTCTTCCGCACGGGTGTTCCCGGTGAGCGAGGGCGTCGCTTTCGGCAGCGGCATCGTCGACGCCAATGCGGCCGTGCAAGCCGCGCTGAGTCCAACCGTGACGGCGCTACCGGTGACGCTGGTCAGCGGCACGCCGGTGACGGTGGCAGGCAGCACGGGTGCTTCGCTGATCTACAGCCTCACCGTGCCGGCCAACGCCACCAATCTCACCCTTCGCACTATCGGCGGCACGGGTGATGTGTCGCTGTACGCGAAAGTAGGTGTGCCGGTGGCGCCCAACGGTTCCAATGCGGACTTTTCCTCGGTCAAGCCGAACACGAACAATGAATCGATCGTGCAGACCACGCCGACGGCAGGCACATGGTACGTACGCGTGACCGGTGTGAAGGCCTTCGCCAACGTGCAGCTCACCGCGAGCTACGTGGCGCACTAAAGGGGGGCATGTCGCCCGGTTTCCAGGCTGGTCCAGAACAGCCTGGGAGCCGGGCGCATGTTTTTCGTCGTTGATCAGGATGTCGGCGTGTTGAGATAGTCGAGCGTCGCTTGAAGCATGGACTCCATGCCAATCGTCAGTGCGCCTTCGTCCATGAAGAACTTTGGCGAGTGGTTGGCCGGTGCCTTGAGTGCGTCCTGTCCCGTCGGCGTCGAGCCGACAAAGAAGTACACGCTGGGAACCTCCTTCGCGAAGTAAGCAAAGTCTTCCGAGGCCATCCATGGTTTTGCTTCAATCACATGGTCACCACCGATGGCCTTGCCGATGCTGGACCGCACACGGCCGGCCAGTGCAGGATCGTTGACCAGGATCGGGTTGCTGTCGCCCACCGGGATCTGCGTGTCCACGGTCGCGCCGTTCGCCGCCGCGATGTGCTCAGCGATGCTCTTGAGGTTGTCGATCGCCTGCTGGCGCATGCCGGCGTCAAAAGTGCGCAGCGTGCCCTGCAACTCCACTTGATCGGGCACGATGTTGTAACGCGCGCCGCCTTCCACAATGCCGAAGCTGAGCACGGCGGGCAGGTCGCCGATGTTGAGCTTGCGGCTGACGATGGTCTGCGCCGCACTGATGATTTCGGCCGAGGTAACGATAGGGTCGACGCCGTTCCACGGCATCGCGCCGTGTGTCTGCCTGCCGTGTACGACCAGCTTGAACCAGTCCGAACCTGCCATGGTCGGGCCGGGGCGCACTGCCACCGTGCCGACATTGAGCGAACTGACCACGTGCATGCCGAACATGGCATCTGGCTTGAAGTCGCGGAACACGCCTTCCTTCAGCATCAGCGATGCACCGCCTTCCTCGCCCGCCGGTGCGCCTTCTTCGGCGGGCTGGAATACGAACATCACTTCGCCGGGTAGATCTTTCTTCATACCAGCGAGCACGGTGGCAAGGCCGAGCAGCATCGCGGTGTGCGCGTCATGACCGCAGGCATGCATCACGCCGACCTGTTTGCCGCGGTATTCGCCCTTGGCCTTGGAGGCGAAGGGCAGATCCACTTCTTCAGTGACGGGAAGCGCGTCCATGTCCGCGCGGATGGCGAGCTTCGGCCCTGGCTTGCCGCCCTTGAGGATGCCGACCACGCCGGTATGCGCGATGCCCGTGTGCACCTCCAGCCCCAGCTTTTTCAGTTGTGCTGCGACGAGGGCGGAGGTACGCGTTTCGCGGTTGCTGAGTTCCGGGTGTTGGTGGATGTCGCGCCGCCATGCGGTGACTTGCGGGAGCTCACCCTGCACGAGTTGCGTGGTGTCGGCGGCGTGTGCCGTGCCGGCGATGACGGTGGCAACGGCCAGGGCGAACGAGGACAGGCGCATGAGGTGTCTCCACGTAAGGAGACCCGATCCTAGCAAGCTCGATGAGCTTGCGTGGGTGCGCAGCACCATCGCAGCCGCAGGTCAACGATGAGCCGTCTCCGACCAAGGTCGATAGCCTGAAGAGGGTGGCGAACCCAGTGCTATGCTCGATTCCCGACCCCAAAGAGCCTTGTCATGCCTGCTGCGAGCTACGTCCACGGTGTCAGTTCGCAGCCACTGCTTGGCGATACCGTCGGCACGTTGCTGGATCGCATCGCCGCGACCCATCCGGAGCGTCCGGCGCTGGTCGTGCGCTCGCAGGGTATTCGCCTCGATTACCGGCAGTTTCATGCGGAGGTTGAACGCGTCGCCGCCGGATTGCTTTCATTGGGGCTGCAGCGTGGCGATCGCGTCGGCATCTGGGCGCCGAATCGCGCTGAGTGGGTGGTATTGCAGTTCGCCGCGCCCAAGGCGGGGCTCATCCTGGTCAACATCAATCCGGCTTATCGCCTGCACGAACTGGAGTACGCACTCAACAAAGTGCGCTGCCGCGCCCTGGTATTGCCACGGCGCTTTAAAACGTCGCATTACCTGGACATGCTGATGGAGCTGGCGCCGGAGCTTGCGGTGGCGACAGCGGGCGAATTGCAGTCCGAACGCCTGCCGTCATTGCGCGAGGTGATTTTGCTCGACGACGAAGCCGCGCCGGGAACGCGATCGTGGCATCAACTGGCGGCTCGTGTCGACGAGGATGCCATGGCGCATTTGCGCGCCATCGAAAGCCAGCTCGGTTTCGACGATCCGGTGAATATCCAGTTCACCTCCGGCACCACCGGCGCGCCCAAGGGCGCGACGCTCACGCACCACAACATCGTCAACAACGGCTTCTTCATCGGCGAAGCCATGCGTCTTACCGAGCAAGACCGCCTGTGCATCCCCGTGCCGTTCTACCACTGCTTCGGCATGGTGCTTGGCAATCTCGCCTGCGTAACCCACGGCGCCTGCATGGTGATCCCGGGCGAAGGCTTCGACGTGTTGGCTACGCTTGAAACAGTGCAGGAGGAACGCTGCACGGGTCTGCACGGTGTGCCAACCATGTTCATCGCGGAGCTGGAGCATCCCGAATTCAGCCGGTTCGATCTGAGCTCGTTGCGCACGGGCATCATGGCGGGCTCGCCGTGCCCCATCGAGGTGATGCGCCGGGTGGTGAGCGAGATGCATATGAGCGAAGTCACCATTGCCTATGGCATGACGGAAACCAGCCCGGTGAGCTTCCAGTCCACCACGGACGATCCGCTGGAACGGCGCGTCAGCAGCGTGGGTTGCATTCATCCACACGTGGAAGTGAAACTGGTGGATGAGCGCGGCCGCATCGTGCCGCAAGGCTCCCCCGGCGAATTGTGCACGCGCGGCTATTCCGTGATGCTGGGTTATTGGGAGGACGAGGCGCTTACCCGCGAAGCCATCGACGAAGCCCGCTGGATGCACACCGGCGATCTCGCCGTGATCGACGAGGCGGGCTACTGCACCATCGTCGGTCGCCTCAAGGACATGATCATCCGTGGTGGCGAGAATATCTATCCGCGCGAGATCGAGGAATTCCTCTACACCCATCCCAAGGTGCAGGATGTGCAGGTGTTCGGCGTGCCGGATGAAAAATTCGGCGAGCAGGTCTGTGCGTGGATTCGCCTGCGCGAGGGCTGCGAAGCCAGCGAGGCGGAGATCCAGAGCTACTGCCGCCATCACTTGGCGTATTTCAAGGTGCCGCACTATGTGCGTTTTGTCGATGCGTTCCCGATGACGGTGACGGGCAAGGTGCAGAAGTACCTGATGCGCGAAGCGATGGTGGAGGAGTTGGGCCTGCCCGTCACCTGATCAGGATGGGGCGAGGCACTACTCGCCCCAGCGCACCGCACGTCGCGACGGCATGCCTTGGTGTGCATCCAGCCACGCAGGCACCTCGCCCGAGGGCAGCGGGTAGGCGATGTGGAAGCCCTGGGCCTCGTCGCAGGCCATGCCCAGCACGCTTTCGTAGATGCTGGAGGTCTCTACGCCCTCCACCACGACGCGGAAGCCCATGTTGCGCGCCAGATCCGCGACAGAGCGAACAATCGCCTCGTCATGCGGGCTGGTGCCCATGCCACGCACGAAGGATTGGTCGATCTTCAAGCTGGTCGCCGGCATTTGCCGCAGCGCGGCCAGGTTGCTGTAGCCCGTGCCGAAATCGTCGATGGCGATGCCCGCGCCAAGTTGGCGGATGGCGGTGAGGTGCCTGCGCGTGATCGCGCTGTGTTCCATCAACGTGCTTTCGGTGAATTCCAGTTCCAACGAGTCAAGCCCGATCTTGTGGCGTTCGGCGACGGCGCGCAGGCGGCCGACCAGATCGGCACCGAGATCGGAGCTCGAGACATTGAGTGACAGCTTGATGTCGTGGCCGGCGTGTCGCCATACAGCGAGTTGCGCAAGGCTGCGCTCCATCACCCATTGCGTGAGCGAGTGCATCAGACCGGCGCGTTCGGCCAGCGCCACAAAGTGCGCGGGTGGCACCGAGCCCAGCGTGGGATGATGCCAGCGCGCGAGAGCTTCCAGTGCTACGCATCGGCCGGTGTCCAGATCGATGCGCGGCTGATAGTGCAGGTCGAGCTCCGCGCCCTCATTGAGCGCCGCGGCAAGTTCGGTTACCAGCAAGAATTCCTGTCGTTGCTGCTCGTCCTGCAGACGGTTGTAGACCGCCCAGCCGCGAGGACTCTCTTGCGCCGCGTAGGAAGCGTTCATCACCAGACGCAGCGGATCACCCCCGCGCAACTCGCTCGCATTGATCTTCAGCAGCCCCACCCCCGGTTGAATGGTCAGCGGTATACCGAGACAGTCGAACGGTTGGCGCAGGCGTTTGACCAGATCGTCCAGGCGTGTGGTGTCGTCGAGCAGATGATGATCAGGCAGCACCGCCGCGAAGCGTGTCGCGCCCACCTGGTAAAGATGGGTGTCGGGGGGGATCCACGCCTGTACACGTGCGGCCACACCGCGCATGAGCTCGTCGGCATAGGCGTGGCCCATGGCGCGGATAAAAGCGTTGAAACGTTGCACCGGCGCCACATCGACAGCCATCACCCAGGCGTGCGCTACGCCTTCGTGTAGATGCTTGCGCAGGTCGTCGAAGAACGCATAGCGATGCGGTAGCTGTGTGATCGGGTCAGTACGACCGAGATAGCTACGCAGCACCACGCCGGCGCCGATCAACGACGCCGCGTCGCGCAGTGCGGTTTGTTCGCTTTCGCTCAGCGCAGCGCGCGGTTGCGCATCCATCACACACAGCGCGCCGATATGCTGACCGGTCAACGTACCGACGGGTTCACTGGCAAAAAAGCGGATGGGGCCAGGTCCCGCCGTCAGTGGCGGCGTGGCGTCACGCAGGCGTTCGTCATCAAGCGCATCAAGCACGACGTGCGGTGCAAGACTCCGCGCGGCCTGGAGCAGCAGGGGGTGCAGTGCGCGCGGGCCATGGGCGGGCACTTCATTGCCATCGGCAAACCAGTAGGCCGCGCCGCTGTTGAGTACCAGCGCCACCAGCGGCACACCGAGCGAGCGCGTTACCAGACGCACCACGGCGTCGAACCCCGGCACGGCGAAACTCTCGGCTGAAGTCGCCTGTTCCGGGCGCAGTCCGACGCCAGGCGAATTAGCCTGATGCCCAGCCGCGTGCTGCCCCGGACCCCATTCCGTGGTCGTGCGCATCACGTCATTGTCCCCTACGGGACCGTGTGGTCCCGCTATAGATGCGAGGCTACTCCAGCCGCTCCGCCCATCGCAATGAGGCCAATGTATGTATGACGCTGTGTCGCGATTCCCTGCGACGCATGACGGTTACATGGCGCTACTGCTTGATGCTGAAGTCGATCTCGACGGGGTAGGGCGCAGGTGCAGCGGGCGGTGCAGGCAGCGTGAGGCCGGTGAAGTGACTGGCCATGCATTTGGCTACTGCAATGTCTGGTTGGACTGCGATGTCGGTAAGGCGACCGTCCGCCGCGACGTTGGCAACCAGGGTGAAGGGTGATTTGTCCGGTGGTTGGGTGCCGGCGAGGCAGATTTTGTAGGCGTCGGTGGTGGCGTTGCCGATGCGATCCCACATTTGCTTTTGGTAGGCCGGACCGGTGGCTGCGCCTTCAGCGAGTTTAGCTTGGGTTACTCGCGCGTGGAAATCCGCGCCGGCAGTGGGGCTCAGTTGCAGGGCGATGGCGAGGAGGATGGGCATGGGGGTTCCATGGGTGGTGGTGGCGATACGTTAGCAGTTGATGTTGGGGTTGGGTTTGCGATTTTGTTGGAGGTGTTGTTGTGGTTTGCGTTGAAAGGTGTGGGGACGAAAGTGAGCCTCGATCTTGCTCCCTCTCCCCGTCGGGGAGAGGGTTGGGGTGAGCCCCGAAAAGGGGGTAAAGGTCGGGTGCTCGCCTTATCGTTTCGCCCGTGCCGTCACCCCGGCGCAGGCCGGGGTCCAGTTTCGTCAGTGGTCGGTTGTCGCCTCATGCGTTATCGCGATCTGGCCGCTTACGCAGCGGGCGTTTCGATCGTCTGCCGACGCTCGAGTCACTTTTCTTTTGCTGGCCCAAAAGAAAAGTAACCCAAAGAAAATGGCCGTAAGGCCAACGCCCGCAGCATTTC
>NZ_JAELTQ010000371.1 GCF_016428905.1 Dyella sp. ASV24 | reverse complement strand
CCCCCCCCCCCCCCCCCCCCCCCCCCCCCCCCCCCCCCCCCCCCCCCCCCCCCCCCCCCCCCCCCCCCCCCCCCCCCCCCCCCCCCCCCCCCCCCCCCCCCCCCCCCCCCCCCCCCCCCCCCCCATTCCAGCTTCGTCGGCAGCGTCAGATGTGTATAAGAGACAGGAACCCTGGAGGGCCAAGCCCGGAAGGCGCCGATTCCGGGGGGCCCTTTCTTTGGGTTACTTTTCTTTGGGCAAGCAAAGAAAAGTGACTCGGCCTCCGGCAGGAGGTCGAAACGCCCGCCGCGTAGGCGGCCAGGTGGCGACCACGCGACAATCAAACAC
>NZ_JAELTQ010000037.1 GCF_016428905.1 Dyella sp. ASV24 | reverse complement strand
CGGGTTCCGGGCTTTTCGACGGGGCTCCTGCCCCGACGAAAAGGAATCGGCATCCCTGCCGATTCCCCTGCGGGCCTTCTCTCCACCCGCCCGCCGCCTCATACGGGGCCCGGAAGATCAAAAGCGACGGCGGACGGCTCGTGCAGCGGAGCTGCACATCGCGTCGCGGCAGATCGCGTTGCTCCTGCTCTATGGCTCAAAGCCAAGACAGAAGAGAAAAGCGACGCCACTAGGTGGCGAGTTTCCACAGCGGTCGGGAAGCGTAGCACTCTCTTTACTTCGCCTCGGCGGTAGGAAAGCGTAGCGTCCTCTCTCTCTAGCCCCAGGGGTAGGGAAGCGTAGCGAAGCCTGCTTTAAGTCCTCACCGCTATGGCGCGTTGCGAAGCGCTTCGGCGTACCCGCTGTGTAGAGGTGGAGGTTGCCAAGCCACACGATTCCTCAGCCGTTCGGGCTTATCCCAAGGTAATGCTGCGGGCGTTGGCTCTCCGGCCATTTTCTTTGGGTTACTTTTCTTTTGGGCCAGCAAAAGAAAAGTGACTCGAGCGTCGGCAGACGATCGAAACGCCCGCTGCGTAAGCGGCCAGGTCGCCGTAACGCTCGAAGCGACAGCCGACCACTGACGCTACTGGACCCCGGCCTTCGCCGGGGTGACGGTTTCATCGAAACGGTGCGGCGAGCACCTACCCCTCCCCCCAACCCCCTCCCCGAAGGGGATAGGGACAAAAACGGCGGCAACCCAAACCAATGGCATACGTCCCCACCCATCAGTAACACTACGATCAAAGGTCCGGCACACAACAACCCTGCCGGCACGCCATGATCCACTGGGGAGTACGCATGACATTGACCACACGCAGCGCGCGCCTTGCCGGCGCGCTGGCACTGGGCGCGCTTTCGATGGGCGCGGCCGCACAGAGCCGCACCTTGACCACCGAGGACTACGCACGCGCCGAGCGCTACGTGGGTTACAACGTGACACCGCTGGTTGATCACGCGGTACAGATGGTGACCTGGCTGGACGACACGCACTTCTGGTATCGCGACCACGATGCGGGTGGTGACCACTTCGTGCGCTTCGACACGGCAACTGGCAAGACAGAGCCCGCGTTCGATCATGCGCGACTTGCCGCTGCACTGAGCAAGGCACTCGACAAGCCAGTCAGTGCAGCGAAGCTTGGTATCTCAGGATTCACGACCACAGCGGATGGCCGTCTTGACGTAAACCTGCGCGACAAGCACTACCTGTGCGACATGAAGGGTAATGCCACTTGCACCGCCGGCCGCGACGAGAGTGTCGATGGCGTGGGTCACGAGCCGGGTGTGCTCTCGCCAGACAAGCACTCGGAAGCTTTCGTGCGGGACTGGAATCTGTGGCTGCGTGACACGGCAACGGGCAAGGAGACGCAGATCACTCTCGATGGCGTGGAGAACTACGGTTACGCCACCGACAACGCGGGTTGGAAGCACACCAACAAGGCCATCCTGGTGTGGTCACCCGATTCAAAGCGCATCGCGACCTTCCAGCAGGATCAGCGCAAGACCGGCGACATGGTGCTGGTCGGCACCAACGTCGGCCACCCCAAGGTAGAGAAGTGGAAGTACCCGCTGGTGGGCGACAAGGACGTGACGATGATCGAACGCGTCATCGTCGACGTCGATGCGCGCAAAGTGCTGCGCCTGAAGATGGAGCCCGATCAGCATCGGTCCACCCTGTGTGACGATGTCAGCTGCGGGCGCGATGGCGGTTGGGACGATGTGCAGTGGGCGCCGGACGGAAGTTCACTTGCCTTTGTGTCGTCGTCGCGCGACCACAAACAGGCCTGGTTCCGCGTAGCGGACATCCATACCGGCGACGTGCGTACCGTGTTCGACGAAAGCGTGCCCACTTACTACGAGAGCGGCAACGGCAAGGTCAACTGGCAATACCTGCCGGCGAGTCACGAGGTTGTCTGGTTTAGCGAGCGCAATAATTGGGGCAACCTCTACCTGTACGATCTGGACAATGGCAAGCTCAAGCACGCCATCACCACCGGCGAAGGCAACGTCACCGAGGTGCTGAAGGTCGATGCCGCCGCGCGCACGCTATGGTTCCGTGGCGTCGGTCGTGAGAAGGGCGTTGATCCCTATTACCAGCAGTTCTACAAGGTGAGCCTGGATGGCGGCACGCCAACGCTGCTCGCCCCGGAGCCGGCTGACCACACCATCACGCTGTCGCCGGATGGACGTCTGTTCGCGGACGCCTATTCCACGCCGACCACGCCCTCCATCACTGTGCTGCGTAGCGCGCAGGACGGGCATGTGGTGAACGCCATTGCTAAAGCCGATATCTCACGCTTGCTGGCGACTGGCTGGAAAGCGCCCGAGCCGTTCACAGTAAAGGCGCGCGACGGTAAGACCGAGCTATACGGCCTGATGTTCGAACCGACCCATTTCGATCCGTCGAGGAAGTACCCGATCGTCGACTATGTGTACCCCGGTCCGCAGACAGGCTCGGTGGGCTCGCGCAGCTTCAATCCCGCACGCTCCGACCATCAGGCGCTGGCGGAGCTGGGTTTTATCGTGGTCGCCATCGACGGCATGGGCACGCCCTGGCGCTCCAAGGCTTTTCACGATGCGTACTTCGGCAACATTGGCGACAACACCATCCCCGACCAGGTCGCTGGCCTGAAGGAACTGGGCAAGCGTTATGCCTGGATCGACATGGACCGTGTGGGCATGTGGGGCCACTCCGGCGGCGGCAATGCCACGGTGACAGCGATGTTCCGTTACGCGGATCTGTTCAAGGTAGGCATTGCCGAAAGCGGCAACCACGACAACCGCAACTACGAAGACGACTGGGCGGAGAAGTGGCAGGGTTTGCTGGTGGAAGGCAAGGATGGCAAGAGCAATTACGACGACCAGGCCAACCAGAATCACGTGGCCGGACTCAAGGGCCATCTGCTGCTTGCTCACGGCACCATGGACGACAACGTGCCACCGTACGAAACGCTGTTGGTGGTGGATGCGCTGATCAAAGCGAACAAGGATTTTGATCTGCTGCTGATTCCGAATGCGCATCATGGGTATGGTGCGGCGAGCAATTACATGATGCGGAAGCGGTGGGATTATTTTGTGCGTAATTTGGCGGGGGATGTTCCGCCGAGGGAGTACGAGATGAAGCCGCCGAAGGATTAATGGGGCGGGGTTTGTCTTTTGTGGTTGTGTCGAGTGGTGAGGTGCATCGAAGCCTCACCGCTTTTTCTCCCTCTCCCCTTCGGGGAGAGGGTTGGGGTGAGCCCCGAAAAGGGGGTAAAGGTCGGGTGCTCGCCTTATGGTTTCGATGAAACCGTCACCCCGGCGCAGGCCGGGGTCCAGTGGCGTCAATGGTTGGTCGTCGCCTCATGCGTTACCGCGATCGGGCCGCCTACGCGGCGGGCGTTTCGCCCTCCTGCCGGAGGCCGAGTCACTTTTCTTTGCTTGCCCAAAGAAAAGTAACCCAAAGAAAGGGCCCCCCGGATGAGTCGCCTTCCGGGCTACGCCCTCCAGGTACGCGTGCGGGTTCCGGGCTTTTCGACGGGGCTCCTGCCCCGACGAAAAGGAATCGGCATCCCTGCCGATTCCCCTGCGGGCCTTCTCTCCACCCGCCCGCCGCCTCATACGGGGCCCGGAAGATCAAAAGCGACAACGGACGGCTCGTGCAGCTGCGCTGCACATCGCATCGCGGCAGATCGCGTTGCTCCTGCTTTAAGACACAAAGCCAAGACAGAAGAGAAAAAGCGATGCCGTTCGGTGGCAAGTTCTCCCCACAGCGGTCGGGAAGCGTAGCGCGGCCTGCTTTAAGTCCTCTCCGCTATGGCGCGTTGCGAAGCGCCTCGGCGTACCCGCTGTGTAGAGGCGAAGCTGACCAAGTCACACGATTCCTCAGCCGTTCGGGCTTATCCCAACGACATGCTGCGGGCGTTGGCTCTATGGCCATTTTCTTTGGGTTACTTTTCTTTTGGGCCAGCAAAAGAAAAGTGACTCGAGCGTCGGCAGACGATCGAAACGCCCGCTGCGTAAGCGGCCAAGTCGCGGTAACGCGACAATCAAACACCGAGGCTCTGGATCCCGGCCTTCGCCGGGATGACGGTTTCATCGAAACCATAGGGCGAGCACCCCCCCTCACCCCAACCCTCTCCCCACAGGGGAGAGGGAGCAGAATCGCGAGGTTCAACAACCACCCGCACTCACGACACATGCAAGAAAACAAACCCCCAACTATCCCCTCGTCGCCACCACCGGCGGTACCGTACTCGCCCGCAACGCTGGCCCCAACACCGCCGCTTGCCCAATCAAACACAACACCAACGCCCCCGCCGGCACATAAAACCAAGGCAACCGCTCCAGCGCATACCGCTCCATCAACAACATGTTGAGCCCATACGCCAGCACCACGCCCAGCACCACGCCCGCTCCCACGATCACGAAGTTCTCCGTCTGGAAATAGCGCAGGATGTCTTGCCGCGTCGCGCCTACCGCGCGGCGGATGCCGATGGATCGGCGTCGCTGTTGTACCCAGAAGCTGGCGAGGCCGGCGATGCCTGCCGCGGTGACCAACAACAACGCGAGTGCGGCGGACAACAATAGGGAGATCATGGTGCGGTCGCGACGGAAGTAGTTGTCGCGAAGGTCGCTGAAGGTCTGCGGGTTGCGTAGTACGCGATTGCTGTCGAGCGAGGTGAGCACGCGCTTCGCTTGCTGGAGGATGCGGTCGCGATCCTGCGGCGCGCTGCGCATCACGTAGGTGATGCTGGCCGTATCGGGCAACATGGGGAAGAGCGTGACGTATCCGCTGCTCTCCGATTCATCCAGTGTGGGTCGCAGCATCTGCTCAACGACGCCGACGATGCGGACGGGGCCGTCGCCGGGGTAGATCACCTTGCCTAAGGGGTCTTTTCCTGGGAACAGTTTCTCCGCGAGTGAGCGCGAGATGATGGTGGATGGCACGCGATTGATGCCCGTCCAATCGTGAGCAGCGTCGAGGGAGATGTATTCCTCCGGCAGAAACAGGCGGCCAGCGACCATTCGTAAACCCAAGGTGCGCAGCTCTTCCGGCGTGCCGCTATAGGCCGTGGCGGATGTCATGGAGGGGCCGTTGGGCTCGAAAGCGATGCCGTTGCTCCAGTTGCGGCCGCTCAGGGGAAGGGAGTCCACCGCTGCGACGGACTGAACGCCCGGAATTCCACGCAGCGCGGCCAGGTCGGTGTCGTGCTTGGCCAGTTGATTGGCGGATTCGTCGACGCTGACGCTTTCGATCAGTGTGAGCTCGTTTTCTACGACCCCGCTGGATGCGCGCATCTGGGCCAGACGATGGCCGATGATGGACGCGACGTTGCAGACGATGGCGCAGGTCAGTGCCACCTGCATCACGAGCAGGCCCACCGTGAGCTTATGGCGCGTCAGGCTGGCGATCAGTGGGGAGTGCGACATGGCGGGCCTCATTGCGTCTTTAGTTGGAGGGCGGGCGGAATGCGGCAGGCACGCCATGCGGGCAACAGGCCGGCGATAACGCTGGCGACCAGCGCCAGCAGGAATGTCGCGAGCAACATGCTCACGTCCATCTGCGCGAGTTGTGCGTAGCCGTCAGGGCGCTGGCGCACGCTCCACAGGCCCAGGCATGCAATGCCGAGTCCCAACAGGCCGCCGGCCACCCCGATCACGCACGACTCCACGCCCAGTTGCAGGAAGATGTCCCATCGGCGTGCTCCCAGCGCGCGCCGCACGCTGATTTCGCCACTGCGTCGCAGGAAGGTTGCCAGCAGCAGACCCACCACGTTGAGCATGCACACGGCGAGGAAGCCCAGTGATAGGGACAACTGCAGGCGCAGGTCATCGGGGATGGCGTGTTCGTGCGCCAGCCACTCCATCAGGCCGTAGAGCTGAGCGTTCACCGGGCGCGGCATGCGCCCATGCGCTTGCTGGTCGCGCCAGTAGCTGAGCAGAAAGTTGCGGTAGGCCTGTGCCTTGCTGGTGCTATCCAGTTGCACCCAGAACTGCAGCCACACGCAGTGATCGCTGGTGCGCGCATCGCCGCCACTATCCCAGCAGGAAAAGCGGCCATTGAAATCCAGCTCCAGCTCCTGCGCGGTTTGCAGGGGAAGGAAGAACTGGTCCGCCTTACCGAAGACGCGACCATTGATCTGCGCATAGAACTGCGGCTGCGGGTTCCAGTGGTCCACCACGCCGATGACTCGGAAGTCAGTGTTTTTCAAGCGCACCGTGCGTCCGACACCGGAGGTATTGCCGAACAGTTTATGGTTGAGATCGCTGCCGAGTACCACCACACGTGCACGCGCTTCGTCGTCCTCTCGACTCCAGCCGCTTCCCGCTGTGAACGGCACCTGGAACATGGCGAAGAAATCCGTGGTGACATATCGGCCGGTTTCATAGAACGGCAACTCGCCGCTTTGCGTAGGTCGCACCGGCACGGCGCCGCCGGCCATGGCGGCCTGACGATCGGCGCGCTTCGCACGCAGCAGATTCATCGCATCGGGCCAGGTGAAATTGCCGTCGGGCTCCGGCGATTCCGTGTGATCGCGCGCGAGCGGGCGCGGGTCGATGACGGGTGCATAGAGCTGCCCACTGCGGCCCGGCAACGGGTCGCCGGAAAGCACATGGAAGATGGTGATCATGGTCATGCTGGCGCCAATGCCCAGCCCGATCACCAGGATCATCAGGATGGCCAACGCCTTGCTGCGGCGAAGACTGCCGATGGCGGTGGCTGCGTAGTAGCCGAGCATGTCGTCTCCTTATTTCTTGGTATCGGACGGACGCAGGCAAGCCGCCTCCGTCACCCCGGCGCGAGCCGGGGCGTGTCATGTCACGATGGAATGTCGGTCTGGCGGCGGCGCTGCACGCGCCACCGCACTCGGTTTAGCGGTTGCCTATCGGCTGGGCGTCGCCCTTGGCCAGTGCGTCGTCCAGCACATGGATCATCTGTTGCGTGGCCTTGGTCGACACGTCTTGCTGGCGGCGGCTCAGCTCACGTTGGCGCTCGCTCAGCGCGCGTTGCTGCTGTTCGAGTTGCTGCTGCTCCTTCTCCAGTCCGGCCTGCTCGCGCTCGATCTCGGCACGCTCTTTGGCAAAACCGGCTCGTTCGGAATCACCGCGATCGCTGGACGGATGGAGCGCCTGGCGCGCGAGCATGTCACTCTCGCGCTGCGCGATGTTGCTCAGGCGTACGGCCAGCGAGCTGTCACGTGCGCCGATGCCGGCCATTTTTCCGCTGAGCTCCCCTTGCTCCCCGCTCAGCCGTCCCTGTTCACGGGCTACTTGAGTAACACCCTCATAGGCACCCTTGGCACGCTCGACATAGGCTTGGTCGCGAATGAGGTAGGTGTCGCCGCCGCGGCGGAACATCACCAGTGGTGAGGTATTGCTACGCAGGCTCTTTGCCGTCGACAGATCGATGTCGCTGCCGTTGACGATCACCGTGTCTTTGTCGATCAGCGCAAATCCGTAAGCAGCGCCGTCGTGCGTGTCGATATCAATGTGGTGTGCGCTGAACCCCGTTACGGGTGGCGCCGGCGGCGCGGGCGGAGCCTTCGGCACAGGCGGCACGGCCGGTAGCGGTGGAGGCTTTCGCCAGGTCTCCGTCACCGGCGTCGGTGGAGTGGCGGGCGTCGCGGGTGTGGGCGGTGTTACGGGCGTCACCGGCGTGGGCGGCGTCGCGGGTGTGACCGGTGTGGGTGGTGTCACGGGTGTAGCCAGCGTTGGTGGTGTCGCAGGCGTAGCCGGCGTTGCTGGGGTAGCAGGTGTCGCCGGCACGGCCCAGGCGTTCGATGTTGCGGCGGGCGAAGGTGCATCGGGCTTTGCCTCCGTTACGCGGTAAGGCAACACACCGATGGCGGCCACCAGCGCCACGATCAGACCGCTGCGGAGGCGCGAGGTGGTGTCCTGACCACTCAGCTGCAGCAGGGTCAGGCGCCTTTTCAGGTTATGGAACGTCGGCGAAGCACCGGCGAGGCCCGCGTGCAGCGGGTGCGCCACGCCAAGTCGCAACAGCAGGCGGCCGTAATCCTGTGGTGCGGCATCGTGCTGGTGCACGACCTGCGCGTCGCACGCGGCTTCGCGATTGAGCGCGTACTCGCGCATCGCCCACGACACCATGGGATGGAAGAAGAACAACCGCTGCGCGATGCCAGGCGCCCAGCCCATCCACAGATCGCCGCGACGCAGGTGGGTAAGTTCGTGGGCCAGTGCGAGAGCGGACTCATCTGTCGATAGATTCTGGTCTGCCGGCAGCAGCACGACAGGCCGCCACAGCCCGCTGACCTGCGGTGAACGGATGGCATCGGATACGCGTAGCGACGGGCATCGACGCAGACCCATGGTGCGTGCCTGCGCATTGCACAGCGCCTGCAGCGCAGGATCGTCCAGGACGCGCGATGCACGCACGACGGCCCGTGCCTCTCGCCAGTGACGCCACGTGGCGATCAACTGCACGATCACGCCGGCCAGCCACAGGGCGAAGGCGATCGGCAGCACGCGCGACCACATGGCATGCGCGGGCGCAGGTGATCCTTCGTCGGTGGGCTCGGCGGCGACGGCGAGTGCTCCCGTCGGAAGCGTGCCGCTTTGGCCGAGGCTGGCAATGCGGTGCTCGGCGGGTGCCGTGGTCGTGGTCATGACCAGGGTCGTCTGATCATCGGTTCGCGTGGTTGTCGTCGTCGTCGTAGTCGTTATGGGTTCGGGCGAGAGCAACGGCAGCGCTACCGGTGTCGGTAGCAACAGGCCGAGCAGTAATTGCACGCTGAGCAGCCACCACAGCAGCGAGCGCGTGGAGGAGGAAAGGCGCGGAAGCCGGCGATTGATCAGCCACACGGCGCCGACCAGCAAGCTGGCCTGCAGGGACGTCCACGCAAGTCGTGCAATCACTTCCTGGGCGAGGGGAGCGAAGGCGATCATGTCAGGTCTCCTTGCGTCGCGTTTGCAGTTGATGCACGAGTGCTTCCAGTTCGGCGAGCTCGCGGTCGCTCACCTCGGCGCGTTCGGACATCCACGCGACGAACGGCGATACGGAGCCGCTAAGTGTCTTCTCGACGAACTGGCCGACGGCACTGCGCATGACTTCGCCGGGACCGGTCGCCGGGCTGTAGCGGTACATGCCCTGCACCTGCTTGCGACGCAGGTAGGACTTGCTACGCAGGCGCTCCATCATGGTCAGCACGGTAGAGCGCGCGAGTCCGCGCGGCTCGCCGAAACCGGTCGCCACTTCGCCGACCGATGCGTTGTTGTGTTCGGCGATGTACTGCAGGAGCGCCAGCTCCTGATCACCGATGGAAGGCTTGCTCATGTCTACGATCCTGATGACTACAGCTGTAGTCACGCTACCCCCTGACTACAGCTGTAGTCAATAGGTCGATCGGGAGGGATTTGCGTCAGTGCTGACTTGTTGCAATGCACAAAAATCGGTGTAGAGTGCGCGCCGTCCTCATCCGATAGCGCGCCTGGAGTGCGCTGATATGACGGCTATCTCGCTATATGCCGCTGACCTGTTCCGCCACCTTCGGCGACGGCTTCTTTTGACGGGTTAGCAACCTCTCTCTTTTTCGCGCATTGCTCGATAGCGGCACGCATGGCGTGCCACTGGCGGGAGATCGCGGACATGCATCCGGACGGCGCTCGCCGAACGACTCATCACACACGGGGAAAACCATGAAGACGCTTGTCGACTGGCTGGCGCGACGGCTGTGGCCGTTCGTGTTCTGCCTGGTGCTGTACGTCGGTGTCATCGGACCAGAACTGATCTCGGCCGCCAGCACGCTGGCCGTGGTCGTGGGCCTGGTCGTGCTGATCGTGCTGTTGGCGTGGGGCTATCTATTGCTGCGCCACGGTTTCACTCACAAGGAATAATTGCCATGAAACGCTTGTGGATGTTGTCGTTGTCGCTCTCTGCCGTGTTGCTGGCTTCGTGCTCCAAGGTGCCGGCGGGCAATGTCGGTGTGAAGTTCCAGATGTATGGCGATGGCAAGGGTTCGCTGCAGGAACTGCCGCCGGGACGTTACTGGGTGGGTTGGGGGTATGAGATGTATACGTTCCCCACCTTCACCCAGACCTACACGTTCACCCGTTCGCCGACGGAAGGCCGACCGACTGACGAATCCATCAGTTTCCAGACCGCGCAGGGCCTGACGGTGAACGCGGATGTGGGCATCACGTATCACATCGATCCATCAAAGGTGACGCTGATCTTCCAGAAATACCGCAAAGGTATCGATGAAATCACGGACGTCTATCTGCGCAACATGATCCGCGATGCGTTGGTGAAAGAGGCATCCGGCCTGGATATCGAATCGGTGTACGGCAAGGGTAAGGCCAACCTGATCGAAGCTGTGCAGAAGGATGTAAGCGACGAGGTCGCCGCCGTTGGCATCGACGTGGAGAAGATCTACTGGGTGGGCGAACTGCGCTTGCCGGAGAACGTGGTGCAGTCGATCAACGCCAAGATCCAGGCGACGCAGATGGCGGAGCAGCGCCAGAACGAAGTGGCGCAGGCGAGGGCTGAAGCGGAGAAGGTGGAGGCTGAAGCGCAGGGCCGTGCTCAGGCTCAGATCACTATTGCGGAGGCGGAGGCGAAAGCAATTGAGCTGAAGGGTGAGGCGTTGCGGTCTAACCCGAATATTGTGCAGATGTCGGCGATTGAGAAGTGGGATGGGCATTTGCCGACTTACACGGGGAATAGTGCGTTGCCCTTTGTGAATCTTGGGAGTGTGTCGGCGGTTAAGTGACGGGGGCTCTTCTTCCCTCTCCCCTTTGGGGAGAGGGTTGGGTGCTCGCCTCGCGGTTTCATCTTTGGCCGTCATCCCTGCGTACCCCACAAAAGGGGGCAAGGGCAGGGATCCAGTTTCGGTATCGCCCAGTTCTAGCGTTACCGCGATCTGGCCGCTTACGCAGCGGGCGTTTCGACCTTCTGCCGAAGGCCGAGTCACTTTTCTTTTGCTGGCCCAAAAGAAAAGTAACCCAAAGAAAATGGCCTTAAGAGCTCCGGTAGCGTCGTGTTGGATATAAGCCTTGGAGTTCGAGGTATTCGGAAACAGGCAACGTCCTTATTGGGGAACACAGCTACACCGCAAGGCACCGATGCGCTGAGGCGCTCTGCATGGCGTGGGGATAAGCCCGAACGGCTGAGGAATCGTGGGGTTGGGCAACCTCCGCCTCTACACAGCGGGGACACCGAAACGCTTCGCAACGCGCCGAAGCGAAGAGGACTTAAAGCGGTCTTCGCTACGCATCCCGATCGCAGAGGCTAAGGAAGTGGACGCGAGGCTTCCCAACCGGTGTGGAGAACTCACCACGGAACGGCATCGTCTCCGTCTACTGCCTTGGCTTTGTCTACTGGCTCTCTGCTCTAGGGCAGGAGCAACACGACCTGCGGCGATGCGATGTGCAGCGCAGCTGCACGAGCCGTGAGCTTGATGCTTTTGATCTTCCGGGCCCCGTATGAGGCGGCGAGCGGGTGGAGAGAAGGCCCGCAGGGGAATCGGCATGGATGCCGATTCCTTTTCGCCGGGGCAGGAGCCCCGTCGAAAAGCCCGGAACCCGACCGCGTACCTGGAGGGCGTAGCCCGGAAGGCGCCTCATCCGGGGTGCCCTTTCTTTGGGTTACTTTTCTTTGGGCAAGCAAAGAAAAGTGACCCGCCCTCCGGCAGGAGGGCGGAAGCCCGCGGCAGGCGAGCCAGCTCGCGACAACACACCAACTACAGCGACAACAACCGAGCCGAACGTCAGATCAGAACGACATGTCAAACGCCACGTCACCCTGCACACCCACCTGATAAGCCGAAACACGACGCTCAAAGAAGTTCGTCACTTCCTGCACATCCTGCAGATCCATGAAGTCGAACGGGTTCTTCGCACCGTACTTCTTCGGCAGATCAAGCTGGACCAGGCGCTGGTCCGCGCAATACTCCAGGTACTGGCGCATGTCCTTCACCGACAGACCAGCCACGCCACCGGAAAGCACATCCTCGGCGAACTGGGTTTCGCAGGCGATAGCGTCTTCCAGCATTTCTTCGATCTGCGTGCGCATCTCATCGTCGAACAGGTCGGGCTCTTCGGCGCGCACCGTGCGCACCACGTCGAACGCGAACGCCATGTGGCAGCTCTCGTCACGGAACACCCAGTTGGTGCCCGAGGCTAGGCCGTGCAGCAGGCCGCGCGAGCGCAGGAAGTACACGTAAGCGAACGCAGCGAAGAAGAACAAGCCTTCGATACAGGCGGCGAAGCAGATCAGGTTCAGCAGGAACTGGCGACGCTGCTCGCGTGTTTCGAGCTTCTGCAGACCCTGGATGGAATCAATCCACTTGAAGCAGAACTCGCCCTTCTGACGGATCGACGGGATGTTCTGGATCGCGTCGAACGCCTTGTTGCGTTCGGTCGGATCAGGGATGTAGGTATCCAGCAGGGTCAGGTAGAACTGCACGTGCAGCGCTTCTTCGTACAACTGGCGCGACAGGTACATGCGCGCTTCGGGCGCATTGATGTGCTGGTACAGGTTCAGCACCAGGTTGTTCGCCACGATGGTGTCACCGGTGGCGAAGAAGGCCACGAGGCGGTGGATCAGGTGGCGGTCCGCATCGGACATCTTGGACTTGAGGTCGGTCGTGTCCAGCGAGAAATCCACTTCCTCGACCGTCCAGGTGTTCTTGATCGCGTTGCGATACATCTCGTAGAACTCGGGATAGCGCATCGGGCGCAGGGTGAGTTCGAAGCCGGGATCAAGGATGTGCTGGGCACGTTCGGGTTGGGCGGACATGGGATTTCCCGATTAATTGTTATAGGTGATGGTGCGTTCTGGTACGGGAGCGGTCAGGTCGCGAGCCGCGCGTTCAACCAGTCAGTCGCTTCGTCGATGGAATGCACGAAACGGATAGCAGTGTGATGTGCGTGCTCGCGAGCCAATTCCGCGAAGCGTTCGCCGTGCGTTGAAAAATCCCGGATAACCAGGGCTACGGGAATCTGGTAGTTGGTGAATTTCTGGAAGAGTTCACCGGCCAACCCGGTAGCGAGCCGAAAGAAGTCCGGCGACACGTCCTGTTCGGTGAGTACCAGACCGTCGGAGCCGAAGCTCGCGGCGAGGGCGTCGGAGATATCCTGCCGCGAACCGATCACGAGGGATCGGTCCGCGGCGAAGATGATGGAGCGCGTGGACGTCATGGCACCTTACTGGCAGGCCTCGCAGTATTCCGGGTTCTCCAGCGAGCAGAACACGGCTGCCGTGGCCTGTTCCTGATCTGCAACAGGCGCCGGCTTGGCTGCCGGTGCTGCCGAGACCGTGGTCTTGGCGATCTTGGTGGCCGGGCGCGAACGCAGGTAATACGTGGTCTTGATGCCGGACTTCCATGCGTACATGTACATGGAGCTGAGCTGACCGATGTTCGGGTTTTCCATGAACAGGTTCAGCGACTGACTCTGGTCGATGTATGCACCGCGAGCAGCACCCAAATCGATCAACGCCTTCTGCGGCAGCTCCCACACCGTGCGGTAGATCGTGCGCAGACGCTCCGGAATCGCGCTGATGCCCTGGATGGAGCCTTCGGACAGCTTGATGGCGTCACGCACGTCGGCGGTCCACAAGCCCAGCGTCTTCAGCTCTTCCACCAGGTAGCGGTTCACCACCAGGAAGTCGCCCGACAGCGTCTCGCGCTTGAACAGGTTGCTCACCTGCGGCTCGATGCACTCGTAGCAACCGGCAATGGACGCGATGGTGGCGGTCGGTGCGATGGCGATCAGCAGCGAGTTGCGCAGGCCCTTGGCCTTGATCGACTCGCGCAGTTCGTCCCAGCGTGCCTTGTCGGTGGGCGTGGCGTTCGACCAGTAGTCGAACTGCAGCTCACCGTTGGCCGCGCGGCTTTCGGCAAAGCCCGGGTGTGCGCCATTTTCAGCGGCCAGCTCGTTCGACTGCCACAGCGCGTTGTAATAGATCTCTTCAGCGATGCGGGTGGAAAGCATCAGTGCTTCAGCCGAATCGAACGGCAGGCGCAGCTTGAAGAACACGTCCTGCAAGCCCATCACACCCAGGCCCACCGGACGCCACTTGTTGTTGGCGACCTTGGCGGTGTCGATCGGGTAGAAGTTGAGATCGATCACGCGATCCAGCTGACGCACGGCAGTACGCACCGTGGAGGCGAGCTTGTCGAAATCGAACTGGCCGTCCACCACGTGGCGCGACAGGTTCACCGAACCCAGGTTGCACACCGCCGTTTCATCGGCGTTGGTGACTTCCAGGATCTCGGTGCAAAGGTTCGACAGGTGGATGACGTTTTCCGGCTTCGCCGTCTGGTTGCTGGTGGCGTTGCTGCGGTCTTTGAAGGTCATCCAGCCGTTGCCGGTCTGCGCCAGTGTGCGCAGCATGCGGGCATACAGCTCGCGCGCCTTGACCTTCTTGGTGGCGAGGCCAGCGGCCTCCGCTTCGCGGTAGGCCTTCTCGAACGTCTCGCCCCAGCTATCGACGAAGTGCGGCACGACCTTGGGGTCGAACAGCGACCACTCGCCGTCGCTCTCCACGCGACGCATGAACTCGTCCGGGATCCAGTTCGCCAGGTTGAGGTTGTGCGTGCGGCGTGCGTCGTCGCCCGTGTTGTCGCGCAGCTCGAGGAACTCTTCGATGTCGCCGTGCCACGGCTCCAGGTACACGCAGGCTGCGCCCTTGCGCTTGCCACCCTGGTTCACCGCCGCCACGGAGGCGTCCAGCGTCTTCAGCCACGGCACCAGGCCGTTGGAGTGGCCGTTGGTGCCCTTGATCAGCGAACCGCGCGAACGCACGCGCGAGTACGCCAGGCCAATGCCGCCGGCGAACTTGCTGAGCTTGGCCACGTCGCCGTACTTCTCGTAGATCGACTCCAGCGAATCCGCCGGCGAGTCGAGCAGGAAGCACGAGCTGAGCTGTTCGTGCGCGGTGCCCGCGTTGAACAGCGTCGGCGAGCTGGCGATGTATTCCAGCGAGGACAGCAGGCGGTACAGCTCCAGCGTTTCGCCGATCTCGTTGCCGCCCAGTGCACAGGCGATGCGCATAAAGAAGTGCTGCGGCGTCTCAATGACCTTGCGCAGCTGCGGATGACGCAGCAGGTAGCGGTCATACACGGTGCGCAGGCCGAAGTACTCGAAGCGGCGCGTGGCGAGCGGATCGATCGCGTCGTTGAGCTTGCGGGAGTTGGCCGACACGAAGTCGCGCAGGCGATCGTTGAGAATGCCCAGTTCCGCGCCACGCGCGATGGATTGCGAGAAGCTCTGGATTTCCTGGCCGCTCACTTCCTTGTCGACAAACGCGCCCAGCAGGCGCGCGGCGAGCTGACCGTACTCGGGCTCCTCGGCGGTAAGGGCCGCCGCGGTGCGGATGGACAGCTGGTCCAGTTCCTGCGTGGTGGCGCCGTCGTACAGGCCGCCGATGGTCTTGAGCGCCACGCGCATCGGGTCGACCGCATGCAGGCCTTCCGCGCTGCGGGTAACGGCGCGGACGATCTTGTTCACGTCCACCACTTCCTGGCGGCCGTTGCGCTTGGTCACGCGCATCTGGCCGGGGTTGTGGGGTGGGGTCAGGGCGAAGGGGGTATCCGTGCGCGGCGCTTCGGCCACGACGGTGTCGGCAGAGAAAACAGGGGCGTCGGCGCGCTCGTCTTCACGCTCGCGGCCAGTGGTATCAATAGGTTGCATGGCGACTTCGCTCCAAGCTTGGTCATCAACTTCCTGCTCGCGCGCGCAGGGCTGAATAAATGAAGGTGAAGTCTCGCGGACGGTCGAGCGGCAGGGCAGGCGCCCCGCGCATCGACGCACCTCCCCGCGGAAGCCGTCACCCTTCACCGTGGTGCGTGGCCACGGCTGTCGGCAGGTCTTCGGACTCGTGGACATGGGCCTTTCGACCCGCCTAATCGCTCCCGCTTCCCAGCCGCTGAGGGCCAGTGCGTTGTTGGCTTTCGTTTCCACTTACCGCTGCGGGGCAGTCCCGGATTTCCACCGGATTCCCGT
This sequence comes from Dyella sp. ASV24, assembly GCF_016428905.1. GTDB lineage: Bacteria > Pseudomonadota > Gammaproteobacteria > Xanthomonadales > Rhodanobacteraceae > Dyella. Next base: position 20,183 of record NZ_JAELTQ010000037.1, on the reverse strand, counting down.
TTTAAGCCAGTCCGACCATAGGTCTGAGAGTGGCACCGACGAGGCACAACATATCGGGCTAGCACGGGTCGGTCAACCCAATAGATTGTGGATTGAGCGTGGATAAGCCGGAAAACTTGAGGAGGGGGGCGGAGTTAGGAAATGCGAGGAAATTTTCAGGCGACCGTGGGCTGCCTGAGGGGCCGAAGAACACCTACGGCACGCCGCGCCTGCAGTGAGCAGCAGACGGTCTCAAGGGGGGAGAGCTGATGGTCGGCGGCTCGGTACGGGGTATGCCATAGCTCCGGCCCAGCGAAGAATGTTGCGGATCTTCCATGCCGCAAGGCAATCTCCCGGCTCGCCATCCGGCTACCAGACAAATCGAGGCCAGAGGCATGGGGCATCCGCTGTTGCTCATCCAGCTTGTAGTGATCATCGTGGCGGCGCGCCTGGTTGCGGCGGTCGCTCGTCGTTTCGGTCAGCCGGCGGTGGTGGGCGAGATGCTGGCGGGGCTGGCGCTTGGCCCCATCGTGTTTGGCGCCATCGCGCCGACATGGCAGCAGCAGCTTTTTCCGGTGGAGAGTCTGGGCAATCTGCAGAGCCTGAGTACCTTGGGCTTGGTGCTTTTCATGGTGGTGGTGGGTGCGGAGCTGCGTGTGCCGGCCAGTGCGCGCGGCGGCTTGTTGCGGCCAGCGGCATGGATCGGCGGCGTCTCGGTGGTACTCCCGATGATGCTCGCCCTGGGCATCGCGCCGCTGCTGTATGCCGATTACGCGCCACCAGGTATCAGCAAGACGGCTTTCGCGCTGTTCTTCGCCACCGCCTGCGCCATCACGGCGTTGCCGGTCATGGCGCGCATCGTGAAGGAGCGGGGCCTGACCGACAGCCTGCCGGGGCGGCTGGGCATTGCTGCGGCTGCCGTGGTCGATGTGCTTGCGTGGATCATGCTGGCCTGTGTAGTGGCCTTGATCAGCGCGCATGGTGATTGGGCGCCGTTTTGGCGCACCGTGATGGGTCTGGTGCTGCTGCTCGTGTTGACGTGGGTTGTGCTGCGTCCGCTATGCGCGCGGTTGCTGGCGCGTCACGCCCCGGAAGGCAACGCGAACGCCGCGGTGCTCGCCTTCCTTCTGGCGGGAGCCTTTGGCTGCGCCGCCATCACCGAATGGCTCAACTTGCACGCCGTGTTCGGCGCCTTCCTGTTCGGCGTGTGCTTGCCGCGCGATGACCGCTTGCTGCACAAGCTGATCGAGCGCGTGGAGCACGTGACGGTGGCGACGCTAGTTCCGGTGTTCTTCGTGCTGGCGGGCCTGAGCACCAGTGCGCAGGTGCTCACGGGCGGTGCGGGTGTGGCGTTGCTGCTGGTGCTCGCTGTTGCCGTGTTGGGCAAGTTGCTGGGCGGTACGGCAGGAGCGCGCGTTGCCGGACAGAGCTGGCGCGACAGCTTCACGATCGGCTCGCTGATGAATGCGCGCGGGATGATGGAGCTGATCGTCATCAAGGTTGGCCTTGATGCCGGCGTCATCAACACTGCAATGTTCACCATCCTGCTGGTGATGGCCATTGTCACTACGATGATGACGACGCCGATGGTGATGGCGTTTCACGCACGGGCGGCAGGTCAGGTCAAATCTGTCGCCCGTTAACACGTTCTGGTTCCGCGTCGACATACCCAGCGACGTCAGGGTGCAAGTTGTGGCGCGGAATCCAGTTGGTGAATGGTGCCGGCCGGTGTGGCGTCGGGTGCTTCGGCGAGCAGCCGCTTGTCGGTCAGCCAGGAGACGCTCCTGCGGGGACCCGGTATGTATATCTCCCACGAGCCATAGTCATAACCGCTATTCGGATCGTAGTCTCCGTTCGCTATGTGGAAATTGACGGGTACGCGCACCAACCAGGATGGCGCTTGGGCTGACTTGCCCGTCGTCGGGACGGCAAACGTCCACTGGCGCACTGCTTTTTCGGCGGCATCGGCAAGATCCTTGCGATAGAGCTCCATATTCGTCTGCTCGTATTCTTTGCGCAGGTTCACCTGCTCGGTGGCAATGTCCATGACCTTGCCATCTCTTCCCACCTTCACCAGTAGATAGACGCTACCCGATATGCGGTTCTTGAGCGAAAACGCAGGAAAGACCGGTACGGGCTTCTGATCGGTGGAGTGAACATGGTCGCTGGGTGTGCCTGCCGCATCGTCGAGCTGGACGGCCGTCAGCGAAAGTGTCGTGTGACGTTCGTCAACGTTCTTGGCCACGACGCGCAAGCTCATTGTTTCCTTGGGCATCGATGACGGCGGATTGGAGAACGTGAACCGCCAAGTGGGCACATTGCGTTGGATTAGATCCACCACAGCGCTGGGGATCTTTTCCTGATGATCGAGCGTATAGCCGTGCACGCTGCCATCGGTGTTCAGTTCTACGCTGCCCGTCACCAGCATGCTGGCTTCAGCGACCTTGGCGACGTCCCTTGCCTGCAATGAACTGGCGATCAAGGCACCAACCGCCAACACGAATAGAGCGCTACGACGCATGAAGTTTCCCTCCCTTATGGACATCATGGCGCCGAGTCTAGCGAGTGGCTGAGCCCGGCGTCTTGGCCGATCTGTGGCTACCTCCATGTACTTACCAGATACGCACCCGCTCCTTGGGATCGAGATACAGCTTCTCCTCCGGTTGCACCCCAAACGCCTGGTACCACGCATCGATATTACGCACCGGCCCGTTGACGCGGAAGGCGCGCGGCGAGTGCGGGTCGCTGGTCACCTGGCGACGGATGGCATCGTCGGTGAGCTTGCCGCGCCATGCCTGGGCCCAGCCGAGGAACACGCGCTGGTCGCCGGTCAGGCCGTCGATCACCGGTGCGGGTTTGCCTTGCAGGGAGGCATGGTAGGCGTCGAGCGCGAGCGTAAGTCCGCCGAGATCGGCGATGTTCTCGCCCATGGTCAGGTTGCCGTTGATGTGCACGCCAGGCAGTGGCTCGAAAGCGCTGTACTGCGCGCCGAGTTTCTTCGCACGTTCCTCGAAGGCCTTTGCATCGGCGGGCGTCCACCAGTCGCGCAGTGCGCCGCTGGCATCGATCTTGCGGCCTTCGTCGTCGAAGCCGTGCGTGAGTTCGTGGCCGATGACGCCGCCGATGGCACCGTAGTTGATGGCGGGGTCGGCGTTGGGATCAAAAATCGGCGGCTGCAGGATGGCGGCAGGAAATACGATGTCGCGCAGCGAGCCGTTATAGGCATCGTTGGTCTGTGGCGTCATGCTCCAGTCGCTGCGGTCGACCGGCTTGTCGATACGATTCACGTAGAACGACCAGTCGGCTTGCGCCGCGTGCAGCACGTTGCCGACAAGGTCGTCTGAGTGGATGGCGACGTTGGCGTAGTCACGCGGATGATCGGGATAGCCCACCTTGATGGTGTAGGTATCGAGCTTCTTCAGCGCTTCTCTGCGTGTTTCCGGGCCCATCCAATCGAGCTTCTCGATGCGTGCGCGATAGGCCGCCTTCAGATTCGCGACGAGTTCTTCGATCTTCACCTTGGACGAGGCCGGGAAATACCTATCCGTGTAGAGCTGGCCAACGCCCCAGCCCAGGTTGCCGAAGCAGGCCAGTCGTTCGCCGAAGCCGCAGTCGCCACCCGATACCGCATGTACGCCACGCTTCCAGCGCGCTTCGATCTGTTGCTGACCGGCCAGCGTTTTGTTGTGCATCTCGAAGTACGCTTGCTGGAACGGGTCCGAGAGGTAATAGGCAGCATTGTCCGCGATCCGCGCGGCTTGCCAGGCGTGGATCGTCGTCAACGGCGTCTTCGCATACAGCGCAGCCAGCTTCGGAAACGCGGTCTTCTCCATCACGACCACATGCGTCTGCTGTCCGAGCTGCGCCGCCTTGAGGAAATCGCTCCAGGCAAAACCGGGTGCGAGCTTCTGCAGATCACCGATGCTCATGGGGTTGTACATCGCCACCGGATCGCGCTGCTCGACCTTGCTGATGCTCGCTTGCGCGATGGCCGTCTCGAACGCCACCACGTCTTTCGCCGCGGCGTCGGGCTGCGGCCAGCCGGCCAGCGTGAGCAGGCGGGTGACGTAAGCCTGGTAAGCCGCCTTCTGGTTCGCGAATTCCGGCTTGAGGTAGTAGTCGCGGTCCGGCATGCCCAGACCGGCCTGCGATACATAGACGGCGTAGTGGTTGATGTCCTTCAGGTCGACGTCGATGCCGATGTTGAACAGCGAGCCATCGAAGTCGGTGTTGGTGCGCCCCATCAGCGCGGCCTGCGCGTCGCGCGTGGTGGCTTGCTTCACTGCGTCGAGTTGCGGGGCGATCGGTTTCGCACCCAGCGCGTCCAGATGCGCCTGGTCCATGAAGGACTGGTAGAACGCGCCGACCTTGCCTTCGATCGTCGCTCCGTTGCTTTTGTCCTCTGCTGCGGCCTCCATGAGGTCATGCAGCCGTTGCTCGGTGAGGTCGGTCATGGCCAGCCGAAGGCTGACGGCCGGTTTGTCGGCGGGAATCGGCGTGTGGTTCAGCCAGGTGCCGTTGGCGTAGCGGAAGAAGTCGTTGCCGGGTTTGACCGAGGTGTCCGCACCAGCCTGATCAAAGCCCCATGCGCCATATTGCGGCTTGCCCGTCGATGCGTCGGTGGCGTGGGCCGTGCCGAACGCCAGCGCACACGCGCATGCCGCTGCCAGAATCCTGCTGACCATACGACCCTCCCGCTCGATTGATGGTCCCCGGATACTGGCACGCCGGCAGGGAAGGGATAGTGCTGGAAGTTGTGCCCGCACACATGCGAACGGCCCGGCAGAGCCGGGCCGTTCGGGGTGATCGCGCGGGCGATTACTTGGTGCGCTGCTTGTGGATGCGCGTGCTGTCCTTGTTCAGCGACTTATTGAGGTTCTTGTCTTCCTGCTTGGTCAGGTGGCCACCATGCTCGGCTTCATCACGGCTCTCGCGGGCGGCGATGTTGGAATCCTGCTTTTCGTCACGGGCGGCCTGCTTGGCGTTGAGCTGACCATCGGCCACGCCGGCCTGGATGCGGTTCTGCTGGTTGTCCAGGCGCTGGTTCACTTCGCTGACGCGAGGGTGGCCCGGGATGTCATTGGGGTTGGTGGCCTGCGCCATGGCTCCGGCGCTGGCGAGGGCGGCGACCATGCCGAAAGCGATCAGGCTGAAACGCGACGTCATAAGGTTCTTCATGGGCTTCGGTCCTCATTGTTCCGACAAGTTTTGGATAGGTGTCACAACCCCTGGGCTTGCGCCCACTGCATGTGGTGTGTGTGACCCCTGTAGGTCAACCGGTGGATGGATGACTCATGCCGGAGAACGAGGCGCCCGCAGTGCGGTTGACGCATGCGGCGCGCGTTGTCGAATCCATTCAGCCGCAAGCTGGCTTGCTTAGGCTTGGCGTAAGCCTGCTGTTACGCATTTGAAAAATACGCACGCGCATGTGTTGTTGCACTGCGGAATCAGGCCGGTTCTTCGGTCAGCGTACGCAAGTTGACCAGGCCGTCCTCGAAGTCCTTGCCGACCATCTTGTCGACGTTGAACACCAGACCCATCAGTTTGCTCATGAAGTTGCAGCGGCCCTGCATGGACCAGGTGATGCGCGTAGCGGCGCCCTGCGGTTCAAGCACGAAATCGGCGACGTTGCTGGCTTTGAACGGAGTGAAGAATTCCAGTTGAAGGCGTACATGCGAGGACGGTACGGACTCGCTGATCTGCATGCGCCCGCTGCCGATGTTCTTGTTGCCGTTCCAGCCATAGGCGGCGCCGGTGCCCGCCGACGGGCCTTCAAAGTTGCGCTGCATGTCCGGGTCTTTCTTCTCGTACGGCGACCACGATGGCCAGCGGTGCAGATCGTTGATGAGCGGAAAGATGCGTTCGGGCGCTGCCTGGATGGTGGCTGAGCGCTCGATACGGAATTGATCGGGACGCATGGCGGCCACGATCAGCACAACGGCGATGGCGGCCAGAATAATGATCAGTGCGATAAACATCGTCGGTCTCCTTGATGCAATAACGGTGGTTGGAACGTCAGGCTTCGACGGGTTCGGAAGGAACCATGTGCATGTAGGGCGCGGCTTCCCGCAGCACGCGCGCATACGACGGACGTTGCATCAGGCGAAGCAGATAGGCCGCGGTGAGTGGATGCTCGTCTTCCAGCGGTATTACGAAGTTGGCATAGAACAGCGCAGGCGATGCTGCGCAGTCAGCCATGCTGTAGTGCTCGCCAGCGCCCCACAGGCGTTCGCCATCGTCGCGCTCGAATTCGCGCTCGATCAGGTCCAGCGCGGAGCGCAGCTTGTCCCGCGCCTGCGCCACGCCGTAGTGATCGTGCTGACCCTCGGGGCGTAACCGGTCGGTGATCACCTTCTGCATGGGCTCGGCAACATACTGGTCGTAGAAGCGATCGCGGAAGCGCACTTCACGCGCTGCGTCGGGATGCTCGGGAATGAGCGCGACTTTGCCGGGATAGTGCCGCGCGAGATACTCGATGATGATGCTGGATTCCGGCACCATGCAGCCTCGCGTTTGGTCGTTGAGCACGGGAAATTTGCCGATCGGCCACAGCGCGTAGAACGCAGCGCGTTGCGTATCGTCCGAGAGATCCACCAGGTGAGGATGGAACGGGGTGTTGTTCTCGTACAGCGCGATCAGCGCTTTGTGGCAATAGGCTGCCAGCGGGTGCATGTAGAGCGTAAGTGACATGGTCGTAGTCCGTGCTCAGTGGGTGGGTGCAGCAAGCGCGACTTTGCCGGCGCTGCCGTCCTCGATCAGAGCTTCCACCTGGATACGCAGCGTCACGTCCATGCTGAAGCCGTAATCCTTGCCGCTGTCCATGCCGAAGGCATCACGCTTGAACGTGGCATAGGCATCTGCGCCACACAGCTCACGCTTGTAGAGCGGATGCGGTATGCACTTGAAGCTTTTGATGGTCAGTTCCAACGGACGCGTTACGCCATGCAGAGTGAGTGAGCCGTCCACCCGCGTCGGCACACCGTTGACGAAGCCGGTAAGTTGGCCGCGATAGGTCGCGGTGGGGTACTGGGCTACGTCGAACAACTCTTTGCTGCGGGCCGTTTCGTTCATCTTGTCCAGGCCGAAATCCACGCTGGTGGCATCGACGGTGATGTCTACGCTGCCGGCGCCAACGGCCTTGTCCAAGATGACTTTGCCGGAGGTGCGGTCGAACTTGCCGCGCCAAGTGGACAGTCCGCCGAAGTGATCGGCCTCGAAACTGGGGTACGTATGTGCAGGGTCGACGGCATAGGTTGCGGCCGCGGCATGTGCCGTACTGGTGGCGAGCAGGAGCAGCAGAGCGCTGGTGAGGGCGGTGGGCGTGCGGTAGGGCAGGGACATCGTCGACTCCTAGGACGGGGGAAAGGGCGCCGGTTTTGGCGCGCTTATCCTCATGACGAACGGAGTCGCCGGATTTCGACATTCCTTTTTCCCGGCTGCGGTACGCTCCGCGTATCCCTCGCCGGAGACAGCTGCCATGCGTGCGCCAGCAGGTTCAGTCGTCGGGTTGTGTTCCGCATCGGCCACTTTGTGTGCGATGGGGATGGCTTTTCTGGGCTATTGGGGTGTGCATGAGCCCGTGCCATGGCGGGGGCTGGATGTGGCGGTGATTGTGTTGGCCTTTATTGGCTTTGGGTTGTTGGCGTCGGTGCCGTGGATTGTGACGACGCCGGTGAGTGAGGAGAGTGCGGAGCGCATTGGGGCGGCGCGGCGGGCGTTTGCGGGTGGGGTGGTGGTGGTTTGGTTGGCGGCGGTGTTGGCGATTATTGGGTAGGTTTTTTTGTTTCGCGATGTGTCGCTGGTTGTGGTTTTGTCGGCGTTATTGGGGCGAGGTTTTAAGGGACATTGGGGCGGGTAGGAGTTGCATGGAACGCCTCAGTTTGGCTCCCTCTCCCCTTTGGGGAGAGGGTTGGAGTGAGGGGTGGGTGCTCGCCTTGTGGTTTCGATGAAACCGTCACCCCGGCGCAGGCCGGGGTCCAGTAGCGGTATCGCTTGGTTGTCGCGTGGTCGCGATCTGGCCGCCTACGCGGCGGGCGTTTCGACCTCCTGCCGGAGGCCGAGTCACTTTTCTTTGCTTGCCCAAAGAAAAGTAACCCAAAGAAAGGGCCCCCCGGATGAGTCGCCTTCCGGGCTACGCCCTCCAGGTGCGCGTGAGGGTTCCGGGCTTTTCGACGGGGCTCCTGCCCCGACGAAAAGGAATCGGCATCCCTGCCGATTCCCCTGCGGGCCTTATCTCCACCCGCCCGCCGCCTCATACGGGGCCCGGAAGATCAAAAGCGAAAGCGGACGGCTCGTGCAGCGGAGCTGCACATCGCGTCGCGGCAGGTCGCGTTGCTCTTGCTCTAAGTGCACAAAGCCAAGACAGAAGAGAAAGGCGATGCCATTCGATGGCGAGTTCTCCCCGCCGGTCGGGAAGCGTAGCGTCTGCTTTCCCTAGCCTCAGTGGTGGGAAAGCGTAGCGCTCCCTTTCCCTCGCCTCGGCGGTAGGAAAGCGTAGCGTCCTCTCTCCCTAGCCTCAGCGATGGGGAAGCGTAGCGAAGCCTGCTTTAAGTCCTCTTCGCCATGGCGCGTTGCGAAGCGCTTCGGCGTACCCGCTGTGTAGAGGCGAAGGTTGCCAAGCCACACGATTCCTCAGCCGTTCGGGCTTATCCCATCGTGATGCTACGGGCGTTGGCCTTACGGCCATTTTCTTTGGGTTACTTTCGACGCGAAGCTAGTCCCCGTGGGATCTTTTGGGCCAGCAAAAGAAAAGTGACTCGAGCGTCGGCAGACGATCGAAACGCCCGCTGCGTAAGCGGCCAGATCGCGGTAGCGCATGAGGCGACAGCCGACCACTGACGAAACTGGACCCCGGCCCTTGCCCCCTTTTGCGGGGTGCGCCGGGGTGACGGCTAAAGATGAAACGGTGGGGCTAGATTGACCCCTCACCCCAACCCTCTCTCCCAAAAGGGGACTACCTTCGGGTCGCCCGGAGGGGAGAGGGAGAAAAACGGTGCGCTCCGCGCCTAACCCCACTCACGATTCGACGGGATAAGGCCCATCACTAAACACATCCGCGTGATACCCCTTGGACCCAATCGCCCGAGCCAGCGGACTGCGAATATCCCCGCCCGCCTGCAATCGCGCCAACAGCGCGCCAAAGTCATGGCGTGGCGTCCAACCCAATTCATCACGCGCACGCTGATTCACGTACACGCGATCGATGCCCTGCGCCATCTTCCACCCGTGCTCCGCGTAGATCGCTTCATAGCCAGGCACGCGCCGACGCACCACCAACGGTGCGTGCACGCGCAGCTCGGCCAGGTCTTCCGGTAGAAACGGCGTGGTGGCGCTGATGATGTAGCGGCGAAAGCCCAGCATCGGTGCGCGACGTGCGGCGAGCAGGTGGGCGCTTACCACGTCCTCGATATCTACGCGGCGGTGGAGGTACTCGTTCGCCTTGAGGTTGTCGTCGGTGTAACGCGCGCGCACCGTGCGGTCATCGTCTTCTTCAGGGAAGAAGCGGGACGTGCGCAGCACCATGGTGGACAGGCCCTGGTTGCGCTGAAACAACTGGCACAGGTCCTCGGCGGCTGACTTGGTGACGCCGTAGATGTTCTTGGGCACGGGTGCCAGGTCTTCGGTGACCCACGCCGCCGGCTCGTCGGTGTGCGGGGTGAGTGCATCGCCGAACACGCTGGTGGTGCTGGTGTAGACGAAGGACTCCACGCCGGTGGCGACAGCTTCTTCCAGCAGGTTCAGTGTGCCGGTGAGATTGACGTCGAGAAAATCCTGCCGGGCGTGCGTGGCGACGTGTGGCTTGTGCAGCGTCGCCGGGTGGAACACGGTGGCAGCGCCAGCGATGCAGCGTTTCACAAAGGCTCGGTCGGCGATGGAGCCCACGCGGTGGGTGTAAGGGCCCTCGGCTACGTCCAGCCCGATGACCTCGTGACCGTCATCGAGCAGTGTGCGCACCAGCGCCTCGCCCAGATGACCCGAACTGCCCGTAACCAGAATGCGCATGCTCGACCGCAATCGTACCGAAGCCGTATTGGGCTCGATCCTAGCACCGGCTTTCGCTGCAACAACATCACTGGCGCGTTCAAACTTCCGCTTTAAACGTTCGGCCCATGGGCTTGCCGGGGCCTACGTAATGGCGGAACAGATAGAACAACGGTCGGTAGCGCTGGGGGTCGACATGTTGGGTGTCGGGTACGGTGACGTCCTCGTGGGCGTGCACGTGGAGCACTTCCAGTTCGAGGATGGCATAGCCACCAGGGCCGTCGGTCCATGCGTCCAGCGGACGGTCAACGTCCAGCAGCAGGCGGGCTTCCATTTGCAGCGGACATTCCATGATGCGTGGTGGTTTCACTGCAAGGGACGACACGGGGTGCCAGCCCCCCAGCGCGAATTTGTCCGCTTCATGGCGATAGCCGGTGGCCTGCTTCCAGGGGGGGACCGGCTGGCGGCCGGTGGTTGGCGCGATGCGTTCCACGCCGCGATGCATGTCCTCACCGGCAAGGTTGAGTACGCACTCGCCTTCGCGCCGCAGGTTCGTCAAGCCCTGTCCGCCACCGGCCAGGCCGATGACGATGCGGTTGGCGAGCGCCCAGGCGGATGACATCGGCGTGATGTTGGTGGAGCCATCCGGGTTGCGTGTGGTGATCAGCACCACTGGCGTACCGAAGTAGAGGATGGAAGGGCGGATGACCCGCATGTCGGGGTAGCGATGCATGTCCATGCCGACAGTGTCTTCGGCGTGGTCCGTGAATGTTTCGCTGGTCATCGAACTATCGCCCCGAGGCACGGCGTTAGACTGCGCGCATGAACGATGCAGTCTCCCCGAGCCGATACCAGCTGGCCGAGATCGGCGCACTGCTCGCCGAGCCGGCCCGCGCCGCCATGTTGCTGGCGTTGATCGACGGCACCTCACGTCCTGCGGGCGAACTGGCGCGGGCAGCGGGCGTGGGCGCAGCGACGGGCAGCGCGCATCTCAAGCGCTTGCTGGAGGGCGGGTTGTTGGCGGTGCACGAGCAGGGGCGACATCGTTACTACCACCTTGCCAATGACGATGTCGCGGCCTTGATCGAAACGCTTGCCTTGCCGCGCACGCGGCCCGTGTTACCTGATCCTGCAGGTGGTAACCGAGCGCTGCGCACAGCGCGGACCTGTTATCGGCATCTCGCCGGGCGGTTGGGCGTGGGCTTGTGCGATGCGCTCCTGCAGCGCGGTTATCTGCACGCGGCAAGCGAAGGTATGCGTCTTCTGGAGAGTGGCGCACAGGCACTGGCCGACGCAGGACTTGATGCGTCGCGTGTGCAGGCGCTGCTGCCGTTGACGGGCAGGGGATGTCTGGATTGGACGGAGCGGCGCCTGCATCTGGGCGGGCCGCTTGGTGTGTCGTTGACCGATGCGTTGCTCGACGCAGGGTGGCTCAGGCGTCGGACGGGTAGTCGTGCGCTGCAACCGAGCGATGATGGCCTGCGCCGTCTGGTGGCGCTGGGTGTGCCCTGGAAGAGCGAACGTTGAACACCTGTCGCGCCACCTTCGGGTGGCGCGGCAGGCAAATGACATCAAGCCTTCTTGCGCTTGAAGAGCTTGGCGAAGAAACCGCCAACGGCGGCAATGCCGATGACGATGAATTTCTTGAACGCCAACAGCAGCACGCCGAGTTTGGCGAACAGGCCGGCCTTGGCCGCGATACCGCCGGCCACCAGTGCGGCGATGCCGTAAGCGGCGGCCTTGTCGGTGCTGGCGTTGTAGTCGGCGTAACGCTCGCCCTGATCGAACTCCGCCATCGCCACTACCTCGGGCATATCCGTGCGCACTTTGGCGAGCTGGTTGATCGGTGCGATGGCGTTGAGCGACAGATAACCCCGGCGACCCAGCACGCGGATGGCGTAGTTGAGGGTCTGACCGTCATCGCTGCCATCGGCTTTCTTGAACTTCAGGTCCCGCGCCCAGTACAGCTTGTGCGTGGAGGGATCGTAGTGCGGCGGCTCGGCCCAGCCGACCAGTTCGATGGCGGGATAGCCTTCCTTGAGGCGATCCGCGTTGTTGTCTTGTGTGGCCTTCTTCAGGTCCTTGAGCATGTCGTCGTAGTCGATCTTGGCGGCGTCCTTGTCGGACACATAGCCTTCGTCGACGAAGGTGACAACCACGGCCCAGGCGTTATCGTCCAGCACCGAATGCGCGTCGGTGCTGGGCAGGATCAGGCCCAGCACGCTGTCGTCGGGTGGGTTGTCCCACGCTTGCGTCAGCACGCGCTGTGCATCGCTGGCGGAGAGGAAGCTGTAACCATTGGCCAGCTTCAGCGTGGCTTTCGCCTCCGGAATGGTCACGTCGCCCGTCTTCGGATGCAGCGAGCTGACGAATTCTTCCGCCGACATCTGGTGCTCGCCCTTGTCGTCGGGCATGGCAGCGACGGGGGCGGCCAGGACAAAGCCGGCAAGCAGGGTCAGCGCCGGCAGTAGCGTTTTGCGAAACATGGAAATTCCCTTGGTATCGTCCGTTGATACGCATCCCTATCGATGCGGCCACTGTTTCCTAGGATGCAGCGGCGCAGGGATTTTAGCGCCTAAGGCTATCCGTTGCCCTGGAATAGGCACACATCATGGCGATTTCGGGGCCGGCGAGCGTTCGAAATTGCCCGCATCGCCGGGGAACACCACCGGGCTCTCGTAGCCATCGGCGGAGACGGCCGATACGCCAAAGAACCAGTCGTCGATCACTACGTCCTTGATCACGGCCTGGTCCACATCGCCTACGGAGCGACTGTATTGCCATTGGGGTGCAGTGGTATCGCGCCAGTGCACCACGTAGCCGGCGGCGCCCGGCACCTTCTTCCAGTGCACGGTAGTGTCGGTGGCGAGCGCACCTTCGATGCTTACGCCGCTCGGTGGTGCCGGAGCGCGGCTGAGTGCGGCCATGGTCACCGTGTTGAGCGCGGTGACGCGGGCGAGGTAACGGAAGTCGACGCCATCGATGGTGTCACCGTATTTGATGCCTTTGTCGGTGCGCAGATCCTGGTGCTGACGGGTGTAATCCTCGTGGCCCTCAGTGACGCGCACGCCGGGATAACCCGCTTCAAGGAACGGCACCTGGTCACCGCCACGGCTGTAGCGGTCGGTGCGGTAGACCATGTGTACGCGCAGGTCCGGCAGATAGGTCGAGCCGATCTGCTCCATGTAGCGCGCGACGTTGCGCGAAGGCGAATCCACCTCACCACCGTGATAAGCGCGGTATTTCGCTTGCTCCGGGGTCTCGTTGGTCTTGGTGCCTTCGGAGAAGATGCGGACTGTGGTGTTGTCCAGCACGCCGTTCTGGCCGTGGCTGTTGCCCACGATGTCGTTGTTGAGGTCGGCCTGCACCTGCCAGCCCTGCTGCACAGCGTAGTCCGCCAGCACCTTGCCGCCGTACAAGCCTTGTTCTTCACCGGACAACGCAGCGAATACCAGGGTGGCGTCGTTGTCCTGCTTGGAGAGCAGGCGCGCAGCCTCCATCAGTGCGGCTACGCCGGAGGCGTCGTCGTTCGCGCCCGGTGCATCGGACTTCGCATTCATTACGTCGGTGACACGCGAATCCAAATGGCCGGTCATCACGATCACGCGCTTGGGATCGGTCTTGCCGCGCTTGATCGCTACCACGTCCATCACTTCCGTCGGCTGCGGGATGCGCTTGCCGGTGAATACCTGCGAGGGCGTGACCACTTCGATGCAGCCGCCGCATTCCTTGGAGATGGCCTCGAACTGCGATTTCACCCAGCGCCGTGCGGCGCCGATGCCGCGCTTGTCGGAGGTGGTGTCGGAGAGCGTGTGGCGCGTGCCGAAGCTCACCAGCTTGGCGATGGTCGCATGCAGTTCCGCTTCGCTGGGTGCCGTGGACAAGGCGAGTAGCGAGGGTTGTGCGCGCGGTTGTACCGGAGCTTCATCCGCGTAGGCGGTGGAGACGGCCAGGCTGAGTGCCAGCGGCAACAACAGGGGAACGTAGCGCATCGAAAGCTCCGGGCAAGGTAACGACTCACTTTACCCCCGGCCGGAGTGCTCAACCCCTGCCGAATGGCAGGGGTGGCGGGCTTCAATGGCTGCGTGGCACCAAGGTGATCTCGAACAGCTTCGGCCAGCGCTTGCCAGTGACAAACAGGCGGTCGCGCTTGGCGTCGTAGGCAATGCCGTTGAGCACATCATTGCCGGGGTCAGGCAGCGTGCTGACGTCAAACAGGCCGGTCAGGTCGATCCAGCCGGTGACGTGCCCCGTGGCGGGGTCGATGCGGGCGATGCGGTTGGTGAGCCACACGTTCGCGTAGATCTCGCCCTTCACCCATTCCAGCTCGTTGAGGTTGACCACCGGCCGGCCGTTGTCGGTGACCAGGATGCTGCCGACCGCAGTAAGCGTGTGGGGATCGAGCACACGCAGCACGGCCGAGCCATCGCTCATGTAGAGGTGCTTGTCATCGCGTGTCAGCGCCCAGCCTTCGCCGGGATAGTTGAACGTGCGCTGCTGCTTGAAACTGGCCATGTCATAGACAAAGCCGAGCTGATCCTTCCAGGTCAGCTGCACGATCTGCGAGCCCCAGTCGACGATGCCTTCGCCGAAATACTGCGAGGGCAGGTCGTGGCGCTGCACGACCTTGCCGCTCTCCAACTCCACTTTACGCACGGTGGAGTCGCCAGCTTCGCCCGTACTCTCGTAGAGATAGCCGTCTTTGTAGAAGAGGCCCTCGGTATAGGCCGAGGTTTCGTGTGGATAGACCTTCACCACGCGATAGCCGTAGACGGGCGTGGCGGCGTGGACGCCAGCAGTGGCAGCGAGTGCGCAGAATGCGGTGGCCAGAAAGCGCCAGCGGATCATGTGGAGTTTCCTTGCCGTTGAACGGTGTGAGCTTAGTGCAGGGCGCGCACGCGGAAGTTGCGTCCCTTGATCTTGCCCGAACGCAGCCGTTCCAGCGCCTTGTTCGCAAGATCCCGCTGCAGGGCGACATAGGCGCGCGTGGCGAACACGTCGATCTTGCCAATGTTCTTGCCGTCGAGTCCGGCGTCGCCGGTAAGCGCACCGAGGATATCGCCGGGGCGCAGCTTGTCCTGTCGGCCGGCGTCGATCACCAAGGTTTTCATTGGTGCCAGATTGAGCTGCTTGCCGCGCGGCGGTGACACGCGCAGTGGCTGCCACCGCAATGGCTGACCGAGCTGCTCTTCGATGTTCATGGCTTTGGGACGTTCACGCGGTGTGACCAGCGTAATGGCGAGGCCATTCTCGCCCGCGCGCCCCGTGCGGCCTACGCGGTGGGTGTGCGTGTCCGGATCGTGCGCGATGTCGTAGCTCACCACCAGTGGCAGCGAGGCGATGTCCAGGCCGCGCGCGGCGACGTCCGTGGCCACCAGAATGCAGCAGCTACGGTTGGCGAACTGCACCAGCACTTCGTCGCGGTCGCGCTGTTCCATGTCGCCGTGCAAGGCCAGTGCAGAGAAACCACGTCGGTCGAGTTCTTGCGCCACCGCGTCCACGTCCTTGCGCATATTGCAGAACACCAGTGCGTGCTGTGTCTGCTCAGTGCTGAGCGTGCCCTTGTCCAGCAACTGTGCGAGTGCGTCGATCTTCTGCGCCGGCTCCACTTCGTGGAAGCGCTGCTCGATAGTGGATTCTTCGTGCGGTGCTTCCACTGTCACGTCCACTGGCTCACGCTGCAAGCGCTTGCTTACCTGGCGGATCTCTTCGGCATAAGTGGCCGAGAACAGCAGCGTCTGGTGGTGCTTGGCGATGCGACCGACGATGTCGTCGATGGCCTCGCTGAAGCCCATGTCGAGCATACGGTCAGCTTCGTCCAGCACCAGCACCTTGATACCGCCACCGTGCAGGCTGCCGCGCTTAAGGTGCTCCTGCACGCGGCCAGGTGTGCCGACCACGATGTGTGGATCGTGCGTGAGCGACGCCAACTGCGGCCCCAGCGGCATGCCGCCGCACAGCGTCAGCAGCTTCACGTTGGGGATGTTGGCCGCCAGCTTGCGGATGGCCTTACTCACCTGGTCGGCCAGCTCGCGCGTGGGGCAGAGCACCAGCGCCTGCAGGCGGATGGTGTCCACGTCGATGTGCTGCAACAGGCCCAGGCCGAAGGCGGCGGTCTTGCCGCTGCCGGTGCGCGCCTGCGCTATCACGTCGCGGCCTTCGAGGATGGGCGGCAGGCTCAGAGCCTGCACCGGGGTCATCTCGGTATAGCCGAGGGTTTCCACGCTGGCCAGTAGCGCGGGTTTAAGCGGGAGCGTGCGGAAATCAGTCATGCGCCATGATCGCATCTACCGGCGACTCATGCGCGGCGAATGCGTGCTCGGTGGCCGTCCGCAGCATGATCGGGCTGGCATAGCCGCGGTGGAAATGGTCAACGACGGCCATGTAGAGGTGCCCAAACAGGTTCGTGCACTGCACGCGGGTGCCCAGGCTGAGCTCGACCCGGCCTGCGCCACGAATGCGCACGGCGACGCAGGAGCGAAAGCGCAGATGTTTGTCGTCCGCGCCCAGAATCACCTGCGCAAAGGTGTCGCCCGCATCCACTCGTTGATCGATGACGGGATAGCGGTTCAAGAACCTGGGACCATCTGCCGTGCCAAGCAGGGACGAGACCGGGCAGCCCAGCGACGAGGTGCGCAGACCGAGCGGTTTGACGAGCACGTTCCGGAATGCCATCAGGTGGGACACGCCGGGTGGCGGGTTGGCGATGAAGGCATCGAGCAGGGAACTCAGCAGCGCGGTGGCGCCCAAACCCTCAATGCCCACCTGATCGAGGCCGAGCACGAAGGTGTCCTGATGATGGTGGCGGTCCTGCAACTGCTTCTGCAGCAGCGAGTCGGCTGGCGGTTCGTCGAGCAGCATCACCGCATGGCGGCCACCGCGCTCCGCCGCGAAGCCTCCCGCCCGGCGGACGTGCGCCCATGCGCCACGCAGTCGTCCCGCGACGCCTCTGGCAACGCGACAGAGCAGGTTTTGCAGCGAGCCGGCGGGGGCATCGAGCGACAAGGCCATGGTGGGCACGTCCACATGGCGAAGCGCGCCATCGTCGAGCAGGCGCTGGACGGTGGGTGGTAGCAACTCCGTCAGCGAGGGAATGGTCGCTTCATTCGCGCGGATCTGTCGCTGGATATCCGGGGAAAGATCACCACCCAGTTCGTTGGTGTGGCAGGACAGGGCGAACATCGCGGGATGCCCGGCGCGAGGGCGCAGCGATGCGAACTGGTGCCAGGTATCGCCACCGAAGCGCACCGTGAACAGGCAATCCGGTGGGATATCGACGTAGCGCAGTCCGCGAAGAAAACTGGTCGGATCGTCGGCAACCTGCGCTGGCGTCGCATCCGAAAAACGAAGCTGCACGCCGCCGCTACCCGATATCGCCGTGAATACGCGGTGCCCGGCGTGGCGATGGAAGGGGTGTCCCTTTGCCTCCACCGTGAAGCTATAGAGCGAGGTCGGGTCGCCCTTTTCGAAGTCCGCACCGGCCAGCTTGGCCGAGGGCTCGTCCATCGCATCGATAAAACCGGCGTGCGCTCGTTGCCGCGCCGCCGCGCTGGCGACCAGTGGGTCACCGGAGCCGTGACCCAATTGCGCGATCAGGGTTACTTCGATGGGCAGCCCGCCGCTTCGCGAAGAGAGGCGAGCGCTGGGGAAGGTGGCGACGGCTTGGGTGTGGGACGACATCGGGCAGCTCCTTTGCGAACCCGGCACCATTCGCCGGGTGATTACGGCACTACACGCCGCCCTTGCGAGCCAGCTTGCGCGATTCGCGCTTCAGCGGGCCTGCGGTGGGGCAGATTTCGAAAGCGAAGCCGGTCAGCGTGTTCACCAGGCTGTCCTTGTTGAGCCGGTAGTACACGTATTGGCCGCGGCGCTCGCTGCTCACCAGCCCGGCGCCTTCCAGGATGGACAGATGCCGGGAGATGGCTGGCGCCGTCATATCGAAGCGGCTGGCGATGTCGCCGGCCGTCAACTCCTGTGCCGAGAGGTAGGCCAGGATCTCGCGACGGGGGCGGGAGGCGAGTGCTTCGAAGACTTGATCGACGGCCATTAGCTTTTAAGCAATTAAAGTATTAGTTAAATATCTACGCCGAAAAAGGGCGCGTGTCAAACGCGCCCTTTTTCGCTTCTACAGCGCCGAGCAGATCAGCCCTGCATCTGCTCCAGCTCCATCCCCTTGGTCTCGCGCACCGCCTTCAGCACGAAGACCAGCGAGATCAGCGCGAACGCGGCGTACAGACCGTAGGCAAAAGACAGGCCCACTTCGGACAGCGCCGGGAAGGTGCTGGTGATCACGAAGTTAGCCAGCCACTGCGCCGCGGCGGCAACGGCCAGTGCGATGGCACGGATGCGGTTGGGGAACATCTCGCCCAGCAGCACCCACACCATCGGTCCCCAGCTCAGCCCAAAGAACACTACATAGGCATTGGCGGCGACCAGCGCGACCATATTCCACGGTGCCGGCAGGCTGAGGTTGGCACCGCTGCCGGTAGCCTGCGAGAAACACCACGCCATCGCGCCCAGTGTGATGGTCATGCCGGCCGAGCCGATCACCAGCAGCGGCTTGCGGCCGATGCGATCCACCAATGCGATGGCAACCAGCGTCACCAGTACGTTCACCACCGAGGTGGCGACCGTGATGGAGAACGAATCGCTCTCGCTGAAGCCGACGGAGTGCCATAGCGTGGACGAGTAATAAAAGATGACGTTGATGCCTACGAACTGCTGGAACACCGACAGCAGAATGCCGATCCACACCACGGGCAGCAGGCCCAGGCGCGGGCCGCGCAGATCTTTCAGCGTAGGGCGGTACTCCGAATGCAGACTGTCCTGGATGTCCTTCACCTTGGCGTCCAGTGCGGTGTCGCTGTGCATGTCCAGCACCTGGCGCAGCACGTCCTTTGCTTCGGCGAGGCGACCTTTGGCAACCAGATGGCGCGGCGACTCCGGCACGCCCAGCACCAGCGAGCCGTAGATCAGTGCGGGTACCACGGCGACGAGGAACATCCAGCGCCACGCGGCGAGGCCAAACCACAGCTTCTCCGCGGCGCCGCCGGCTGTGCTTGCGAGCCACGCATCGCTGAGCAGCGCAGCGAAAATACCGAGCACAATGGCGAGCTGCTGCAGTGAGCCCAGTCGACCGCGCACAGCGGCCGGCGAGATCTCCGCGATGTAGGTCGGCGCGATCACCGACGCCACGCCCACGCCGATGCCACCCACGAGACGCCAGAAAACCAGGCTGCCCACGCCAGTGACGAGGCCCGAACCAAGCGCGCTCAACGCGAGGAACAGAGCGGCCACCTGCATGGCACGGACACGGCCCACGCGATCCGCTAGCGGGCCTGCATACCAGGCACCGGCTGCTGAGCCGAGCAGTGCGCATGACACCGCGAAACCGATGCGGGCCGCATCCAGTCCGAAATTGCCGCGCACGGCATCGACTGCACCGTTGATCACGGCGGTATCGAAACCGAACAGGAAACCGCCTAGCGCTGCTGCGGCGGCGATGAGCACGACACGCGCGGTGGCGTGCTGCCCAAGGTCATCAACGGCGTTCTTCGACGCCGGTGTGGAATTCAAATTCATTGCCTCTCCCCAATTCAGAGTCCGGCGATTCTGCGATGGCTGCGCCGGTTCATTGAAGTGAATACGTATGCACCAGAGTGGCGGGGATGTCGAGCGATGGGTGCGGTTGTAACGGTTTGTGCGGGTGCGGTTGGAGGTTTTGGTTGTTTGGTTCTTTGGTTGACGGGGTTTGGGGAGGTTGGGGTGTTTGTTGATGTTGCGATGCAGCGCGGTTTGGTGGGGGTGTTCTTAGGCGTGGCGAGGCGATGGGGTAAGAGCGGGGTGCTGCATTTCTGCTCCCTCTCCCTTTTGGAGAGAGGGGTGGGTGCTCGCCTTATTGCTTCATCTTTGGCCGTCATCCCGGCGCAGGCCGGGATCCAGTAGCGGTATCGCTTGGTTGTCGCGTGATCGTGACCTGGCCGCTTACGCAGCGGGCGTTTCGACCTCCTGCCGGAGGCCGAGTCACTTTTCTTTGCTTGCCCAAAGAAAAGTAACCCAAAGAAAGGGCCCCCCGGATGAGGCGCCTATCGGGCTAAAGCCCGATAGGTACGCGGTCGGGTTCCGGGCTTTTCGACGGGGCTCCTGCCCCGGCGAAAAGGAATCGGCATCCCTGCCGATTCCCCTGCGGGCCTTATCTCCACCCGCCCGCCGCCTCATACGGG
>NZ_JAELTQ010000370.1 GCF_016428905.1 Dyella sp. ASV24 | reverse complement strand
CTCGGGCGGCAATAGCGCAGCCGTGGGCAACGGCGCGGTCGCGTCCGGTGACAACAGTTCGGCGGTCGGCAACGGTGCGGTGGCCTCCGGCAACAACGGCACAGCGGTGGGCGCGGGTAGTAGCGCCGCGGCGGACAACGCAGTCGCGGTGGGTGCGGGCTCGGTGGCCGATCGCGCGAACAGCGTGTCGGTGGGCTCGGTTGGCTATGAGCGTCAGATCACCAACGTTGCCGCGGGCACCGCATCGACCGATGCCGTGAACGTGCAACAGCTCACCGACATGCGCAACTGGGCACAGAGCTACACCGATGGACGCATGAATGCGATCGACAGCAAGATCGGCAT
>NZ_JAELTQ010000369.1 GCF_016428905.1 Dyella sp. ASV24 | reverse complement strand
CGCTTACGCAGCGGGCGTTTCGATCGTCTGCCGACGCTCGAGTCACTTTTCTTTTGCTGGCCCAAAAGAAAAGTAACCCAAAGAAAATGGCCGTAAAGCCAACGCCCGCAGCATCACGATGGGATAAACCCGAACGGCTGAGGAATCGTGTGGCTTGGCCACCTCCACCTCTACACAGCGGGTACGCCGGGACGCTTCGCAACGCGCCATAGCGGTGAGGACTTAAAGCAGGCTTCGCTACGCTTCCCTACCTCTGGGGCTAGGGAGAGAAGACGCTACGCTTTCCTACCGCCGAGGCGAGGAAAAGGGGACGCTACGCTTTCCTACTACTGGGGCAAGGTAATGC
>NZ_JAELTQ010000368.1 GCF_016428905.1 Dyella sp. ASV24 | reverse complement strand
GCTGCAGAACAGCCTGAACTACGCGCGTGAGCGCCTGCAGGGCCGCTCGCTGTCGGGTCCGAAGTTCCCCGAGAAGCCGGCCGACAACCTGCTGGTGCAGCCGGATGTGCGCCGCATGCTGCTCACCCAGCGCGCCCTGGTTGAAGGCTCGCGCACGCTGCTGTTCTACACCTCGCTGCAGACCGACGTGGAAGCACGCGGAGCCGACGAAGCTGCCCGCAAGCAGGCCAGCGACCTGGTCGCGTTCCTGATCCCCATCGCCAAGGGTGTGGTGACGGAGCTCGCGCAGGAGTGCACCAAGGAAGCACTGCAGGTGTATGGCGGCCACGGCTACATCGGCGAAAAC
>NZ_JAELTQ010000367.1 GCF_016428905.1 Dyella sp. ASV24 | reverse complement strand
GCTGCAGGGCGGCGACCGGGTTGCGGTAGATGCTGAGGTCGTCGACGAACAGGTAGGGCGTGCCCTGCTCCAGGTCGTGCAGGGTCTCGGCCAGCGGTTGCACGTCGCAACGCAGGCTGATGCTCACGGCGACTTTGCGGTAGGGCTCGTCGGGCGCGGCCGGTGGGTTGGTGACGGGCATTTTTTGGGTGACGTCGCAGGCGCCACCTTGCGGGTGCGCCGCCACGGTATCAACCACGCGCTGCATCAGGCCGGCCGCGGCGGCGTTGGGGTCGTCTTCGGGCAGGAAGGCGTGGCTGGCGGCCTGCCCCGCGCCCATCGCAGCGATGCGCTGTTGCAGTTGCGGTTTCTCGGCGATGG
>NZ_JAELTQ010000366.1 GCF_016428905.1 Dyella sp. ASV24 | reverse complement strand
GCTGCAGGGCGGCGACCGGGTTGCGGTAGATGCTGAGGTCGTCGACGAACAGGTAGGGCGTGCCCTGCTCCAGGTCGTGCAGGGTCTCGGCCAGCGGTTGCACGTCGCAACGCAGGCTGATGCTCACCGCGACTTTGCGGTAGGGCTCGTCGGGCGCAGCCGGTGGGTTGGTGACGGGCATTTTTTGGGTGACGTCGCAGGCGCCGCCTTGCGGGTGCGCCGCCACGGTATCGACCACGCGCTGCATCAGGCCGGCCGCGGCGGCGTTGGGGTCGTCTTCGGGCAGGAAGGCGTGGCTGGCGGCCTGCCCCGCGCCCATCGCAGCGATGCGCTGTTGCAGTTGCGGTTTCTCGGCGATGG
>NZ_JAELTQ010000365.1 GCF_016428905.1 Dyella sp. ASV24 | reverse complement strand
CGCTGGCGGCTTTGCGCGGCTGCGCCAAGCCGGTGGCGCGCACGAACTGGCCGCTGCCTTCGGTGACTTGGGGCTTGGGCGTGGTGGCTTGATCGGCCGGGGTGTTGCGCGTGTTCAACGGCGCCGGTACGGGTTTTTCGGTGCCCGCCATGGCCTCGCGCTGCAGCGCGCCGTCGTCATGCGGCGGCGGCAGCGTCTGGCAACCGGCCAGCCACAGGGCCAGGGTGAGGGTGCTGATGCGGGCGAACCGCGAGGTGCGCTGGATGGACATGGATTAGTGGGCTCCCTCGGGTGTCGCGGCCTGCTGTTGGGCACGGCGCTTCTGGATGGCTTCGCGCAGCTGGCGGATGCGGTCGGCTTGCGTGTCGGCC
>NZ_JAELTQ010000364.1 GCF_016428905.1 Dyella sp. ASV24 | reverse complement strand
AGTGTCCACACTGCAATATGCTGGAAAGTCGCGTCCCCGGATTGCAAGAATCGGCAGAGGTAGCCGTGAATTCCGCCTTTGGGCTCCTTCCAATTTTGGACGAAGATGGAATACTCGCCGACTATATTTACAAGTTAGTAAGATGCTTTCGACCACGTGGATCTGCATACCTTTAGATGAGAGGTTACCCAGCGCAGCAGCACTGTTGCCCTGGACTTCGATACTCGGCGAGTGTGTGAGAGGAATAAGCACATCACAGACACCGAGATTCAGAAGGTGAGACTTGAGGTCATCGCTCAGCGCCAAAACAGCAATAGCAGCAGTCATTTCGGACTGCACTGTGACAGGCACATCCAGAACAAGCTGTTTGCACTTTTGCAC
>NZ_JAELTQ010000363.1 GCF_016428905.1 Dyella sp. ASV24 | reverse complement strand
GGCGAGGGCTGTATTGCCCGCAGAGCAAAATGGCTTACAGCTTACAACCTTTTGGTGAGTCGGCATTGTCCGCCCCACCTAAACATCTACCAACTGCATATACCTCATCACACTCAGCCCAACTCATAATTCGCATTCCGTCAGTCACCACCCAAAGAATTGACGCTGAAGCCCAAAGAAGCTCACAAAGCGCCATCTCAAACAAATCTCCTTCAATACCCAAAGATACCCTAAACGATCCGCGGCAAACTATCCCGCCGCCAGCGTTTACAGTCCATCAGCAACATCATGACGACACCGCTGGTCCAAACAAGCGCCATAACGCGCAGCTGTCTCCCAGCGCCTTCGACAGTGCGCATCAAAAACCTGCACACAACAAGAC
>NZ_JAELTQ010000362.1 GCF_016428905.1 Dyella sp. ASV24 | reverse complement strand
GCTAGCTTCAGCGCCTCCCCCGCATTCTAGATTCGGGAATTCAAAGGTACACTTGCGGTTGGTCTTCTAAGAAGACGTTGACGAATGTTGTAGCCTGACATTATATACTAAGCGTGCCTCGTTTGTCTCCAGCGAACATATCCGTCCTACAGTCCATATTGTCGTGATACCTTCATCGCAAGAACCCCCAACACACTATTACAGATCAATTGTAAAAGTTACTTCACCTAGGCTAACATGGAAAGTATCAAAGGGGAAATAAATCGAGCCATTGTCTACTCAGATCCTGGCAATTCGCTTCAAACAAGAATTGTAGACTATCCCGTTCCAGAACCTGGGACCGGAGAAGTCCTGGTGAGACTGTAATGACTACCAACACCCC
>NZ_JAELTQ010000361.1 GCF_016428905.1 Dyella sp. ASV24 | reverse complement strand
CCCCCCCCCCCCCCCCCCCCCCCCCCCCCCCCCCCCCCCCCCCCCCCCCCCCCCCCCGTTTTTCAAGCTGAAGACGTCATACGAGATGGCCTGTCCTGTCTCGTGGGCTCGGAGATGTGTATAAGAGCCAGTAATCAGAAAGTAAAGGAAGAAGGCCCCAGCCTCTCGACGCAAGCCAGCCATGAAGTAGAGGATGATGTTGAAGCAAACGGCAGTGGCGAACTTGATTGGGATATCTGACACTATTCCTGCTGTCTCTTATACACATCTGACGCTGCCGACGAAGCTGGAATGGTGTAGATCTCGGTGGTGGGCGGGGCAGTTAAAGAGGGGGGGGGGGGGGGGGGGGGGGGGGGGGGGGGGGGGGGGGGGGGGGGGGGGG
>NZ_JAELTQ010000036.1 GCF_016428905.1 Dyella sp. ASV24 | reverse complement strand
GCCCTGAAGCTCGATGCCGGCGGCTTCCGGTTCCGGCCCGACGTGGGTGGCGGGACCGGCGCCGTGTGTCTTGCCGAAGGTGTGACCACCGGCAATCAGCGCCACGGTTTCTTCGTCGCTCATGGCCATGCGGCCGAAGGTGTCGCGGATGTCCTTTGCTGCAGCGAGCGGGTCGGGATGACCATCCGGGCCCTCCGGATTCACGTAGATCAGGCCCATCTGCACGGCGGCCAGCGGGTTCTCCAGGTTGCGCCCCTTGTCGGTGCGGCTGGTCTCGCTGCCGTGCAGCTCCTTCTCTGCAACGACCACGCCTTCCTTCTCATGGCCGGGCGTGCCCTTGCCGTAGCGGATGTCCCCGCCCAGCCAGGTGGTTTCCTTGCCCCAGTACACATCCAGGTCTGGCTCCCAGGTGTCTTCGCGGCCACCGGCGAAACCGAAGGTCTTGAAGCCCATGGTCTCCAGCGCGACGTTGCCGGCGAGGATCATCAGGTCGGCCCAGGAGATTTTCTGGCCGTACTTCTGCTTGATGGGCCACAACAGGCGGCGCGCCTTATCCAGGCTCACGTTGTCGGGCCAACTGTTCAGCGGTGCGAAGCGCTGCTGACCACGACCGCCACCGCCACGGCCGTCACCGACGCGGTAGGTGCCGGCGCTATGCCAGGCCATGCGGATGAACAAACCACCGTAATGACCGAAGTCGGCGGGCCACCAATCCTGCGAATCGGTCATCAACGCGGCCAGGTCTTTCTTCAGGCCGGCGTAATCGAGGCTCTTGAACGCCTCGGCGTAATTGAACTTCTCATCCAGTGGATTGGTTCGGCTGGAGTGCTGGGCCAGCAGGTCGAGCCTCAACTGGTTGGGCCACCAGTCCCGGTTGGTCGTACCGCTGCCGGCGGCGTGGGGAAACGGGCACTTTGCTTCGTTGGACATGCGCTTTCTCCTTGGGAGACTTGATCCACTACGGGTACGACGACGGCTTGAGGGTTCCATGACGCACCGACGTTACCGCCGGACCATCTGCAGTGGACCGACACCGCGATGTGCCGCAGGCGGACATCGTTGAAATGCTGGTCCTGTTCGATGGCGAATGTCGTGGCGTGCATGGAACCTGTGTGGCTCGCATCGACAAACCTTTCCTTACGGACTGTACGCAAGGGTGGTGGGCAAGAGAATTTGATTCTTGCAATGCCTGTGATAGACCACGGCTATGACATCGCGTGTATCGCCCCCTGCCAGGTCGACAAGGCGGCGGCTTTTTCCAAAGGCTTCACAACACGCACACATGCACTCGACAAAACGCACCTATTACGTCAACCGGAGTGAAGGTTGCGTGGTGCGTGCCGAGGGTCGGCAACAGGCCTGATCCGATCCGGTTGTCAGGCCGCGAACCAATGCGCCGATGCAGCAGCAGGCAGGAGCTCAGCGGACATGCGCTTGAGTCGACGCCGCAATCCGGGCGAGCCGCATAGCAGGTAATGGGAGTTGTCCGTGAGGTTGCACAAGGCCTGAACCTGGAACTTGCCCTGCTCTCGGCTGCCAATCGCAAGGATGCGATCACCATTCTGCAAGAACAGCCGATCCGGCCAACGGGCACACAGGTACAAGGTCATCGCCGGCTCGCCCAGGTCGATCTCGATGTCGTTGAAGTAGCGGGTGCCACGATAGGGCGCACCGCCCACCAGGCCCATGTCGCCATCGACGCCGACCGTGTGGTCGCGCACCTTCGCGATCACGCCACTGACATTGTCCAGTTCAGCCGCCATGCGTGCGAGCTCCGACCATGGACAGGTACTCCCGACGGGCGCGGAAGCGGCCCGGACGCAACATCGAGACGGCCTCGGCCACGCCAAACAGCGCCATCGCCACGCAAAGGAGCGTGACAACCATCAGAACGAGGATCACGGGCAATGCCATGACGAAGGCGGTCGTCGGCCATTGATTGACCCACGGCCAACCCAAGTACATCGCCGTCACCAATGCTGCCGCCAGTAGGGCCAAGAGCACGAACAAGCCAATCCGCTTCAGTGGATCGATCGCTTCCAGGGACTCGTCGGTATCGTGCAGACGCAGCCAGAACAGCCGATGGCGCCCGTTCACGACAAAAGGAGCCGCCGTCACCCGCGCCGGCAAGCGGGCGTGCCGCAGCGTCGCGCCCGCGCGCTTGCTGTCATTGAAGTCACTGGCCTGGCAGAAATACCAGCGCCCATCGATGCGCAGGCGATACAACCTTGCCTGCTCACCCGAACGCCCACGGACCAGATTGCCCTCGAGGCGATCGAGTTGTCCTTCGATGATGTGCTGCATGCCGTCCTTGTTCATCCACCACTCGTCCCTGACCCGCCTCAACCCGGATCATGCTAACGGGGTCCAGCTGAATCCGCTCAGTGCCTTGGGGCCTGTTTACGGCCTTGCTTGAGTGCCGTTCTTCCTCATCATCACACCGGCCGTCTGCAAACCCGAATACAGCGCTGCAGGCACGCCAAAGCCCGGAAACGTGGTCTGACCAGCGAGATACAAGCCCGACAGCGGCGTGCGATGTGCAAAGTAGGCGTTGGGGTTGGCTCCAGGCGCTACGCCATAGAGCGCACCTTCGTAAAGATGCCGCTCCTGTTCGAAAGTCTGCGGATCGATCGTGCGCACCGTTTCGATCTCCAACATCGGCAGGAAACCGCGCAGTGCCGCCAGATGTTTTTCCAGCGCATCCTCCGTCATGGACGGCGTCCATTCGCTGGCGTGCCTGATGCCCGACACCGGCGCGTACAGCTCGAGTACGCCCTTCCCTGTCGGAGCCAAGCCACTCACTACCTGGCTGGGCGACGTCCAGGAAAGCCAGCGCGGCACCTGGCCGGCAGCTTGGTGCATGACACCCTGCCGAGCCATGTCCGGCACATGATTGACGATGAAGGCGTTGGACGATGGTTCAAAGCGCCCACCCAACTGCACCGCGATGGCCCGATGCGAAAGCGGCGCGCGGCGCGCCGTGCGCTGCATGGCGCGTGGAACCACATCCGGCGACAACAAGCGATCGACCACGGCAAATCCTGCGCATGTCGCGACGACCTCATGCGCGGAAAGATGCTCTCCATTCGCCAACACCACACCGGTCACCTGCCCGCCCGGCGCCTCAATGCGCGTGACCTCGCAGCCGCAACGCACCGGCACACCCGCTGTTTGCAGTGCGCGATGCAACGCATCGGTGATGGCCCCCATGCCGCCTCGCGGCAGATGAAAGCCTTCTTCCAGCAAGGCCAGCAAGCCGATTAGCTGGGACGCCGGCAACCGATCCGGCGGCGTGCCGGTGTAAAGCAGGATGGAGGCTACTGCAGCCTGCAAAGCAGGATCAGGAAAGTAGCCGGCGATGGCACGGTCCGCCCGGCCACCTAGCCGCGGAAGATAGCGCCAGAGTTGGCCGAGTGTTCGTGGCAACGAAGGCTCGAACGGCAGGACACCATTGAGTAGACGGTGATAGATGGGACGCCAGTCGAGCTGCAGCTTGCGCAGGCCTTCACGCAGCAGCGCGGTGCGGGCTGCCGCACGATCACCCTCGACACGCGCCGTGTCGATGCTGCCCAGATGCACGATGGTGCCATCGTCCAGATGCGTCTCGTGCGGATGATCGATGGCGACGAGCGGCACCTCTACATCGAGGTTCAGCCCAAGCTCTCCGAACGCTCGCTTTAGCAGCGAAGGCACCGCCACGTAGACCGCGCCATTGTTGAACGTATAGCCATCCATCCGGGTGGTTGAGCAACAGCCCCCGGGCTGATCCGAAGCTTCCAGCACCATCACATCGCGCCCCGCGCGAGCCAATGCCAGGGCGGCCGAAAGGCCGGAAAGGCCCGCGCCAATCACGATGGCGGGTGCGTTGCTGCGCGACATGGCGGAATCTCGCGAAAGTAAGGTCAAGGGACGGCCCGCGGAATCGGCCACCGCCGTGCCCGCGGCACCGTGATATCCTGTCGTCAATCAAAATTGAACATTGATCAATTTTGAACATTGTTCAATATCAAGGTCAACATGTCCACACCCAGCCGACCGCCACGCAAGCGTGAACGCACCCGCGACCATCTCGGCACGGTGGCATGGGCGTTGTTTGAGCAGTTCGGTTATGAAGCCGTCACCATGGAGCAGATCGCTGCGGAGGCGGACGTGGCGCGTGGCACGCTGTATAACCACTTCCCCGCGAAGGAAGCGGCGCTTGCGCACGCCCTGCACGAGCAACTGGCGAGTGATCTCGGCCCCTTGATGCGCAAGCTCATGGCGCGGCGCAGCCTGCAGACACGGCTCGCCGGCATGCTGGATGCCTCCGCACAATGGTGGGAGGCGCATCGTGACTATGCCGCACCGTACATCCGCTATCGATTCCAGGCGCTTGACGACGGACAACAGGGGCAAAGCGACTCCGATATGTTGGCGGTGTACGCGACGTTGATCGAGCAGGCGCAGGCGAAGGGCGAGATTCGCGACGACATCGCTCCACCCTTGCTGGCCAGTCACCTGCACTTTCTCTATCTGGGTGCGGTGTTGCGCTGGCTGGAAAGCAACCGCCTCAGCCTGCGCCATGAGTTGACGCAGGTGCTGACGTTCTTCATGGCTGCGGCTACCGCCGCGGTGCGCTGAGCCACAGATCGGCGCTCAATCGTCGACGGATTTCCACTGCCAGGTGCGCGAAGCCAGGTCCAGCTCACCATCGCGCATCGATGTATGGTCGGTGCCTGAGTCTTTCACTATGAATGCCCTGATCGACTTGCCGTAGACCGACAGGGTGATGGAATCGCCTTCAAGTACCGCGCCCGCGACTTCCAACCGGGCGCCCTTGGGCAACTCGAAGCGCACGTACTCATTGTCGTCCATATCATGAGCGCGCAAGCGAGCGGCGCTGATCCCGCGGCCGTCGTAGATAGCATCGATGGTCGAACCGGCGGGTATGTGTACGCCGGCTATTTCGATATCTTCTCCCAGCATGCCGTCGCCCACGCTCACGTCGCCGTTGTGCTCGCGATACACCGATAGGTCGCGCCCTACGCCCAGCGGGTAGCCGGCCACGCGCTGCGCCATCGCGGGCGTACAGCCAAGGTCCCCGCGATAGCTGAATACCCCTTTGGCACATTGCACGCCAAGCGCCGACCAGTCGCGCGGCGCATCGCCAAGGATCTCCACCTCACCGATGCGATAGGTGCTGAACTCAAACGTTGCATCGGTGCCCGCCGGCAAGGCGAGTTCGCCCACCACGTGATCGGCGGCCAGCGTGCACTCCACCGTTTCCTTCTCGGACGACGTATCGAACCCCTGCGTGAACTTGGCTGCCGCGCACGGCAGACCGTGAATGGCCGTGGGTCGCGTCAGTACGCCCTCAGACACATAGCGGGTCGGGTCGTCGTGGCTTTTGACTCCAATCGAGAATTCGCCACGAATGGGCAACCCAAACAGCACCGTTTCCACTGGCAGCGTTCCGCCGATCACGTCGTGCGGCTCCCAGGTGGACTGCACGACCGTCGATCCCGCCGGGAAATGCAGGTCGTCGTAGACCTTGGGCGATGACAGGTGATGCGTGTAATGCTGGGCCACGGCGTCGTTGTAGGCCTGTTCGATGTCGCGGTGACCAAACAGCAGCATCACTTGCAGCAACACGAAGATGACGCAGCCCGGCAGGCCGTAACGCCAGAAGCGACTATGCCGGATGGATCGCTTGATGCCCAGCAGGGCCAGGATGATCGTCAGGGGAATGGCTACCAGCAGGGCCAGCAGCGCGAAGACGACAAGGTTCGACAACGACAGTGGGACCACGGGCAATTCCTTGGCAGATTCCGGTATGCCAGCGAAGTACCCCGCCGGCGCATCCATGCCATCCGGCACGCGCCCAGCATATCAAGTGGCCTTGGTTATGCGGCAGCAGAGGAAAAGCGCCGAGGGTGCGGCGACCTCACTCCTTACGCGTACGCGCCTTCGCCCGTGTGCGCTTGCTCGGGCTCGCCGCCTGCGGTGCGTCTTTCACGACGAACGACGCGTTGCCGTTCATCTGCTCGATCCACGACAGATCGTCGATATAAGCTAGGAAGTGCTGCAGGTAGCCTGGCGACAGTTCGCGCATCAAGGCGATGGCGCGATGGACGAGTGCGCGCGAATTGAGCGGGCCGGCGTTTTCCGGCGCATCTTCCATCGATTGACGAAGCTGGCTCTCCGTACGTACCGATGACCAGATCTTGCGGAACTCGCCCAGCAGTTCCATCTCGGGCATGGCGGATGTCGACGGCTCGGCAACAGGCTTCTCGTTGCGTGACGCCGCCATGCGGGCAAGCTGATCGATCACGTCACTGAAAGCGCCGCGCTCGACAGTGTCTGAAGGCGCATCGTCGCCAGCACTCGCCTCCGAAGGGACGAGATCGGCGGCATACGCATCGATCAAGGCGGCCAGTCGCGCATCCAGCAGGCGGCGTGCTTCGCCGTCTAGCTGGGCCGCGCGCTTCTCCAGCGCATCCATGAAATGGAACTGGATGGGATCGCGACGATCGGCCTGTTGCGCACGCCATGTGTCGAGCGTCACGCGTGCGCTGGACGCTCCCTCAGTCATGGGATGCGACGGCCGTGTTCGATGGCCGCGGAACCGGCGCGATCTCCACGCGACGGTTCTTTGCGCGCCCGTCCTCATTGTCGTTGGAGCTCACTGGCTGCTCCGCGCCAAACGCCGCAGCAAAAACGGAGGACGCAGGCACGCCTTCGGCGATCAAGGTGCGGGTAACGGTGAGCGCGCGCTCGGCTGACAACTCAAGGTTGTCGGCAAAGTGGCGGTTGCCGTCGCGCACCTGCTGATCGTCGGTGAAGCCGCTCACCATCAGGATTTCATCGCGGGACTTCAGGTAGTCCGTCAGCGGGCCGGCCAGGCTTTTCAGCAGCTCGCGCCCTTCCGGCTGCAACTGGTCGGAGTTGAGCGCGAACAGCACGTTGCCGCGAATACCGATACGCCCATCGACCAGCGTCACGCGGCCGGCGGCGAGCGGCGCCGCCAGCGCCTGTTCCAGCGTCTTGCGGCGCTGCGCTTCGGCCTGGTGTTGCTTCACCTCTTCGTCGAGCCGGTTGGACAACTGCAGTTGCACGCCGATCACGCCGACCAGAATCAGCACGAACGCGCCCAGCAGCACCGACATCAAGTCGCCGAAGGCGGCCCAGATCGGCGCGGACGATTCCGCCTCGACCTCGAACTCGTCACTCATGCGTTCTCAGCCCCGGCCGTTGCGCGCTGGTCGGCGATCTGTCGCAGGTCTTCGATCACCTGCTTCTGCGAAAGCATGCTGAGGTCGACCACTTCACGCGCCTGGGCCACGTAATAGGCCAGCTGCTCGTCGCTACGCGCCAAGGTCTTGTCCAACGCATCGGCGATGTGCTGCAGGCGTTCCATCAGCGCTTCGTTCGACTGACCGTACAGCTGCACCGACGCGCCGAAGGCTTCGCCGAGGCTCGCCACTTCCACGGCGCTGCCGGTGACCTGGGCCGCCACCGTACCGAGCTTGCCAGTTTCGGCTTGGATGTGGTCGGTGAAACGGGTGCTCACGCGATCGAGCAGGTCGGCCGAGGTGGCGACCAGCGCATCGACCGCTTCGCGCTGTTCTGTCGACGCGTGGTTCACGGCATCGAGCAAGGTTTCCAGCGTGGCGAGCAGGCGGCTGCGTTCTTCCAGCATCGCCGTGTCACGCACCATACTGTCGGAGAGCTTCTGGCGCAGTTCAGCGACAACATCGGCCGCCGCCTTCGGCGCTTCCGACGCGGCCTGCACGAGGCGGGAGATCTCCGCGATGGTTTCGCTGGCGTGCGTTTGTGCCTGCGTGGAGATGTCGCTGGCCGTCTTGGCGAGCGTCTCGCAGATGTCCTGCTGGCGGCGGGTGGCCTGTTCGCCCACCTGCTCCCATTGCTGGCCCAGGGTGGCGGTCATCGATTCGAACGATGCGGTCCACGTGGCCAGTCGCTGCTCGTCACGCGACTCCAGCGCCGTCTGCAGCTCTGCGTGCGAGGCTTGCACGACGCGCACCAGCGACGACGCCTGCTCCTCGAACGATGCCGTAGCCGTGGCCAGTGCCTGTTCGTTGCGGGCGGCCAGGCCGTCGTTAGCGGCGACCTGCTGCGACAGTGCGTTGTTCCATGCCGTTGCTGCGTGTCCCGCCGTGGCATCCAGGCGTGCGGCGACACTGTCCAACAGGCCGGTCGAACGCTGCTCGAAGGTTTCGCCGAAGCGTTCCAGCGACTGGCGCAGATCGCCGGCCATGGATTCGTTGGAGCGGCGATGTTCGTCCAGCGCCTTGCTCCAGAGTTCTGCCACCGTCGCGGTGCTGGCCTCGAAGCCGTTGGACAAGCCATCCAATTGCTCGCGCACGGCTTGCGTGACGGATGCATGCAAGGTGGCCGCTTCGCGCGCCAGCCCTGCCATCGTCGCTTCCACCACCGGTTGCAGCAAGGCGCCGGAGGCGCGTGCGCTTTCGGCGACGCTGTCCTTCAACGACTGCTCCACCGAGGTGGCGAGATGCGTATAGGCGGCTTCGGCGCGTGCATGGAAGGCTTCGTGACTGGCGAGCTGCTGCTCGGTCGCGGCCAGGTTCTGCTGCCACAACGCACCGGATACACGGGCACTTTCGGCCACGCTGTCTTTCAACGTCTGTTCCACGGACGTGGCGAGCTGCGTATAGGCGGCCTCGGTACGCGCATGGAACGCGTCATGGCTGGCGAGCTGCTGCTCGTTGGCGGCCAGGCCTTGCTGCAGCATGGTGGTGGCGGCGCGTGCGCTTTCGGCCACGCTTTCCTTCAGGGATTGCTGCACGGACGCGGCGAGATGCGTATAGGCCGCCTCGGTGCGCGCGTGGAACGCTTCCTGACCCGCGAGCTGGCGTTCGTTTGTCACGATGCCGTGTTGTTCGAGGGCGATCATCATCGCCTGCAGACGATCGACCAGCGTCGGCATCAGCGCCGTCTGCTGTTGCAGGAGCTTGAATGCCTCATCACGCTGGTGCGCCTGCGAATGCACACGCAGGGTGGTGGCGATCCTGGCGTCCAATTGCTGCACAGCGTGCAGGCGCTCGCGTCGGCACAGTGCGGAAAGCAGGCCGAGCATGGCCGAGGTGGCCACGCCCGCGATCGAGGTACCAAACGCAAAGCCCAAGCCCTTGACCGGCGCGGCGAGCGAGCCACGAATAGCCTGCAGGTCCGTCGCGCTTTCCAGCGCAAGGCCGGTGCCGCGCAAGGTCGCCATCATGCCGAGCAGCGTGCCCAACATGCCCAGCAGCACCAGCAGGCCGACCAGATACGGTGTCATGGCTGGCGCGGGCATGGCCACGCGCTCACCTTCCACGCGCAGACGCACGGCGTGACGCAGGCTGGGATGCAAGCGGGCGAGCCACTCGCCCAGGCCTTCCTGCGCTACGGGGGCATCTGCCAAGGCATGCGTCAGGGTGGCGGTTGCCTGCCGGTAACGGTGCAACTCCAGCGCACCGGCCACATAACAGGCGCCGATGACCGCCGCGACCGCCGCACCCAGCGGGTTCGAACCGATGTAGCCCACGCCGATCCAGCACACGGCCACAAGGCCCACAGCGAACACAGCAAGATTAAGCAGATTCTTCAACGTCACTTCTCGGTTAGCGGGTACGAAGGGCTGCCAGCAGGCCTTCGACCGGTTGAAAACGAACATCCAGTTCGGCGAGCAAAACGCTCTGCATGTCCTTGCGAAAACCATCGAGCCAGGGTGCGGATGCCGCCTCCCCTTCTTCCGTATCGGACGGCGCGCCCTGGCGCAGCCGCTCGAACTGCTCACCCAGCAGCGCCGGCACGGCCGCCAGCAGCATCTGCTCACGCGGACTCAGCGCGAGCTCCATCACGGCATCCACGCTGGCGAGTCCCGCCAGCTCGTTCGACTGCCGGGCCAGCATGTCGCGCAGCCGCCCGCGCAGATGGCCGGTGGCCGCCTGCATGCGCCGCTGCAGGGTGAGGTAGCGCTGGCGGAACACCGTGTAGTCGTTCCCGGTGTTGTCGCTGCCCGCCCCATCCGCACCGATGGCCAAGACCGGATCACCGGTAATGGCCTGCACCAGCGAGGCGCGCAGGCGGGCGCACTCCTCCTCTTCCTCGCTGCTGAAGGCTGGCCCGCCCGAGTCATCCGCGGATGGCCGGCTGTCCAGCGCCGTGGACAGCGCAATGGCATGCGTCCAGTCGAGCCAGTGGCTCAACCGGTCCGGCAGCGATTGCCTGGAGGCGGAAACGTCGCGATCCGTCAGGCGAGCGAGCAAGCGGATAAACGTCGGGCCACGAACCGCCGTCCGCTGAAGGGCTTGCACCATACGTCTGGCTTAAGAAAAAAGGAGTGATTTTACACGTTGGGCATGTCTGCCGCTGAACGCCAGGAAGATCCACCCCTCCAGGCCGCTCAGGGCGCCAGATGGCGCCAACGCCTGATCCATCAAGGCCTGCCGCACCAGCGCCAACGCGGGCGAGGTCCCGCTGGCGCTGGTTTGCAGGCCTATGTCGACACTGGGCAGCGGAGGCAAGCCGTGCCGCCCGTCCACTGGGGCGGCACGCCGGCCGTGGCCCACAGGGTGATGCCCAGCCCCGCCGCCGCCCCAGGCTCTGCAGGCTGCCGGTCACGTAAGCCACCCGCCACGACAGAGGGGCCTTGTCCAAACGCATCGAGGCCCGCCCGGCGGAAGAGGCACGGCGAGTGGTAAAGGGCCAGGTCGAGCGGCGCATCGAGCCGCGCCACCTCGGCCACACCGGCCGGCCCCAGTCACGTCATCGGCAGGGTCGCCATGTGCTCCACATCCGGCCGCTGCGCGTAGCCCATCACCAGGACCAGATCGAGCTCGCCGCGGTCCAGCCGCTTGAGCAGCGCCCCGTTACGATCGACCGAGACATCCACCTGCACCGCGGGGTGAGCCTTCTTGCACCGGCCCGAGGCGGCGGGCAGCCACCATTCGGCGAAGTCGCCGGGCAAACCAAAGCGCACCGTACCCGCCAGCGAAGCGCACCGCGTCGCAGCCATAACCCTTCTCGTCAGGCGATCACCGCCTGCGCGCCGACACCCTGCTTCGCCAACGCTATGCACACCGCCGCCGTGTGGTCATCTGCTGGAAAGGCGCATTCAATCCGCACTTCATCCAGCGTCACATTGCGCGGCGTCGCGAACGTGGTGATGGTTTCGAAGAAACTCAGTTCGCCTCGCGGGCTGCGGAATGTCATGGTGAGGATGGACGATGGCGCGACAGTGACGTCGCGTTGTCGCCAGGCATGCGGCACGTCCGGATAGCGCAACACTTCATCCAGCAGCGCCTGTGCCTTTTCATCCCTGGGCGAGGCGGCGATTTCCTGATGCAGATGATGGATGAACTTGGCCGCGACTTCTTCCCAGTTCACGATGGCGGAGCGGATATCCTCCGGATCGAACACCTGACGCAGGATATTGTCGTGCCGCGGCGGGCGCCCGCCCATGACAAGCTGGTTGATGCGTACAGCGGCGTCGTTGATCCGCAGAACATCCCAATGACGGTTCACCACGAACGCCGGATAAGGCTCTTGCTGGGCCACGATCAGGTCGATCGCACGCCGCATCATCTGCAGCGATGGCGTGTCGAGCGGCGTCTCCGGATACTGCGGCGCGTAACCCGCGGCCACCATCAGCGCGTTGCGTTCGCGCAGCGGCATGCCCAAAACATCAGCCAGCCGCGCCAGCACACCGCGGCTTGCCTGTGCCTTGCCCGTCTCGATACAGCTCAGATGCCGCGCGGAAATATCCGCCTGCAGGGCGAGTTCGAACTGGCTGTATCGCAATTGCGACCGCCATTCACGCAAAAGCTTTCCGATCGGTGGATGAGACATGGCAACCCGCTGTCAGGGAGGGGAAACACGGCACATGCAACAGGGTCACCATGCACCCAAAAGCGCCGGTGCGCCCGTGCCGTCAGTCGGGGGCCGCGCGTGCCCTACAAAGGGCTACAGGCAGACTCATGCTTGTGGCTGCGTGTGGCCACGCATGTGCCGTCACGCAGAACTTTACCGAGCGAGGACGGTCCCAGCTCCGTCGTAGCGCGCCAGATGAGCGCTCGATCTGTCGCGTTTGCGCACAGCGCCTGAAGGGCGCTGCCAAAGGGAGCTCGCTGATGGGGTGGAGGGCGTGAAGTCCAGGGACCTTACCGCGTCGGCTCGCCGGATCACGGCCATGGTCGTGGCCATCGGCTGTCATCTCATCCTGCTGATGGCGTTGCTGCGACCGGCAGCCCCTCGCACGGACATGACATCAGCGATGGAAAGCAGTGAAGCGGTACTCAAGGCGCGATTCGTTTCGTTGCGGCGACTGACACCCATGCCCCCGGCATCGCCCGTGCCTCGGAAGACATCGGTGAAAGAGAGGACGTCGACACCCGCCCACCACATCACGCAGGCGGCGATACCTCCCATCCAGACAGGTTCCATCAGCGTGCCGTCTCCGCCCGTTGCACCCGACACACCTTCCGCACCCGATTCATACACCAGCGGTCAAACCACCATGGGGGACGGCGGATTCCGGGATCGGATGCTCAACGCCCAACACTCCCAGGGCGTTCGTGGCGTGCCTGGATCCGATAGACGTGTCGTGCCAGGCATTGAGTTGACCGATCCCATGAGCCAAGGCGTTGGCTCGGTCGTGCGCAGCGCACAGCGCCTGTTTGGCGTTACGAGTCACCACTGCATTGACGTCGATGTGTGGCAACACCTCACACCGGATGAGTTGATTGAGCGGCACCTCACGGCGGCTGACGTAGAAAAGGAATCGCAAAAATACAACTGCAACAGACCGCTAGGGCTCAACTTCTAGGGCGGCCCCGGCCGACGGGTCCGCGCCTGCTGCACCTCGGTGACTACGGCGAGTTGTCGCTCTAACGGCCCTCGGCTGGACAAGGCGAACCACCCTGCTGAATGGCATGGAATTCAATAGACAGACCGAGATCGTCCTGCGTAGGGGCAAGAAAGGATTCGCCTGACACGCCTGTATAGGTCACCAACTTGCGCTCGTAACCACGCTCGACCCACCGCTGAGCGCGTCCCAGGTCAGCGACTCCCAGGCTCACACCGATAATCCGCGGGCCACCGTTCGCCATGGTCTGCGCCGCAATACCCGCACCATCGGGCTGTAGCGTCATCAGCGCCGTCGGGCCCACCGGCACGCAGAATCCCTTCGCACCGATCGAAGCCAGCTTTACCGGCACGGCGTGGCCGTAGCCCATCTTCTCCAGTTGCTTGCGATCAGCATCGGCATCGCCCGATACCAACCAGATCGACGAGAGCTCGCGCGCGCCGTTCGGGTGTTCGCGTGTTACTCGATAGTCGTCGGCGTTGGCGGGGTCGAACTGGTCAGGCGCGTAGTCGGCAGCGTAGTCAATGAAAAAAGTATTGCTCGACAACGGCGCGCGATCGAACGCAAACAAGCGCCAGCCGGGCTTCGCGCTGTCGGGGCCAGAGAAGAAAGGTGTTACTGCATAGTGCAGTGCCTGCAACGATTGATGAATCGCATCGAGCGACGAAGAGCGAAAGCCAAAGCTGCGCGAGCCCGGCCCGCCCTTCAGCGCTTGCTGATCTTCTTTCATGCCTGGATCGAACGTGGGATCAGGACGAGTGACGCCGAGCAACTCGATAAAGCTGGTATCTGAAAACCGGATATAGCGGTTGGCCACGCCGTTGGGATCGTGCCCTGGCCGAACCTGAAAGCCCAGCTTGACCGACATGATCGACGTGACCTGGTCGATCCCCCGCCCCCAAAGCAGGATGTGGTCGAGCCGTGTGGTGGCCGCTGCGGGCGCAGGTGTCGATGCCTGCGCTGCGCCCAGATACAGAAGCCATGACGAAACGAACAAGATGCGGCGCATGCGAATCCTTACTTGAGATGCTCTGGCGCTCGTCATGCACATCACCTGCTGGGGTAGGAATACGGCGGAGCATGCGGATGCCGCCAGAGGCGATCAATGACCTCGGAGGTCATGAAGCCCGGGGGGCATCGCCAAGCTCATGTGGAGGGCCATACCGCACCCGCCCTAGCGTTGCGGGCGGTCGGTGGTGTTAAGTAGCGCCCCTGTCCCTTTGCTCGCCGGAGCGCTCATGTCCCGTGTCACCACCACCGTTCCCGCATCGCTTCTGCGTCGCAAATTTTCGCGCCTGGCGCTTGCCGTCGCCATGACGATCACGGCTGGCGCGGCCGTGGCGCAGCAGGCGTATACGGATAACGTGCCGCCGCCACAGGACACGAAGTACCCAGGCACGGTGACGCTGCATGTGGACGCCAGCGACACCGTGCAGGGCATCTTCCGTGTCCGCGAAACAATTCCGGTCAAGCCCGGCGCGTTGACGTTGCTCTATCCGCAATGGATTCCCGGCGACCACTCGCCCACCGGCCCCATCAACATGTTGGCCGGTCTCAAGCTCACCGCCAATGGAAAGGCGTTGGCGTGGAAGCGCGACAAGTACAACGTGTACGCCTTCCACCTCGACGTGCCCGAAGGCGTGTCGTCCATCGACGCCGAGTTCCAGTACCTGTCCGGCCGCACGGACGCTGACGGGTTCGAGATCACCGACCGCATGATGGATATGGAGTGGAGCAAGGTATCGCTCTACCCCGCCGGTTACTACACGCGTGGCATCACCTACGCGCCCAGCATGACGCTGCCGCATGGCTGGCAGCTTGGCACCGCGCTGGAAACGGCGTCGCAATCGGGCGACACCGTCACCTTCAAGCCAGTAACGTTCAACAACCTGGTCGATTCGCCGGTTTACGCGGGCCAATACTTCAAGCGCGTGGATTTGAACCCGGGTGGCGACGCGCCGGTGTATCTGGATGTCGTCGCGGATGCACCGAAATATCTGGAGATCACGCCCGACCAACTGAAGGCGCACCGCGCCCTGGTAACCCAGGCGACGAAGCTGTTCGGCTCGCATCACTACGACCACTACGATTTCCTGTTCTCGCTGTCGGACCAATTGGCCGGCAACGGCACCGAACACCACCAGTCCAGCGAGAACGGCCTGGACGCGGACTACTTCACCAACTGGAAAGACGCCGCCCCCGGACGCGATCTGCTCGCACACGAGTACACCCACTCGTGGAACGGCAAGTTCCGCCGTCCCGCCGATCTGTGGACGCCCAACTTCAACGTGCCGATGGGCGATTCGTTGCTATGGGTGTATGAGGGACAGACGGAGTACTGGGGCTTCGTGCTGACGGCGCGCTCCGGCATGTGGTTGGCGCAGCAATTCCGCGATGCGCTGGCCATGACAGCGGCCAACTACGACCGCAACCGTCCCGGCTTCCAGTGGCGCACGCTGGAAGACACCACCAACGATCCCACCGCCGCCCGTCGCTCCGGCCTGCCCTACCGCAGCTGGCAGATGAGCGAGGAGTACTACAGCGGCGGCCAGATGATGTGGCTGGGAGTGGATGCCAAGCTGCGCGCACTGACGCATGACAAGCGGTCGCTTGACGATTTCGCGCGAGCGTTCTTCGGCGTCGACAACGGCAGCTACGTCACAAAGACCTATACCTTCGACGACGTGGTGGCCGCACTGAATGGCGTCGCCCCTTACGATTGGGCGGGCTTTCTGCACGATCGTGTCGCCGTGCTGAATCCGCCGCTGCAGGACGGCCTGGCAGCCACTGGCTGGAAGCTGGTCTACACCGACAAGCCCAGCGACTATGAGGACCAGTACAACGGTCGCTCGCAGCCGTCCCGCCACCTGTACAACTTCACCTGGTCCATCGGCCTGACCATGAACGACAAGGGTCAGATCAATGATGTGCGCTGGGGCGGCCCTGCCTTCAAGGCAGGCGTCAGCACCGGAGCGACGCTGATGGCGGTGAACGGCCAGGATTATTCCAAGGACGTGCTGACGGATGCGATTGCCGCTGCCAAGAAC
Organism: Dyella sp. ASV24; assembly: GCF_016428905.1. Lineage (GTDB taxonomy): Bacteria > Pseudomonadota > Gammaproteobacteria > Xanthomonadales > Rhodanobacteraceae > Dyella. Next base: position 20,437 of record NZ_JAELTQ010000036.1, on the reverse strand, counting down.
AGCAAGGCCCCCATCCAGCTGTTGCTGAAGTACCAGGGCGGCGTGCGTACGGTTTCCGTCGACTACCACGAGGGCCTGCAGTATCCGCACCTGGTGCGCGTGGAAGGCACACCGGATTACCTCAGCGAGATCATTGCCCCGCGCAAGTAAGCCTGACGGTGGTTTGCGTCGTGCCCAACGAGCTTGGCATCCGTTGGGCGCGACGCCGGATCGGTACGGCGGCGATCCTTTGTGACAGACATGTGCCCAGACCCCACCGGGTTGACGCATACTTGCCCCATCGCGAGTGCCGGGGAGACACCGCCATGCCTTCATCTGACCCGTCGACACGCTACGCGTGGCCACCCGCCGTCGCAGGGTTCGATATGCCCTCCCCGACCCACGCGGGCGGCGATGACACCGAGCCGACCATGCTCGCCCTGCTGAATGGGCGTCCCGACCATTTCTGGATGGAGGCCTTTGCCTCCGAAGTGGGCGATTTCAAGTTGCAGCACCGGCTGCGAGACATGCGCCTGGATACACGCGGCGTCGTGGTGTGTGGAACGGTGCCGCAGCTGCGCAGCCTCACCACCGAGCTGCGCAATTTCGTCCATCGCGTGTCACGCATCAGTCTGCAACGGCGTGTCATGGAGCGGCTCACACTAGGTGGCGTTTCCAGCACGACCAACGCCGAGAACACCGCCGCCAGACACGATGTCGACCTCGTCGCGCATATGCCGGCCATCGCCACGATCCTTGAGGAAGTATCGCGCTCGACCGGTATGCGTTTCGCCACGGTCGCTCGTGTATCCGATACACGGTGGACGGCTTGCGCCGTGTACGACACCATCGATTTCGGCCTGCGCGCGGGAGAAGACCTGGCGCTGGAAACCACCATCTGCAACGAGATTCGCGAGCACGGGCACACCGTGGTGTTCAACCACGCAAGCACGCACCCCCGTTTCGCCAACCATCCGACGCCGGCGCTGTACGGCTTCGAGGCGTACATCTCCGTGCCCATCTACATGGCGGATGGACGCTTCTTCGGCACGTTGTGCGCGGTGGATCCACAGCCCCGCGAACTGGATCAGGCCACCGTGCAGATTCTGGAGCGGTTCGCGCGAGCGATTGGCCTGGAGCTGGACCGCGCGGAGTTGCTCTCCGTGCAGGACGACGATCTGGACGATGCGTCTTCTGTACCGGCCATCTAGGTCTTTGCCACGCTGATCGGCTTCACTTCGGTGCTGTCCAAATAGGGCCGCATCAACGCCTCGAACCATTCACTAAAGGCACTGACGCGCGGCGATCGTTGGCGTCGGTGCGGATAGAGCAGCGAGATGGGCATGGGTGATGCGCGAAAATCCGGCATCACTTCCACCAGCTCACCGCCGTCGATCAGGTCTTTCACGTCGTAGCGCGGAATCTGAATCAAGCCGATCCCGGCCAGGCAGCAGGCGATGTAACCCTCGGCGTTCTGCACCACCACAGGGCTTGGTATGCGCAGATGGTGCAGCTTACCCATCTGCAGGTATTCCCACGGCTGCTCCCTGCCGGCCACGCCTGCCGCATAACCCACCATGGTGTGGGCGCGCATCAGATCGCCGGGTTGTTGCGGCACACCCTGCCTGCGCAAATACTGCGGACTGGCGCAATTGACCAGGGCGACGTGGCCAAGGGGACGCACGACGAGGCTGCTGTTCTGCAGATCGCCCACGCGCACCGCGCAATCCACGCCCTCCTGCACCAGATCGACCGTGCGATCGGTGGAACCGAGCCCCAGTTGCAGCTGCGGATGCTTGCGAAGCAGGCCCGGCAAGGCAGGAATGATCACTCGTCGCGCAATGCGGCTGGGCACATCGACGTTGAGCCGCCCCACCACCGCCTGCTGGCGAGTGAGGAACAGCGAGTCGATATCGTCCACATCGCCCAACAACGTACGCACGCGTTCCAGCAATTGCTCACCGTCCACCGTGAGCTGGACGCGACGCGTCGTGCGATGCAGAAGGCGCGCACCCAGCTTCGCTTCCAGATCCTGGATGGCCGCCGATACCGTGGTGCGCGGGAGATCCAGCGCCTGGGAGGCCTTGATAAAGCTTCCCAAGTCAGCGACTCGGGTGAATATGCGGAACTGTTGAAGTTTGTCCATCGCGAGATCCGCTGGCCTGTTACGTTCCTGTGGCCATCTTCCATGCTTGCAGCCCTGCGGAACAACCAGGCCAACCGGCTGTACGCCGGCTGGCCTGCGATCGCGTTCCGTCGAGCCTTTACTTGGTCGTATAGCCACCATTGATCAGGATGGTCTGCCCGGTGATCCACCATCCATCGCTCACCAGATGGCGGATGAAAGGCACCACGTCTTCGATATCGGTCAGGCCGGTCTTGGAAAAGCCTGAAAGCGCCGCCGCCGTACGGTGGTACGCCACGGCATCCGTCCCTTCGGCCGGGTAGAAGAACGGCGTATCCATCGGCCCGGGGCCTATCGCGTTGACCGAAATGCCACGCGCACCGAACTCCTTCGATGCCGCACGGGTGAAATGCTCCACCGGTGCCTTCGTACCCGCATACGCGGCGTAGAACGGTGTAAACGCCCCGAGCAACGACGTCACCAGCGTGACGATCTTGCCGTTGTCATTGACGTGCTTGCCCGCTTCCTTGAGAAAGAAGAACGCGGACTTCGCGTTGACTGCCGTCATCTCGTCGTACTCGGCCTCGGTGATCTCCACCAGGGGTTTCTTGAGCACCTTACCCACCGTGTTGATGGCGATGTCGGGCCGCCCCACCGCGGCAACGGTATCCGCAAACAGTTTTTCCACGGCCCCGGCTGTCGTCAGGTTCGCCTGGAAAGCGGCGGCTTTCGCGCCTGTCGCCTTGATGGCCGCCACCGTCTCACGCGCGGCATCCTCGGTCGCCGCACTGTTGTAGTGGATGACTACGGCCTTTGCGCCTTGCCGCGCGAGGTCGCGCGCAATGAGCCCACCGAGATTCTTCGCGCCGCCCGCAATCAGCGCGACTTTGCCCTTGATCGAATGATCCGCCATGAACATGTCCTCCAGTCCGTCAGGAGAACCAGTCTAGGCGCACGATAGCGAGGGATCAGCCTGCACAATCGGGATGATTTGTCCCGAAATCCCGGCTAATCACGCGCGAAAAGCGCGCCGCCCACGGTGGGAGTGCACAACGTGCACTCCCACCCGGAACGCAACACCTGCAACAGCACAGCGACGGTTATGCCGCGTTGCTGCTGCGCCTTGGCAACGTCCAGTCAGGGCGCGGGAAATGGCAGGTATAGCCGTTGGGGAAGCGCTCCAGGTAATCCTGGTGCTCTGGCTCCGCTTCCCAGAACGGGCCGGCAGGCGTCACTTCGGTCACCACCTTGCCCGGCCACAGGCCCGACGCGTCCACGTCGGCAATAGTGTCTTCAGCGACCCGCTTCTGTTCGTCGTCGAGATAGAAGATCGCCGAGCGGTAGCTCATGCCAATGTCATTGCCCTGACGGTTCTTCGTGCTCGGGTCGTGGATCTGGAAAAAGAACTCCAGGATCTGTCGATAGCTGATCACGGCGGGATCAAACACGATCTCAATCGCCTCCGCATGCGTGCCATGGTTGCGATACGTCGCGTTGGGCACATCGCCGCCCGAGTAACCCACCCGCGTGGCCAGCACGCCGGGATAACGCCGCAGCAGATCCTGCATACCCCAGAAGCAGCCGCCAGCCAGGATGGCCGTTTCGGTTTTCGTGCTCATGTGTTGATCCTTCCCGTCGGTGAGAGTCGCGTGGCAGGGCGCGGTATCGGGCGTGCAGCAAACGCCTATTTCGGCATCACGCTGCGCGGAAGCATCCCCTGCCGACTCCGCCGATGTGGTGCTGTCCGGCCGGCTTCTCAAGGTGCCGGACCGCAAGGAATGGCGCCCCATGGCGGGTTGGCGCCCGATACCTGCAGGCAGCACGCCACCGACGCGCCCATCTTGCGTAAAGACAGCACTGACGCGGCCTGAGGGGTGTCTTGGCCACGCTAAGCCTGCACTAAGCGCTGGATTACGAAATTTTTCCCTGTTGCCAAACGGCAGGCAACGGCCGCATGGACAAGCGACGAATCGCAAAAAATTTCAGGGGGCGTTAAGCCCCGCGACCCGAGCATCAGCACCAACCCAAGGAGGTATGTAATGAACAGTTTCGCGATCGGCAAACGCATGTTGCTCGGCCTGGCGCTGGCGGCATCCGTCGGCGCGCCGATGGTGGCCTCCGCTCATGATGGCTGGCGTGACGATGGACGCCACGGCGGCTGGGATCGCGGCGGTTGGCATGGCGGCGACCGTGGTGGCTGGCGTGGCGACCGTGGCGATTGGCACGGTGGCTATCGCGACCGTGGTCACTGGAGTGGCGGTAAGTGGATCGCTGGCGCCATCGTCGTCGGCGCGGTCGCCGGCATCGTTTCGCAGGCCATGGCACCGCCCCCGCCGCCGCCGACCTACTACTACCCGCAGCAGCCCACGGTGGTGTATCGCCAGCCGACAACGGTGATCTATCAGGACGCACCGGTAGTGGTTCAGCAACCGGGTACGGTGATCTACCAGCAGCAACCGCCTGCGGGCTACCAGTACGACAACGGCTACTGAGATTGCGCCCTCACCCATGCAACAGAAGCCCGGCACCCGCCGGGCTTTTGCTTTTCCGTCGACCCGACGAGGCGCCAAACAGCAAGGAATAACGCCGCACGTTCCTCCGCCGCGGATAAGGCGCCCACGCTCACCTATGCCTTATGGGTGACGCAACAATGCATCAGTCTGCTACTGCGTACGCGCTTTTCTGGCGCAACGACGGGCAAGCCGGCGGATGCGCACCCGGCCCACGGCACACCACAATGGCCGACGCGGCGGCAAACGCAGCCTGGTCGAAAAAGCGGCTCTTGCCGTAATCCGGCGGTGTCATACCCAGTTTGTAGAGCATTTCGCGCATCACATGCACGCGCGCGTTCCGGCGCGTGGCATCGGTGTTGTAGGTGAAACTGATCGTCGTCGACGACTCTTTGCTTGTCTCCACCATGTGCGGACTGGTCAGCGGCATATACACGCCCATGCCCGGGCCAAGCTCGAACACCTGAGCGCGCGAGCGGAACTCCTCACTCCACAAGGTACGGCTCAGGTCGTGGCGAAAGTGAAAACAGTCCCGCGCACGGTCGCTACACACCTGCGTGTCTTCCGCGTCCCATACGTAAACGGTCTTGGTGCCACGCACTTGCAGCAGAAAGACGTGGCTGCGATCGATATGGAACGGCGTGGCCGTATTGGGCGACGCCGAGAAGATCCAGCCTGCCCGATAGTAGAGCCCCGGGTCCTTGCGCTCGATCATCGGCTTCATGGGATTGATCACCGCGTCGACCAACTCACGGTAGGTCGGATCCGCCTGGATATGACGAAGCAGCACCCATGCTTTCGCGGTGCTGATGTCCTTCAACGAATCCACTGCGGACTTGGACGTCGGGAAAAGATTGGACGCATCATCAAAATCCGTCCCAGCGGTTGCATCGCTGCTGAACGCGTACCAGAGCTTGGTGCCGCGGCAACGCTTGCCCAACTCCACGAGCTGCTCCGTCTGTAGCAGCGGATGTTCGGTCAATCGATGCCTGAAAGGCTGGATCCGCCATGGGTCAAAGGCATCCCAATCCAGATCGATCACTGGCGTATTTTTATCACTCATAGACTCCCCCAAGGTGGCGAACCGGCGCGTCCTGCGCGACCCAACAAACCCTGTTGGCCAAACTTATACGCCGCGTTTTTCACCTGAAGCAGACGTCTGGAAGGCATACACCGTGAAAGAAAATACGGCCCGATTTCGTTGCACGTGAATAGCGAAAAAGCTTGCTCCCGGCGAATGTTTTCGCGCCGCATCGGTGCATGCATGGCGATACGAAAAGGCCGCGATTACATCGAGAGAATCAGGCCGGAGGGCCTTCCGCAGATCAGGGGGTTGCTGCGTTACCGGCTGGCCGGAAGCTCCGCGCGGTTGGCCGCCGTCCCCAAAAGCAGGCAAACTCCGGCCATTACAAGGACCGTATCCACAGGAGTGGCACCATGAAAGCAATCTGGACGCTTGCCCTTACCCTGACCACTCTCGCCCACGGCACTTTCGCCGTCGCGGCAGAAAGCACCAGCCAGGTCGTTCGACACCACGCCCCCCAGGGCATCCGCGCCTCCTTCTACACCTGCATCGATAGCGCCGGATCCGACACCATCGCCATCGCCGCCTGCCTCACCACCGAACGTGCTGCGCAGGACGCGCGACTCAACACCACCTACAAGGCCCTGCTCAGCAAGCTGCGCGGCGAGGCGAAGGACAATCTGGTTACCGCCGAACGGGCGTGGCTGGATTTCCACAACAAAAGCGGGAATTTCGAAAGCGCGCTCTACGGCAACGAAAAGATCGCCGATCTCGAAGTCACGCAGAACGAAGTCTTTCGCCTTTGCGAGCGCGCCAACGCACTGGAAAAGTACCTGTCCATCGCCAACGACCTGTGACGATAGAGCCAGACACGTCGCGAACCGCATCACGCACATGCCGATGCAAAAAGCGGCTTGCCGCCACGGCATCGACACACAAGGCCCAATGAGATGAGCAGCGAAAACGAAGAACGGTTATGCCTCGTATTCGTCCCGACCCTGGTCACCCTGCTGTACCACGCTGAGTCGACGCTGGGTGAACCCCTGACCGAAACCCAGGTACTCGCCATTCGGGACAACGCCAACTGCATCGCCCTGCCCTATGGCTTGGCGGCGAAGGCGGAACAAGCGCGTGGATATGCCGACATCGCCCCCGAAAACTGCTGGGCGGAGTGGCAGGCAGCCAGGGAGACCTTGTTTACAACCAAGCCCTAGGCAACTGTTCTTCCGGCCTATCCACGCCCCCCCCCACAAGCAGACGAGCGCTATCGCACAGAATTCACAAGGACTGCTCGACAAAATGCCGTGTGGGTTTTGCTTTTTTTTATGTTTGGGAACGCGCGGCGTCCGGGAGAAGAGATAACCCGCGTTAATCGACCGGCGGCTACAAGGAACTGAGTGAGCCATAGACACGACGCAGACAAGGATTGACGATGACTCGTGCCGCTTCACCCGCATCGGCCTTCGGCCGGTTCATGTTATTGATGACGTCCATGGGAATGCTGGGCGCCTGCCAGCCTTCACCGGCCGCCCCGGAGCAGGCCCAGGAAAATGCCAAGGAGAATCACGCGATGACCACGCCGGCAACCACTCCACCTACTGCCGACCTCAACGCTACCCAGGCCTTGCAGGGGATGTTGGAGCTCATCCGAGGCAACCAAACCATCGCGGATGTCACTCCCGAATCCATGCAGCATGCGTGGGGTGTGCCGTTCAAGATCATCGACCCGCAACAGTTCGGCTACGGCCAACGCCTACCGGGAAACTGGGCTTTCAGCGTCCAGCGCTTGACTGAAACCGCTGGACCGCGCGTGGATCTGATCTTCGATCCCCTGCCAGGGAAACAGGCCTCGCCGGCCGACATCTGCGAACCGGATTTCGCGCGCTTCACCGCTGCGCTGGAATCCATGGGCTTCCAGCGCAACACCTCACATGGCGAACACAATCGCTGGACGTTCGATGCGTTCGAGCGCCCTGGCATGCACGTTGAGGTGTATCCGACCGTCGCCCAAACCAACAACGGAGAGCCTGTCGGCCCGACCTGCGTAAAGATGGTGCTAGTACGGTAAGGAGACCGTCATGCCCTTGACCCAGCAAGCACAGGCGGTGGTCGATGCATTCGGCCAGCAGCCCGGCGTCACTCCGCAGCAGCTACAAAATCTCCAGCGCACCATCAATGCCTCGCCAGCATTGACGCAGGAGGTCAATAACGCTGTCGCCCAGCAGCATCTGCAACGCATCGTGCCCTTGAACAATCCTCATGCAGGGGGCGAGTACAACGCACAGGACCACGAGATGCGCCTCCCTCTGAGCATGCTCAACAGCCCTGCGGCTGGGCATTACGACAGTGGCGAGGCGACCTTCGTGCTTGGGCATGAACTGCAGCACGGCTTCAACGCTGCCACCGTCCAACAGGCCAGGGACCAGTTCGCCCGCGATCTCACCGCGGTCGCCACGTCACCGGGACACGACCATGACTACACCACGGCCATAGGCACATTGATTGCCGCCCAACGACGCGACGAAGCCGGCGCGGAAATCTCCGGGTGGAACGCCGTGGTCAGTGCGGCGCAGAAAGAAGCAGCGGATCAGGGACACCCGGCGCCAACGCTGGCCGACATCTACAACCGCCAACCGTTCCGCATGGGTGATTTCATCGATGTCGATCGATCCCACATGCCGCCGCTCTATACACTCAAGCCCAATCTGCACGTTGACGGCCACCTGCACATGGACGCCGCGGCGAGCAACGTCGAGGGCATGGGTAAAAACTACTTCGATGGCAGCGGTGGCCTGGGTCACAACGGCAATTCCAACTATGCCAATTACTACGGCGCCTCGGCCATCGGCGACGCGGTGCGTTTCGAGCGTTATTACAACCCGCCACAACCGGGCGTACCAGGACACCCGATGAGCCTGGACATGCAACGGCTTCATCTTAGTCCAAGCGTCGTCGCGCAAAATGGTATCGATCTCGGCAGCGATACCCGGCCGATGCCCTATCTGGACAAGAGCACGCAACCACCGACACCAGCGCAGTTCAGACACACCGCCACGACGCATACCTACCAGCCGCTCGAACCGAATGCACAAGCGCAGCCCGGGAAGGCTCACCTGGATCACGCGGATCATCCCGACCATGCGCTGTATCAGCAGGCCTTGGCCGCCGTGCACCGACTGGATGCCGAACGACAACGCGCGCCCGACCAGTACAGCAACAATCTGGCCGCTTCACTCACCGTGGCCGCCAGACGTGAAGGCATGAACGAAATTCATCACGTCATGCTGAGTGACGATAGCCGCAAGGCCTTCGGCGTACAGGGTGAACTGCGCTCACCCTTGAAACACATCGCCCAGGTAGATACCGAGCAGGCCGTCAACACGTCCGTCGTGCAGAGCAGTCAAGCGTGGCAGCAGGTGATGCAGAACTCACCGTCGCCTTCGCTTCAAGCCTCGGCACCGCAGCAGGATCAGCATGGGATGGCGCCACGACCTCCGATGTAAGTTCGAGGGAGCTCAGATCCGCTTCTGTAATAGTGCCGCCATAAAGACCGGGCATAAAAACAATGGCCGCTTGCGTCCATCACCAGCTCTCTACACGCTGTAGTGGACAGTACGCGGACGCGCGATTCACTTACTGCGATCCAGGCAATGCGGGGGCTAGCCTGCCATCCATTCCATGGGATGGCCTTCTGCCGACTGTCAGCACAGCTGACGTCAGGAGCACATCATGAGCAACAAGCCTGCGATCGTACTGGTACACGGTTTTTGGGGCGGTGCCGCCCATTGGGCAAAAGTCATTGTCGAACTCAAGCGCCTGGGCTACGACAACCTCCACGCTGTCGAAATACCTCTGACCTCCCTGGCGGAGGATGCGGCACGCACACGCAAGATGGTTGCGCAGATCCAGGGGCCCGTCGTACTGGTCGGACACTCTTATGGCGGCGCAGTTCTCAGCGAAGCCGGAAACCTTCCCAACGTCAGCGCGCTGGTCTTCATTGCAGCCTTCGCCCCGGACGCTGGCGAGAGTCCAGGCGGCATCACCCAGGAGAAGCTACCCGAGGCTGCGGCCAACCTGGCCCCTGACAGCGATGGATACCTATGGCTGAAGGCGGACAAGTTTCATGACAGTTTCTGCCAGGACCTCACTGCCGATGAAGGCCTGGTCATGGCCGTAACGCAGAAGGCGCCGCTGGCCAGCACCTTCGGCGATGCCATCGCCGATCCCGCGTGGAAGCACAAACCGTCCTGGTACCAGATCTCGAATCACGACCGGATGATCCATCCTGACAACCAAAAGCGCATGTCTAGCCGCATGGGCGCACGCAAGGTGATTGCCCTCGACGCGAGCCACGCATCGCTGGCGTCCCGCCCTGTCGAAGTGGCCGCGTTTATCAGCGAAGCGGCATCGGCAAGCTGACACGGCCGGCCGGTCGTACATATGCCAGCGTGCGATAGGCCGCGTATTGAGAACGCGGGCAGGCACGTAGTTCACTGCTGGCGATCCCGCCCCGGTGCAGCGCCCGGGGCGGGAGTGTCCTTTCTTCTGCATGGCTGGCCAGTCATGCATCAATACATCACCCCATCGAAGCCCACTCCCAACCGCTGCTAGACTCCCCGCTTCATCGCGCCGTCGGGCCTGCCGCACGCAGCACGGAACACCGCTGCCGCAGGGTCAGGTACTTGGGACAGGACAGTCACAAGGACGCGCTCCTTCAACACGCCAAGGATGTCGAGTGGCCCACTCCCTACGCCGCTTCTTGCAAACCGTTACAGTTGCCTCTGCGTTGCTGCTCGCTGGTTGCATTCCGCCGTTCGTTTATCCGCACGTCAACACAGCCAGCTTCGACACCGCCTTTATCCTTCCCGCGCCGAGCGAAGCGCCTTGGCTGCGCCTGGACAATGGTCTCGACCTTTATGCCTGGCAGAACTGCTACGTCTACGTGCTTCGTCGCGATCCCTGTGATGGCGTGAGCTTGATCGCCGTACCCAGCGGCGCGACCGTGGACTGGATGCGCTTGTTCAAGTCGCAGCATCCGGACGCGGTCGTTTCGGATCGACGCGTAGACGTCGTTCGCCCGCTTTCCGCGCACAGCGGCACCCCGGATCGACTGATCGGTCTGTTCCGGCGTTACGAAGGCTCTCCAGCCAAAGACGACGACATCCTGCTTGGACGCCAGGACAGCATCGACACGTACAACCTCACCGCCAGGGGCGCCGTACCGGTGGCGCTGCGGCACAGCGATATCTGGCACGACATGACCGCTTCCGGCGCCCAAACCGGCGATATCCAACTGGTGGTGTACGACGATCAGCGCACCTGGATCTTCGCCCAACCGGTCGGGACACAGGACACCACCAACCTTTACGCGCCGGCGCGTCTGTTCCATTTCGACGGAGCCGCCAGCGAACTGCTGCAACGCCCGATGGTGCTGTACTTCGACGATGGCGCGTCCCGAGGCCAGGCACGCCGCGTTGTCGCCGACGACGAAGCCGCGGCCATCGGCTATCGCATCGCCTTTGCGAACATGCCGTTGCCGCAGGCCATCTTCACGCTCGACACCAACACATTCCAACGCCCCGTCGACCGCCAACGCCAGCCCACTCTGCTTTGCCATTACAGCGAAAGCGAATTCCACGCATCCATGTTCGACGACTACCAGCGACGACTGCCCGAGCTGAAGAACTGCGCACCGTTTACCGAGGATGCGCTGCGCAAGATCGAGCAACAGCGGAAGCACTGACCGCTAGCCATGAGCGTAGCCTGCGCTGGATAAAGGTTCGCGACTCGCCCCGATGCCGGTCCGGCGCAGACACTGCCGTACGGCGTCGTTGCTTGCCCTTCCACGTAAGGCAAAGCCCTCCGCCCCATGCGACGAGTTCGCCTAGGAACCGGCAGCGGGCCTCAATTCAAGGCTTATGGCATCCATCTTGCTGCTTATTGCAGTAACTGGCCGATTTCCGCGCCTTGAGACACGCATGCACCACCCGTTCGCCAAGCAACAGCGAGCCGACGACCCGAGCCATCGGCACGAGTACATGCATTACTTGGCTCAGCGCATGGCGCCGGCGATTCATGCACTCACCTTGTTGGCTGTGATCGCTTATCCGCTGGCCGCTGGCGGGCGGGCACTGGTCAGTGCCTCACCGGTTCCCCTGCCATTGCGGCTGGTGCCCACCGTCCCACTGGCCGTATTGGCCATGGTCACTCGCCGGGAACGGCGGCCGATACCGCTCAGCCTTCTCGCCCTGGCATGCGTGCTGATATTGGAGATCGGCATCAATCTCAACGGCATCGGGCAGGTGCCTGGGCAACGACTGGTGTTGCCGGGCTTGCTGTTACCCGTCGCGTCATCGGTCATCTGGATCGGCCGCTGGGATTTCATCGCTGCCATGCTGCTGTGTGCGCTTGGCCCGCTGCCGATGCTGCTGATGGGTTCTGTCAACGGGATACCGGTGTTCCAGTACGCCGTCTACATGACGATCGCCATCTCCGTAGCGGCCGTGCTACGTGCCTTTATCACACGCACACTGTTCGAACAGTTCCGACTGGAGAAGCAACTGAGGGAGCAGGCCCACACCGATGGGCTGACCGGGCTGCTGCAACGCAACCGCTTTCTTGAGTTGGCGCGCTTTGCGTTGGAGGACATCTATCTACGGCGGATTCCGGGCGCCGTGCTCTATCTGGACGCCGATCACTTCAAGCAGCTCAACGATGCGTTCGGCCATGCCGCTGGCGATGAGGTGCTGATCAAGCTGGCCGATGGACTGCGCTCACAGATGCGCGATGCGGATCTTGCGGGAAGAGTCGGTGGTGAGGAATTTGTGCTGCTCCTGCCAGGCGCCACGCTCCAGCACGCCTACGCGCGAGCTGAGCAACTACGCGAGACCGTGCGCGCCGTGCATCGGCCGGATCGACCACTGACGATCAGTATCGGCATTGCGCAGTGCAACCGCCCCGGTGAAAGCATCGAGAGCTTGATCTCCCGTGCCGACAAGGCCATGCGCCAAGCCAAGGTCAACGGCCGCAATCAGGTCGTCATCGATCATTTTGCAGCACAGCAGCACGGGTGACCTGCTCGGCTGGGCGCGCACCGCATCCCCGCGGTGAACCGCCGACCGTCAGCGGCTCGACGCTACAGCATCAGCGCCAGCGTGTGCCCCGATGGCGTCGACGTGGTGAGTGCCCTTGTTGCTCCGCACGCGTGCGGCAAGCCCGGCATCTTCGGGAAAGTAGCTCGCCGATGGACCGACGGCCGCCGAGGCGTGTGCAACGTACAGGGGCTCCTCAAGCGAATGGGAACCGACCCACGCCAGCGGAGCAGCCATCACAAGCGCGGCCATCAACCAGTTCAAACCCGAGCGGATCTTTTCATCGTCGGAACGCGGCATATCGGTCGCCTCCATAGGATGTCAGCGCGAGAACAAGATCTCGTTCCACCGTTGAAGCCCGCATCGCGAAAAGAACGTTACCGATGCGGATCTTTAGAGCGCACAGATACTCCGGCAAGGCTACGTATAGATGACGGGCGACAATCGCAAAGCCCATCGTTCGCACCGATGTATGAGACACCCCACGGACAGAGGTCCATTCGACAAACTGCACCATCGGCATGAACCGAAAGGCCCCGCCCCGCGACCACGCGGTGACCGCGCTTTCAAACCAGCTCGAGGTTGCCGCCCTGCCCTGCGCCCGGGCCGCGCGTCGCCCTTGGTGGCCCTAAGCACGCCGCAGACCTGTCTGGATGCCCCTGAACCACTCGAAGCGGCTCGCCCAACGCACCAGGCATGGCGGCGTCAGACCTGAGATAATGGTCGATTGCCCCTCCGCGCGTGGCCTTTTTTATGTACATCGGCATCGACTTCGGCACCAGCTATTCCGCAGCGGCCGCCATCATCGACGGCGAACTCACCCTGGTCCGTTTTGGCGAGGCGGAGCAGTTCCGCACGGCCGTGTACTTCCCCGAGTTGGTACCCGACCCCAGCGACTTCGAACTGACGCCTGAACTGGAAGCGCAGTTGGAAACCCATATCCGCTCCGCCCGCACCGAGTTGCGCCGACAACAAGCAGCCGGCTTGGCGGTGACGCGCACAGATGAAGAGCTGCGCCGCGACGCCCTGCGCGTGGTGCGCCGGCAGTGGATGGAGGAACAGGCGCGCGCGGCCACCACTACCGTCGCCAGCTTCCAGCACGCACTGTTCGGCGAAGAAGCCGTGGAAGGCTATCTGGAGAGCGGTGGCGGCAACCTGATCGAATCGCCCAAATCGATGTTCGGTTTTCGGCTGGACCCGCAGGTGCGCAAGGTAATCGTGCATATCGCCACGCACATCCTGGAACACATTCGACTCACGGCCAGCCGCCAGTTTGGCGAGCCGGTGCGCGGCGCGGTGATCGGCCGGCCGGTGGAATTTCGCAGCTCCATGGGTGCGGCCGGCTCGGAACAGGCCATCGAGATCCTGCGCGAGGCGGCAACCACCGCGGGCTTCGACGAAGTGAGCTTCCTTGAGGAACCCGCCGCGGCGGCGATGCATTACCACAAGAGCCTCGACGAACGGCAGCACGCCCTGATCGTGGATATCGGCGGCGGCACCACCGACGTCACGCACGCCGAACTGGGTGGCAACGCCATGCCGCTGGTCGCGCGCAACTGGGGCCTACCCAAGGGTGGTACCGACCTGGACGTGGGCGTGAGCCTGCACAGCTTCATGCCGCTGATGGGCAAGGACATCGTGCGCGTGCCGCAGCATCAGTTCGTGGAAGCGGCCAGCGTATACAACCTGCCCAAGCAGCGCGAATTCCGCAAACAGAACTACCGCCTGGTCGCCGCGCCCTACGGCCCACGTCTGCGCGCGCTACAGGAACTGGGCGCCACCACACGCCTCAACCAGGCCGCCGAGCGCACCAAGATCATGCTGAGTGGTGCAACGGAACATCGCGCACCGCTGGACTTCATCGAACCCGGCCTTGGCGTGGATGCCACGCGCGAGGACCTCGATTCGGCCATCGAACCGTTCCTCACCCTGCTGGAACGCACACTCAGCACCGTACGCGATGACCTCACTGCCCTGCCCGCCAGCGTATTCCTCACCGGCGGCACCTCGCGCTCCCCGCAAGTGAAAGCCCGCGTGCAAGCCTGCTTCCCCGAAATTCCATTGGTGCACGGTGACCCGTCGCTGGGCGTGGTGTCGGGTTTGGCAGTGGCAGCGAGTGAAGTTGCGCGATAAGGCGTTTCAGTCGGCTGCGGGCAACGACTGAATGCGTAAAGGAACGGGCAACGCCACGGCATGCGTTGCCCGTTCGATATCCACGTCAGGCCGCACTCGCCTTACGCAGCGGCGTAACGTTAGACGCCTCGCCCTTGCCTTCGAAATCCGGCTGGGCCAACTGGAAGCTCGGCCTTGCCTCCATCGCCGCCAGCGCGCGCTGCACGTTGGGATACTTGGCGAGCAGAGCCGGGCCTTCCGGCATCTTGGACAGCGTATATAGCAACGGCGCGGCGAGGTAATCCGCGATGCACGGTGCATTGCCCACCAGATAGTCGCGCGGACCATAACCCTCATCGAGCGTCGCCAGCAGGCGATCGATATCCGGCACGGCAGCATCGATGATCGCGCGATTCGGCTGTCCGCCTTCGCCCGATGGGAACATGTACTGCAGCACGCCGCGCTTGACGATGGCGTCGTAACCGTAGTCGTTCAGCACGCTGTACCACTGCTCTGCCCGCGCACGCGAGCTGACACCACCCGCCGGAAACAGGGCCGGCCCTTCGAAGGCTTCGTCGATATAGCGCAGGATGGCTCGCGTTTCGTAGAACTCCAGCGGGCCGTCGTACAGCGCAGGAATGCGGCCAAACGGATGGATGGCATCGACCTCGGGCTTATGAGGTGCCACCGGCTTGAGCGTGTACGCCACGCCCTTCTCCGCCAGCGCAATGCGTACCGCGCGTATATAGGGGCTGATGGGGCTGCCCACCACGACCACGTTGCCCGCCGTGCCTTCCGGGTCCAGATAATCGACCAGTCGATTGAACACAGACGTCCAGCCCTGATGGTGATCGTCGCGCACGGCCGCATCGGGGAAGCCGGTGTGGCGCATATGGAGCTGCGTGCCGCCATCTTTTTCAGTCAGGGTGACTTCGATGAGCGTGGTGCGTGAAGCCACCTCGCCTTCGCCATCCCACGCCCAGGTATAGGCAAGGAACGACGGGCGCTCGATCACCTGATACACGCCGCCCGAACCATGCACCACGCCATCCTTGGTCACCATGGTGATGCGATAGCGACCTCCCACCCGAGCGTCGGCACTCACCTCGCCCACGCTCAAGCCGCGCGGGCAGTGCCAGGCGGCCATGGCGGCCTCATCGGTAAAAGCTTCAAACACCTTGTCACGCGGTGCGCGGATGAAGCGGGTCATTTCCAGTTCGAACGTTGCAGCTTGGGTGGTCATGGCTTTTTCCTCGGTGCACGTGGCGCGCCGCTCGCAGGTTTCTTTGCCTCGGCGCGGTGGGTTCGTTCGACAAACTCGACCAGTCGATCCAGATTGCCTTCCCAATGACGGCGATACGCCTCCAGCCAATCGTGCGCATCGTGCATGGGTTCGGCGCGTAGACGGCAAATACGCCAGCGAGCATCCACCTCGCGCGCGATCAGTCCCGCGCTTTCCAGCACCCGCAGGTGCTTGGAGATGGCCGGCGCGGACATCTCGAACGGCTCGCCCAGCTCACCCACGGTCGCTTCGCCCCTGGCCAGGCGAGTCAGAATGGCGCGGCGCGTGGGGTCCGCCAGCGCGGCGAAGGTGATGGACAGCGGGTCGTCTGTATTTGCCATGCCTTCAATTAACCACTTGGTTAATCGATAGTCAAGTGCCTTCGCGTCGCGACTTTGTGAAGGCGTGACAATGACGCCGCGGGTCGTTCAAGTGATGGCGTGATGCAGGTGATGCACCGGCTCGCTACCGAAACGCAGCAATCGTTCGAAATCGCGTGCCACGGCCGCGTTGCTGAAATGCTCCATCACATGGACGCGCGCCGCGATGCCCATGCGCCGGAACACGCCAGGGCTGCACATGGCGAGAATGGCACTGCGCCACTCGGCGATATTGCCCGGTTCGAGCAGACACCCTGTCATACCGTCTTCCATGGTTTCCGGTACGCCGCCGATACGACTACCCAGCACAGGCACACCGCACGCCTGCGCTTCGATAGCCACACGGCCGAACGTTTCCAGCTCCACCGACGGAAACGCCAGGAACGAGAACGCGCAGTAGTAGCGCGAGGTGTCGTTCACCCAACCAGTGAAATGATGGCGCCCCGCTGCGCCACCCTGCGCCGCCATCGCGTGCACGGCGTGTTCTTCGGGTCCGTTGCCCACCCAGAGCATATGCAAGCGAGGCTCCTCAGCCATGGCTTCGTTCGCCGCCTGCATCAACTGGGTGACACCCTTGCCACCGTGCATGCGACCCGCATAGCCCATGACAATGGCGTCCTCAGGCATACCGAATTGGCGACGCACTTGCATGCGCCGTGTCAGGTCTGGCCGGAACTCGTGGATGTCCACCGGGTTGTAGGAGATGTGCACACGGTCAGGCGGCACGCCCCGGTCCAGGTAGGCATCCCGCGCAAACTCGGATACCGCGATGAAGCGTTGCGCCAGTCGTGGTATGCCGTATTCCGACAACCGGCTCATGCGCGGATTGCGGTGGCGGAACAAGGCCACCGGCGTGCCCGTCAAGCGGCCGCACGCAATCAATGGCCAGTACTCCTTGCCGAAGTTGCCCACCAGCCAGTCCGGTGCGAACCGTTCAATGCGCCGCAGCACCGCGGTGTAGCCACGCAGATCAAACACGTTGCGGAACTTGCCGGGAAACACTGGCACACGCGATGCCGCCATGCCATCGCCGATCAAACCTTGGCGGGAAACAATGCTTTCCACCGGATGCCCTGCCTGCGACAAGGCGCGGGCAAGCGCCACGAAATGCGTGGCCGCACCGGTGTTCTCGGGATTGGTGCCAACGAAGAGCAGCTTCATGCGCGCTTGTCCTCGTAACGGGTGAGCACCTTTGCCGCCACCTGCGGCAACAGATGACGACGTGCGACCTGGATGCGCGGCAGACGCCATAGGTCTGTGGATGAGCCGACCGTCGCCCGTCCGCGATCGGTCGTAGTTGCAGCGGCATAGCCGGCTTCGCGCGTTGCGTGGACGGCGCGCTCGTCGTAGTCGCCATACGGATAGCAGAACTGCGTGACGCCAATACCGAGGCGATCCTCCAGCTCAGCTTTACAGCCATGGATCTCTTCGCGCTGTTGCTGATCGCTGCACTGGCTGAGCCGTACGTGCGTGCGCGAGTGCGCGCCGACTTCCATACCACCAGCGTGCCAGGCGCGAAGCTCTTCTGCAGACATCAGCGGCTTGCGCACGCCGAGCTTTTCATCATCCCAAGCGTTGTACTGGCCGAGATATCCACTGACCGCATAGCAAGTCGCCGTGAAGCCGTAGCGACGCAAGGTCTCCATCGCCCATTCGAGGTTGTCGACATAGCCATCGTCGAGCGTGATGACGACGATCTTCCCTTCCTTGCCGCCCTGCAGATAGACCATGGCATCGGACATGGATACACCGCGATAGCCGAGCATACGCAGCAACGCCATCTGTCGAGCGAAAGCAGCCGGCGACACATACAGGCTGCGATACACGTTAATGCCCTCAGGCACCTCCGCGATGTTGTGATACATGAGGATGGGGATCTTCATGAGGCTCTCTGCAGCTCAACGGAAACAACGGATCGAACGCATCCGTTGGTGTTACTCCCCGAGAGCTGCGATAACCTTTCGCTTGCTTGCGTGAACTTGTCGCTTCACGCAACGTTCAACAAAAAATCCATTTCTGATGGAAACCCTTCATGAACTTGAAGTTTTCCTGATACGCCAGTCGCTGTCGCAACAGCAATTGGATGCCCGATCGCAGCCCGACATACCTGCGCCCCGCCATGGAAATCGGCGTGGCCGTAGCTTCTTTACGTGTTCTATACGGTGCCCTACGTGAAGCGATATCGCTTCTTTACGAAGCGCACGCCGACAATGCCCGTATGAAGACACTCACGCATCAACACCGAAACATTAGGTGGCGCGCCGTCGGCATGATTCTATCGACGTTGCTGTTCGCACTTTCCATCGTCGAACTGATACTTCGACCGCATCAAGATGTCGCTCTATGGCGAGGCCTTGCGCTCTCGTCGCTTTATCTTGTGATGTGCTTGAGCCAGCGACGCTTGTTTGCACCCGCGCGGACATATCACAGCCGGCGCATTCTTTGGTAAGACATTCGCGTTGTCATCGGATCATGCCTCCCGACGTTCTTCCTTCGGGAACCACGGCGCGCACCCATAGTCATAGATAGTCGCGTGAGATCAGGAAGGCTTGCAGCCGGGTAGCCGCAGGTCGGGTGTGCGGGCAGCAACTATGTACCTGCGGCACCGGTTGCAAACCTTCCTGATTTCACAGCGCCGAACGTAACGGCGCTATTGCGCAGAGGATGCGCTCCTGTAGACAACGCCGTGCGACTCGACGGGTCCAGCTAACCCCTGGAGAGACGCAAACCCCCGGCAGAGGACAGGAGCGCACCTTCTGCGCAATCTGTCCTGCATCACTCAACCCAATGTGTAAGGGCCACCGCGCTCAAGCGCGCGCTTGTAGGCTGGTCGCTGCTGAATGCGCTTTACGAACGCAGCGATGTTCGGCAACTTATCGGCGATGCCGCTGCGTGCCATCGCGGCTTCCATGGGAAAGCTCATCTGGATGTCCGCCGCGCTGAACTCCGTGCCAACGAACCAGCCAGTGGCGGCAAGTTCTGTGTCGACATAGCGCAAATGCAACGCGAGCTGCGGATCGACAAACGTGCTTTGCAACTTGCCGGCGATCTTCCGCGCAACAGGTTTGGCGAAGAACGGCATGGGAGCGCTCGCAATGCGCGCTGCCACCAGCTTGAGCAACAGCGGCGGCATCGCGGAGCCTTCCGCGTAATGCAACCAGTAGGTGAAGCGTAGTCGCTCGGGCATCCCAGGCAGCGGCGCAAGACGTCCCGTGTCGTAGTGATCGACGAGGTACTCCACGATAGCCCCCGACTCCGCCACCACGCGCCCCTCATCTTCAATCACCGGCGACTTGCCCAACGGATGAATGGCACGCAACTCCGGCGGCGCCAGCATGGTGCTGGGATCACGCTGGTACTTGCGAATCTCGTAGGGGACTTCCAGCTCTTCCAGCAGCCAGAGCACGCGCTGGGAACGGGAGTTGTTGAGGTGGTGGACGGTGAGCATGGTGGGTGCCGGCGAGGTGGATGGCGGAGGCTAGCATGGGTCGTGAGGGGTTGGTGTGCGGTGGTTCTTTCTGTGCTTTGCACTTGGCTGCATGGGGGTGTTGAAGCTTCCAGGTGGCGCGTTTCAGGTGTGTTGCCGGGGATTCGCTTTGCTGATGCGTGGGTGCGGTGGGTGCGGTGCACGCATCGCAGGATGTGGTGCCAGGGGAGTCTGCAGAGCGCCTCAGTCCTGCTCCCTCTCCCCTTCGGGGAGAGGGTTGGGGTGAGGGGTGGGTGCTCGCCTCTCGGTTTCATCTGTGCCGTTGTCCCAATGGAAACCAAGATCCCGTTTCGCCAGTGTTTGACTGTCGCCTCTTGCTTTATCGCGACCTGGCCGCTTACGCAGCGGGCGTTTCGATCGTCTGCCGACGCTCGAGTCACTTTTCTTTTGCTGGCCCAAAAGAAAAGTAACCCAAAGAAAATGGCCGTAAGGCCAACGCCCGCAGCA
>NZ_JAELTQ010000360.1 GCF_016428905.1 Dyella sp. ASV24 | reverse complement strand
GTATAGTACTGCAGCGGCTGCGATGGTGTTCGTATACATCCTTATTTTCAGCTCTTCCTGGTTGATGATTCCGTTTATCTACCCGACGGAAATTTTCCCAACTTGGTTGCGGGCCAAGGGCAATGCCTTCGGTGTCGCCGGATGGGCTGTTGGGTATGGTGGAGGCTCGTTACTTGTACCCGTCATGTTTTCAGGTATTAACGAAAAGGTTCGTCCTTCCACCTCGACTCGAAACTTATCTTGAATAACTCCTAACTGAACCCAACAGACTTTCTACGTCTTTGGAGCGTAAGTTGCCCGAGTCAGCATGTGTTGCTGAATTCAGTCTATGGCCCAGTCCGTTGGAGAGCCATATTACTTTTAACGGCCTAGCTGACGATTAC
>NZ_JAELTQ010000359.1 GCF_016428905.1 Dyella sp. ASV24 | reverse complement strand
ACCATGCATGTAGCTTACTGTATTCGGAAATAGACCAGTTGAGTTAGGGCCAACACCAGTAACACCCGCCTCACTCCGTTTCGAGACATTCTGTATACTCGTAATATCCTATTATACATGGTAATAGGTAGTCTCTGATTGATTGGACCACACCTTTTTCCCGGTCAATCCAACATTGTCACCGTGGTACAAGCATTATTGGCCGCAAGTAACAACTGGCAAGACACTGAAGGAAGCACGGCATTGGTCTTGGCAGAAGGCGTCCGTCGATATCAAACGAGGGGAACCTGGCCTATAGCAAGCGCCACAACGCGTCACGAGGACCATCACGGTAGTGCAAGAGGTTCGTCCGGGCCGTTTTGTCCACGGTGAGGAGGAAGCACT
>NZ_JAELTQ010000358.1 GCF_016428905.1 Dyella sp. ASV24 | reverse complement strand
GACTTAAAGCAGGCTTCGCTACGCTTCCCTACCTCTGGGGCTAGGGAGAGAAGACGCTACGCTTTCCTACCGCCGAGGCGAGGAAAAGGGGACGCTACGCTTTCCTACTACTGGGGCAAGGTAATGCAGACGCCACGCTTCCCGATCGATGTTGAGAACTCGACACCTAACGGCATCGTGGTTGTCTTCTACCTTGGCTTTGTGTCCCTGCTCTAGAGCGGGAGCAACGCGACCTTCTGCGATGCGATGTGCAGCGCAGCTGCACGAGCCGTCCGCTTTCGCTTTTGATCTTCCGGGCCCCGTATGAGGCGGCGGGCGGGTGGAGAGAAGGCCCGCAGGGGAATCGGCAGGGATGCCGATTCCTTTTCGTCGGGGCAGGAGCCCC
>NZ_JAELTQ010000357.1 GCF_016428905.1 Dyella sp. ASV24 | reverse complement strand
GTCAACGAAAATTGGCGTCATGGCACCACGCGACACTTTCATCGTGGGCACATCACCATATTATGTTTACTTTGTAAGCTGATATTTTTACAATTTTTTTACTCATGAAGGAATGTCCATTTGTCCAAGTCATGAAATGTGGAAAAGCCAGGAGATCCAAGATCGTTCTCAACCAAACTGCTGGAATGCGGGAATCAAACCACATGGGATTTAAATTCCCCGCTGTCTCAATGCTAATTGACAAACTTTGCGGGGTTATCATGACTACGAGAATATGTGGAATGAAATTGTCCCATGTAGAAAAACTTTTGCCGCTGTGTACGTCGTAAAGAGAAGGCTTTTTTTTTTTTTGCGATACATGTATAATTAATGGCGTCATGCAATAA
>NZ_JAELTQ010000356.1 GCF_016428905.1 Dyella sp. ASV24 | reverse complement strand
CCCCCCCCCCCCCCCCCCCCCCCCCCCCCCCCCCCCCCCCCCCCCCCCCCCCCCCCCCCCCCCCTTGTCACTCAGAAGACGGCATACGAGATGGCCTGTCCTGTCTCGTGGGCTCGGAGATGTGTATAAGAGACAGTGCTATACTATGGCCGTGTTGGATAGTAGATCGAAAGAGGTATTCACAGAAGCTGACCAGGATGTCGAGTAAGCCGCTTTGTTAACATGATATTAGTCTGCAGCTAGGCTCACTCCTGTCTCTTATACACATCTGACGCTGCCGACGAAGCTGGAATGGTGGGGGAGAGGGGGGGGGGGGGATCAAGAAAGAAGGGGGGGGGGGGGGGGGGGGGGGGGGGGGGGGGGGGGGGGGGGGGGGGGGGGGGGGGG
>NZ_JAELTQ010000355.1 GCF_016428905.1 Dyella sp. ASV24 | reverse complement strand
ACTTGGCGGCCCAGCAACGAGGATACGCGGGCCCTCGCGACGCTGGCTCGCCGCAGCAGCGCGCATCTCTGACAGACGCGCATGAAGATTCACATATGATGTCGCAGGGTTGGCAGTCGGTTGCGGGTACTCGGCAACGGCTTCGGCTTCGCAGCGGCCTTCGACTTGGAGCTCGCAGCCGTGCCAGGTCAGGATCTTGGACTTGATGCCGGAAAACTTGTAGGCGTGGCGGGCGGCCAATTCGACGCCGTCCTTTTCAGCGGTTCCAGAGAGGACTTTGAGAGCAACGGAGGATCCGGTCGGCACTTGGAAGCGCCATTCTCCGGCTGCTCTGAGGGTGATGGTTCGAGTTGCCGATTCGACAGGCTGAGTGGTCAAGGTTAGCGG
>NZ_JAELTQ010000354.1 GCF_016428905.1 Dyella sp. ASV24 | reverse complement strand
ACAAAGGGTAATGCACAGCATCTGAACCGGCGCATTCTATTATAGATTTACTTGGAGTGAAGATACTCACAATGGTTGTTTTAAATTCCCACACCTTACTCAAGACATATTAGTATGCCTGACCACGGGCACCACGGGTCAGCATAGGGTATCCAGCCGGTGCTAGTTAGTCATCAAACGACAACCCGGGCAACCTTGTCAAAATTTAGTGTCCATTTTCATAAATACTTTAGGTTGCCAAGTTTTACTATTATACGGCAAAAGGCCATTGCTTCAGGTGTTACGTTGACGTTCTAAAGGCTAGTAATTCAAGGATGCATCTACAGGTCGTGTCAAAGGTGCTGACAACACTTCTATGTAGCAAGATAAACATTTCCCACTAATGGTA
>NZ_JAELTQ010000353.1 GCF_016428905.1 Dyella sp. ASV24 | reverse complement strand
CCCCCCCCCCCCCCCCCCCACCCCCCCCCCCCCCCCCCCCCCCCCCCCCCCCCCCCCCCCCCCCCTTTTTCAAGCAGAAGACGGAATACGAGATGGACTGTCCTGTCTCGTGGGCTCGGAGATGTGTATAAGAGACAGGGACGAAGCTACGAACCGCGATTTCCTTGGGGTTATGAAATCCGTTCAAGAGACATTATTGGAGCTTTGTTCTAGGACACTGGCAAATAAAAGGGAGAATTACAACCCAACAGCTGTCTCTTATACACATCTGACGCTGCCGACGAAGCTGGAATGGGGGGGGGGTGGGGGGGGGGGGGGGGGGGGGGGGGGGGGGGGGGGGGGGGGGGGGGGGGGGGGGGGGGGGGGGGGGGGGGGGGGGGGGG
>NZ_JAELTQ010000352.1 GCF_016428905.1 Dyella sp. ASV24 | reverse complement strand
GCGTAAGAAGTGCTACGACATGATTCACGAGGTCCTCCGTCACCTGGACAATGCGTCTAGTAAGGAGCCGGAAATGATGGATGGCAAGCCGACTTTGATAGCAACAAAGCGGGTTGAAGCGTATGACGTTGTCAACGGATCTGATGATGAAGTGTTTCACTTTGACTTGTACGAGTGGTATATTCAGCAGGGCTGGACAGATCGCATCCTGGCCATTGACTCGCCCCATGTCATCACCTTTTTGCAGCGCTTGGCCGAGACGGATGTGACGCATGCCGACTTGCTGTGCAGATTCTACACTATTAGAAGCCGCTTCTTTGACGCAGCCGAGGTGCAGGCAGGCTTGGCGCAGTCGGAATTCCAGATTAGCATCAAGGACCGCATCAAGC
>NZ_JAELTQ010000035.1 GCF_016428905.1 Dyella sp. ASV24 | reverse complement strand
TCGCTGTTGACCTTCGGGCCCCCTTGAGCGGCGGTGAGGGGCGGACGATCAGGCCCCGAAGGGGTGCCGGGCACGATGCCCGGCACTTTTCGTCAGGGCAGGATGCCCTGTCGAAAAGCCCGGCCGATCCTCACGCACCGGCCGGCTTTATCGGCCGGCGACGCGACGGGGGTGCCCTTTCTTTGGGTTACTTTCGACGCGAAGCTAGTCCCCGTGGGATCTTTGGGCAAGCAAAGAAAAGTGACTCCGCCCCCGGCAGGAGGTCGAAACGCCCGCTGCGTAAGCGGCCAGGTCGCGATAACGCACGAGGCGATAACCATACGCACGGCTACTGGATCCCGGCCTACGCCGGGATGACGGCAAAGATGAAACGATGAGGCGAGCACCCAACCTTCACCCCCTTTTCGGGGCTCACCCCAACCCTCTCCCCGAAGGGGAGAGGGAGCAGAGCTGAAGCGTGCGGACCGCGCTAGCGTGCAGACCGCGCTACATCAAACCTTCTTGATAAAACACGTCTTCAACACCAACGTCGAACGCCCATCACGACACTCGACCTCCTCCGGATTGTCCTCATCCACCCGAATGGATTTGAACACCGAGCCACGCTTAAGCGTCTGCGACGAGCCCTTCACCTTCAGATCCTTGATGACCTGCACCGAGTCGCCATCTGCGAGCACGGCTCCGTTGCTGTCCTTGACGTTCATGAGGGGATCTCCCAACCGTTACAAACCCCGCATTTTAACTCCCAGCGGTGCGTACGCTGCGTAGGCGGATGCCGCTTACCGCCACCAGCCCGAGCAGGATGAATACGATGCCCACGATCTCCATCCCGGTGGGTTGCTCATGCAGGATCGCCCAGGCCAGCAGCACACTGACAATGGGCACGCCAAGGCTGGCGATGCTGGCCACAGCAGTGGGCAGCCGGTGTAACACGATCAGCCACAGTCCCCAGGCGATGCTGGAAGCGAACACCACGCTGTAAGCCAGGCCACTGATAAAGCCCCACGTCCAGTCGATAGGCCGTTGCGGTACACACGACGTCACGATGACCAAGCCAAGCGCACCGAACAGCATCTGCCATGCCGTGAGCGAAAGCGGGGAGGGCGCATGGCGCTGGAACACGCGTTTACTCAGCACCGTACCCATGGCCCAGGCGAAGCCCGCGCCGATGGCAAGCAAAGTGCTTTGGATGCTGCCTAGCCCATGCCAAGGCTCGATGATGCAGATCAGTCCGATCGCGGCCAAACCCAGGCCCAACCAGCGCCGTGATGTGAGGCGTTCGTCCAGCATCATCCACGCCAGCAGCACCGCCCAGAACGGCATGGTGTAGGCCAGCAGGGCGACGTGTCCCGCGCCACCGCTCACGAGTGCCCATTGACCCAGGCCCTGGAACGCCGTGGTCTGGCACAAGCCGATCAGCGCCGTGGGCAGTAGCGGTGGTGGACGCAGTGATTGTTTCGTCGCCAGCAACGCACCGAACAGCACGATGGCACCCAACACATAGCGGATCGCCGCGAAATCAAACGGGCCCGCATGTTGCAGTACCTGCTTCATCACAACCCAGCTATAGGCCCAGATGATGATGGTGGCGAGCAGGGCCATCACGGCGCCGCGTGAAGAGGGCGTTGAATTCATGCTGTTCCCTAAGTGGTCCCGCTATGCGACGCGATGCCCTTGTTCGACACGCTGGGCTGGGATAGCGTCGTGGCTCGTCGAGGAAGAGGAAGCTTAACAAGGGATCGCCATGACGAGAGCGCGTACAAGAAATGTATTCGTGGCTTGCGTGGGCCTTCTGGCCTTCCTTGGCATGCTGGCTCGCCTGTGGACCCTTGGGTCGATGGTCTCGCTAGGCGAACTTTCGTGGCTTCAGATGGTGCCGACGGGCATCGGTGCCGTGCTGTTATTGATTGCCAGCACGATGCTGCTGTTTCGTAAGCCAGAGCATGGATGGACATTCGCCGTTGCTGGCATCGCCCTCTTGTTGGGTATGTCCTGGTTGCATGAGACGTTGTCCCCCTGGCATTGGTTTGCTGTGGTTGCCGCTGCGGTGGGTGCAGTAATGGGTTTTCGCAAGGAGCGCGGCGACGAAGCCGCGGATTGACAATATGGCGACAAAAGCGAAACAGCGCTGCCCCTGGGGCAATAGCGAAGATATGCACGACTACCACGACAGCGAGTGGGGTACGCCGTTGCACGACGACCAGATGCTGTTTGAGTTCCTATGCCTGGAAGGCGCACAGGCGGGCTTGTCGTGGCGCACCATTCTGCTCAAGCGCGGCAACTATCGGCGCGTGTTTCACGATTTCGACATCGACCGCGTCGCGGCCATGAAAGATCGAGAGCTGGAAAAGGCGTTGCTAGACCCCGGCATCGTGCGTAACCGGCTCAAGGTATTCGCCGCGCGCGATAACGCCCGCGCGGCGCTGCAGGTCATCGATGAATTCGGCACCCTCGACAAGTATCTGTGGTCCTTCGTGGACGGCAAGCCCATCCGCAACCGTTGGACGGGTCAGGGTGATGTGCCTGCGAGCACGCCGCTATCCGACCGCATGAGCAAGGACCTGAAGAAACGTGGGTTCCGCTTTGTTGGCACCACGATCTGCTATGCCTTTATGCAGGCTACGGGCATGGTCAATGACCACACAGTGAACTGCTTTCGCTACAAGAGCCTATAGCGGGAACGGATAGCCGCAACAAATGGAGCCCTTGCGTTGTTCGTTCGGGTTATTGCGGCAAATTCATTCGACGTGCGAGCATCCGTCCGCCATCACCGAGGGGGCGATGGCGCCACAGCGTATGGCTGAGACTGCGTGCTGATTCTATTCAGGGCGTCGGGCCAGCGCGTGTGCAAACAATCGAAACTGATCCACAGGGGGAAACTATGATCCGCAAGATGCTGATGACGATGTCGCTCATCGCCATGTTGGTGCTTACCGGTTGCGCCAGCGTCCCGATGGCGAACAAGGGGGCCGATGCTCAGGCCAAGCAGTTCATGCCATCGACGGACAAGGCAGTGGTCTATATTTTTCGCAACGAGTCGATGGGCGCTGCCATCAAGATGCCATTGCTGATCGACGGTCAGTCGGTAGGCGACACTGCAGCGAACACCTACCTGCGCAAAGAGCTTGCTCCAGGCACGCACACCATCGTGTCCAAGACGGAAGTGGACTCCACACTGACGATGGACATGCAGGCAGGTAAGACCTACTACGTCTGGCAGGAAGTGAAGATGGGCGTGTTCGCCGCCCGTTCCGCGCTTCATCAGGTTGATGAAACCAAGGGGCGTCAGGGCGTAGAGCAGTGCTCGTTGATTCTTTGATCTGTCGTTGACCACGATGTGCGGGTGCACTCCGCGTCCGCACAACGTGTCTTGAATGGACAGGGACCTTCAGCGTCGGCGCGAGCCGCGCAGACTGTCGATAGAGAAGCTGGCCATCTCGCCGCCGCCCGCCAAGCGGCGCGATTGTCCATGCGGCGGTCCCCACGCATGGGCTGTGACCACTTCCCACGTCGCAGGAATACGGCCGTCCACGCGCATCGTTTCGTATGCCGCCAGCATGCGCTGGTAATGCTTCTTGCCCAACAGATGCCGCTCGCGCTCGCGGTCGGCATTGGTCGCGCCCAGCCCCTGCAGTTCCTTGAGCAGCAGGCGCGGCTCGCTGTAGGTAAGCGTGTAGCGATCCACGTCCAGCACCGGGTCGCGCAGGCCTGCGTTGATCATCGCATCGCCCAGGTCGTGCATGTCGAGGAAGCGGCTCACGTGCGGCTGCTGATCGGCTTCAGCCCATGCAGCGCGTAGCTCCTTCAAGGTATCGGGGCCGAACGTCGAGAACACCAGCAGGCCGCCGGGCTTGAGCACGCGCACGCATTCGCCGAACAGCGCGGGCAAGTCGTCGATCCACTGGAAGCACAGGTTGGAATGCAACACATCCACGCTGTGGTCAGGCAACGGCAGCGACGTGGCTTCCGCGCACACGCGCTGGAACGGCTTCAGCCAACTGCTGTTCTTCTTTGCGGCGCGCAACATAGGCAGCGCCAGGTCAAACGCGACGACCTGCGCCTTCGGGTAGCGCTTGCGCAGCAAGGCGGTGCCTCGACCAGTGCCAGCGCCGACGTCGATCACCCGCTCGGGTGTTTCCAGGTAAAAGCCCAGGCGGTCGAGCAGCAGCGTCTGCACTTCGCGCTGCAAGGCGTCGTGTTGCTCGTACGTGTTCGCCGCGCGGCCAAAATTGCGGCGCACCTGCTGGCGGTCGAAATGCGAGTCGGTCATTGAAAGCTATCCAGCAACGGCATCAGTGCGTTCGCGACATCACCCGCATAGCCGAAGAACGGTGCGTGGCCGGCATGCGCGATTTCTGTGTAACTACCGCGCGCTTGCTCGGCCGACCACGCCATGGCGGCGGGCGGCACAATGCGGTCGCGATGGCCCACGATCCACGCGCTCGGCACAGAGAGCGCAGCGAGGTCGGCGCGGCGATCGACGGTTTCGAGAATGCGGATACCTTCCTGCAGCACGCGCAAGTTGGGCTCGCCGCGCTGGAAAATCAGCGCGCGCAGGTGGCGCACTTCCGCCATCGGGTCGCGGCTACCCATCGCTTCCAGTGCGATGAAGCGTTCCAGCGTCCCGTGATAATCGGTTTCCAGGTCGGTGGCGAGCTGGCGCACCAGCTTGGGATCGCTGCCGTGAGGCCAATCCTCGCCGCGCGAGAACTTCGGCGTGCCGTCGATGACACCGAGTGCGCGTGCATGCTGCGGGTGTTCGATGGCCGCCGTCATCGCAATCAGTCCGCCCAGCGACCAGCCGATCCAGATCGCCGGCGGCGTTCGCTCGGCAATGGCCTGCACGCAAGCGGACGGCTCCAGCGGCAACGTGCTGTCGCGCGAATAGCCATGGCCCGGCAGATCAACCACGTGCATGGTGCAACGATCGGCCAGCACCTCGCATAGCGGCTCCATCATGCCGCCATGCATGGCCCAGCCATGGAGGATCACCACGGGAATCTCACCGTGGCCGTGCGTTTCGATATGGAGGTTCATGCCTGATTTACTCCCTCATCCGAGGGCAGAGGGAGAAGTGACGGCGCCAGATCTTTATCCACCGCCCCGCGCTCATCAAACACGAAGCAACCGCCATTCCAGTGCGTGCCGTCGGTTTCCTCGAAGTACTTCAGGATGCCGCCTTCCAACTGATACACGTGGTCGATGCCGATGTCCTGCATGTGCAGCGCGGCTTTCTCGCAACGAATGCCACCCGTGCAGTACGACACCACCGTCTTGTTGTCGTAGCGCGTGCGGTCGGCGGCGATGGCGGCGGGGAATTCGGTAAAGCTGGCGATGCGGTAGTCCACCGCGTTCTCGAACAGGCCCACATCGGTTTCATAGTCGTTGCGTGTATCCAGCAGAACGACTTCGCGACCGTCATCATCGTGCCCCTGTGCCAGCCAGCGCTGCAGGGTCACCGGCGCAACGGAAGGTGCGCGTCCGCCTTCAGGGCGGATGGTCGGCATGCGCATGGTGATGATCTCTTTCTTCAGGCGCACGCGCATGCGGCCAAACGGTACGGCATCAGAGATCGACTCTTTCGGCGTCAGGTCGGCAAAGCGCGCATCGGTGCGCAACCAGTCCATGAACGCATCGATAGGTTCACGCGTGCCCGCGAGAAACAGGTTGATGCCTTCCGGCGCAAGCAGGATCGTGCCCTTGAGCGCCAGCGCCTCGCAGCGCTCCAGGATGCGTTCGCGCAGCGTCGGCAGATCGTCCAGGCTGACGAAACGGTAGGCGGAAAGATTGATGATGGACATGAGCGGGGATGGGTACGGCAAGGCCGCCATTATACGGGGCGAGCCGTTGGGAGCCGGGACAAGGCGTCCAGCAGCCGGTCAACGTCGCCTTCCTCATGGCTGGCAGACAGCGTGATACGGAGCCTGGCCTTGCCCTGCGGCACTGTCGGCGGCCGGATCGCCGTGACCAGAAAACCCTCCCGCTCAAGGGCTTCGGACGCCGTCAGAGCCGCTGCCGTGTCGCCTAGCAACAGCGGCTGGATGGCGGTGGGAGAGGGCATCAGCGGCAGGCCAAGCTGGGATGCGCCCGCGCGGAAGCGGGCTATCAGCGTGCCGAGCTTCTCGCGCCGCCAGCCTTCGGACTGCGCCAGCCGTACGGCGGCCAACGTTGCGGTGGCGAGTGCGGGTGGCATGGCGGTTGTATAGATATACGTGCGTGCCGACTGCACCAGCCCATCGATCAGCTCAGCCGAACCGGCCACAAAGGCACCGCTGCATCCCAGTGCCTTGCCCAGCGTGGCCATCAGCACGGGTACGTCACGCGCTGACAGCCCGGCGTCGGTAACGCTGCCTTCGCCACGTGCACCAAGTACACCCAGGCCGTGCGCATCGTCGACCATCAAGGTCGCGTTCTCGTGGTGGCAAAGCACCGCCAGTTCGCGTAGCGGCGCGATATCGCCATCCATGCTGAATACGCCATCGGTGGCCAGCAGCGCGCCTGCATCAGGGCGTGCGGTCAACTGGCGTGATGCGGCTTCGATATCGCCGTGCGGATAGCGTTTTAGTTCTGCGCCTGCCAATTGCGCGCCATCAAGCAGGCAGGCGTGGTTGAGCTTGTCCTGCACGCATACATCATCGCGCTGCAGCAGCGCCTGCATCACACCGAGATTCGCCATGTAGCCAGTGGAGAAGAGCAGGGCGCGCTCGCGCCCCGTCCATTCGGCAAGCGCCTCTTCCAGCGCGGCATGCGCCGAACGATGGCCGCAGATCAGATGCGCCGAGCCGCTGCCGACACCATCGGTGTCGGCCGCTCGTTTGAGTGCATCGACCAAGACCGGATGCTGCGCAAGGCCTAGATAGTCGTTGCTGCAAAAGGAAAGCAGGCGACGGCCATCACGCTCCACCCACATGCCGTCCGCGCGCGTTACCGTGTGCAGACGACGGCGCAGGCCAGCCTGGTCGCGCTGTTGCGTATGGGTGGCGAGGCGAGCGAGCAGGTCAGTACGCATGATGGGCGTCGTCAGCGTGCAGGAGCGCGCAAGCGCTCCTATCGCCACGAAACGCGCGGCACTCAGGCCGCGCAATGCTCCACGATATCCGCGTGCACCGTTCCGGATGTTTCCACCACTTCCAGCGCGTGCAGATTCAATCGCTTGAACAGCTGGCGATCGTGTTCCACGTCCGGGTTGCCCGTCGTGAGCAACTTCTCGCCATAGAAGATGGAGTTGGCGCCTGCAAAGAAGCACAGTGCTTGCACCGCGTCGTCCATCTGCTGGCGGCCGGCGGACAACCGCACCATCGAGGCCGGCATCAGGATGCGCGCCACCGCAATGGTGCGTACGAAGTCGAACGGGTCGATCGCGTCCGTGCCGTTGAGCGGCGTGCCTTCCACCTGCACCAGCTGGTTGATCGGCACCGACTCGGGATGCTCCGGCAGGTTGGCCAGGGTCTGCAGCAGGCCCGCGCGCTGGTCGCGCGTTTCGCCCATGCCCACAATGCCGCCGCAGCAGGTTTTCAAGCCCGCTTCGCGCACGTGTTCCAGCGTGTCCAGGCGATCCTGGTACTGGCGAGTGTGGATGATCTCGCCGTAGAACTCCGGCGCGGTATCCAGGTTGTGGTTGTAGTAATCCAGGCCGGCCTGCTTGAGGGTGGCGGCCTGCGGGCCGTTGAGCATGCCCAGCGTGGCGCAGGTTTCCAGGCCAAGGCCCTTCACGGCGCGCACGATCTCGGCCACCTTCTCCACGTCGCGGTCTTTCGGGCTGCGCCAGGCGGCACCCATGCAGAAACGGCTGGCGCCAGCGTCTTTCGCGGCCTGCGCGCGCGCCAACACGGCGTCCACACTCATCAACTTTTGCGCCTGCACGCCGGTGTCGTAGCGCGCGGCCTGCGGGCAATAAGCGCAGTCTTCCGGGCAGCCGCCGGTCTTGATGGAGAGCAGGGTGGACACCTGCACCGCATTCGGGTCGTGGTGTTCGCGGTGAACGGAGTGCGCGCGGTGCAGCAGCTCGTTGAACGGCAGTGCGAACAGCGCGGCGACTTCGTCGCGCGTCCAGTCGTGACGGATGGATGAGGCCATGGCGACAGCTCTGGGGTTGGGGATGCGCGACAGTTTGCCAGTGCAGACCTTCTTGTCAACTTTCAATGATTACTCTTGGTTGACGATGCGCGAGCGTATGGCTGCCGCTACCATCGGGGTATTCACTAAGCGGGAGTTGATGGCATGAGTGAGGGACAAGGCAGCGCGGGCAACGTGCTTGCGGCCATCTGCAGTTTCTTCATTCCCGGCCTGGGCCAGTTGGTGCAGGGGCGTTTCTGGATCGCGCTGGTGATGTTCGTGCTGGCCGCCATCCTGTGGATCGTCTGGCTGGGTTGGATCATCCACCTGTGGTCGATCCTCGACGCGGCCATGTTCAAGCCCAAGGCCTGACAACCTGCGCATGGACGCGCTTTCCCTCACGCGGCCCGTGGCCGCCTCACTGCGACGTTTCGTGTTGCCGTGTCGGTGCCTGCTCTGTGGCGCTGCCGGCGACGATGACCTGGATCTCTGCCGCGACTGTGCCCGCGAACTCCCGCGAAATCGCACCTGCTGCGCGCGTTGTGCCTTGCCTTTGCCCGAGTCCGCCGCGCTCTGCGGCCAGTGTCAGCGTCGCCCACCTCCTTGGGACGCAGCGTGGGTGCCGTTCCGCTATGCGTGGCCATTGGACCGGCTGGAATCGCGCTTCAAGTTCAGTGCGAATCTGGCGTGCGGTCGGGTGCTCTCATCGCTATGGCTGCGCGAGCCACCGCCAGCCGGACTTCCTGCGTGGGTCGTGCCCGTGCCTTTGCATGTCGGGCGCCTGCGCGAACGGGGTTACAACCAGGCCCGGGAACTGGCTCGACCGCTGGCGAAGCACTTCGGTTTGACCCTTCGTTTCGACGTCCTGCTTCGTCAGCACCCCACGGTGGCGCAAACCGAGCTGGGCGCCGTGGCGCGCCGGCGCAATGTGCGTGGGGCTTTCGTGACGCGGGAGCGCATCGCATGGCCGGCGCACGTCGCCCTGCTCGACGACGTCATGACAACCGGTGCGACACTCATGGAATGCTCACGCATCCTGAAACGTGCGGGTGTCCAGCGGGTGGATGTCTGGGCATTGGCGCGGGCGCCAGCGTTCAAGGTGTAGCGATAACGACCGCCCCGCGCCCCTAACAGTGCACGTTTTATAAACCAATGATGAATATTTTCGTCAGAAATTTCATCATATCCGCCAAATAATTAGTAATCGCATGATAAATAAGAATATTTATGGCTTGGTATTTCGCCAGATGAAGACGCTAATTTTTTAAATAAAAGCTGAATACATTACCATGGCGTCCGGCTATATTCGCCAAGTGACGCGTAAGCTCGCGATTTCAAAAGAGAATAGTCGGGGTCAATTCCGCCAGTGAATCAGCCACGGATATCGCCGATCGCCGTTACCCTGGCTCGCTGGGGTGCCATGTCCTCCCACGACCTATACAAGAAGGTTCAAGACGAGTTCGGTAGCGAGCGAAGCTTCCAGCGTGCCTTGAGCGACACCCCGAACCTTGTTCGCCTCGGATCGAAGCGGAATCGTGGATACGCCCTCACCCGAGGCGATACGCCCCCATCGCCGGTTTACCTGCGCAACGAGACAGGGGACGACGTATTCCTTGGACACCTCATCGCGCTCGAAGCCGGCCAGTGGACTTGGGATGCCAGCGGCTCCAGACAGCGGTGGGCGCAGCTCTCTCAACTCAGCGAAACCCTGCCGGTTTACCAAGGCCTCCCCTGGTTCATGGATGCCTTCCGGCCCGCAGGTTTCCTCGGTCGCGCATGGGTGCGCGAACACGCCAACGCGCACGGCTGGTCGTTGGACATTCAGTCCTGGACGGACGACCAGATTCTCTCCGCTGCACAGCAAGTGCCGTGGGATTGGCGGGGCAACCTGTCGCTTGGTCCGTTCCACGACATAGAGAACGGTGTTATCGCCACCGGCGATCGCAGAGTGGAGTACGCCAAACGTGCTGACCTCGTGCTTGATGGCGTCATGGTCGGTGCCTCGGCGGACGGTGAGCAGCCCAAATTCACCGCCGTCGTTGCAGAAGGCGATCGACAGCGCCCAGTGCTGGTGAAGTTCTCCCCGCGCATGACAGATGACCCGGCGGCGCGACGCTGGGGCGACATCATGCTCACCGAAGCCATTGCACAGCAGATCATGGCCATCCATGGGTTGGACTCGGCTACCACTGAGTTCTGGGTGCATGACGATCGCATGTGGCTGGAAACAACACGCTTCGATCGCATCGGCGCGCATGGTCGCCGGGGCATGGTGTCGCTGCGCGCACTGGCCAACAGCTATCACTACCAAGGGCCACCCAACGGCTGGATTCAGGCGGCGGAGCATCTGGAACGGCGGGGTGCACTACGCCCTGAGGACGTCGTTAACGTGCGCCACATCGCCACGATCGGCCAACTCCTGCTCAATACCGACATGCACATGGGGAACCTCAGCTTCATCGTTGGCGATAGCTGGCCGCATCCACTTCAGGTAGCTCCGATTTACGACATGACCCCTATGCGATGGGTGCCCGTGGGCGCGCAGAACGTCGTGCCACCGCTGGCGCCGCAGCCTTTGTTCAAGACCAGCGATATCGACGCCATGCTGATTGCCGCCGAGGTTTGGGAAGAGACCTCCCGGCAAGACCTGGCTACTGAGGGGTGGCGACAATGGTCCGCCGGGCGGGCGAGACAAATACGAGAAGTGCTCGCAACGGACTGATGTTGATCGAGCGCATTCCTGCCGCAGCGGTGCGTCCCTGCCAGGCATAACCTCCGCACGGGTATTCAGGCACCACGGAGCCAACGTGTTAAGTGTGGTCGGTGTGCTCAGTGCGTCCCAACGCTCGAAGCATCCGCTGGCGTCGATGACTCCTCAGCCGCGCGCTTGGGCGTGTCCAAAGGACACCAGGTCTTGAGGCGCTTACCCGCTTTATAGAGATCAATGCACTCACGCATTTCCGCCTTGAAGGCCAAGTCAGGCGTGTCCACCGGGCAGCCGTACGACAATGGCTTGCCGTCCCGGTACTCGGCAATACAGCTCGAAAGTGGCGGCGCCTCAGTCGGATTTGGATTGTGTGCCAGGGGAGGCGGCGGCAAGTTGAGTCGCTCGTCCTTGTTCATCGGCGAAGGTGGCACGGGCGGTACGCCGCACAGCAGGTTGGTAGCTGTACTGCGCTTGGTGGGATCGCAGGTGCTTTTCACAACTTCCTTGATCACATCACCGATATGGCGCCCCACCGCACCGCCCGCCGTCTCGTTCGGCGGCGGAAAGTACTTCTCGAACCGGGTGGCTTTGTAATGCATCCGGTTGCTGTCGTGCTGCATGATCTGACGATCGTCCGCAGGCTTGGCCTGCCCGGTATCCGTACTCGCTGTTGCCGGAGCGGTCCCGGTCGTCGATGGCAATCTGATCGAGCCATCTTTCGAGAACAAACTTAGAGTGGGCGGCGTCGTTACAGAAGCCGCTGGCGCAGGTGCCGCTTCATGATCCTGCACGACCATGGCGTCACGACGAGTGGCTTCATGCGTCACGGGGCTAACGCGAGGGGGCAACACGGGCCGCGGCGTAACCGGTTTTTGGGGTAGTTGTAGCTGGGGCGGCTCCGGTGGCTGCGCGGCTTGCGGTTCGCTGGCATGAGCGATCAAACGCACGATCAACGCCTTACCGTTATCGGTATCCACCACCGCCGGATGCTGCGGCCTGGGCTTCATTTCGTACCACAGCGCCAGCACGAACAGCACGTGCAGCACCACAACCAACGTCAGTGTCAGCGCCAGCGCGGCGCGTGTTAGCGGCTGTCGCCGCCAGCGCCTACGGCCCAGCGTCGCGCGCGTTTCGCTGTCGAGTAATGCCAGGCCGCGAGCACTATCCCCCGCCTGTCGATCTCGCACCTGCCCCGAACGCGCCATGACACCCCTAATTCAAGCCAATGACCCACAAGAAACATGCGCGTGGCGTCATGTGCGCGTGGCGACCAGCCTCAGTAGACAGGTTTATTCACCCAGGGTTCCCTCGATCCGAGGCAGTCGGAAAGAAAGCAAACAAAACGGGGAATTTCATTCAACGCAAGATCTTCCCGCGCTCGGTTCGCCTTGGACCTCGCATCGAACGGAAGCACCTGCGACGGGGCAAAAGCACACGTTGGCTCCGCCCGTCGGCGCTCGAATGAGCGACTACTTCTGCAAGACCCTCTTCAGTTCAGAAGGGCTTGCTTACTTTGCATTCCGCTTCTTTTCGTCCTTGGCCGCCTTCTTCTCCTTCATCGTTTTGGCCGGCTTTTTCTTCTCGTTCTTCTTCGAATCCATGCCCTTGCTCATGTCATTTCCTCAGTCATAGTCTGTCGAATCGCGCGTTGGACATTTCGTCCCCTGGTTACCGGAACCCACGCTCGCGCGGTATCTTGCGAGCAGCAGGTCACGTCAAGCTGTCATTCCGCAAAGCGTTGAAGTTAGGGATCGTCGCGCCATCGCAAGCATTCCTGGTTCACTTCTGGCGAATGGTCAGACTATGGCAACTTGAACTTGCGAGTGGCGCGTAGCGGCCAGATCGATGTGAATTGGGTACCACCCGCCACACGGAAGGCGGCTGACATGCCGTTCAGAACCCCCATTCCTTCCAGAACGTCTTTTGCGCGCCGAAAAGAAAGCCGCGGGTCAGACGCGAGCATGAAAAGATTGATCTCTTTGGGGCTGACATCGTAGCCCTCCAGCTCGACGGCTTTGCCCAAAGCCTCCTTCAACTTGCCCTCCATCACCGCGAGAAAGGCTTCGTCGGCCAGGGACTTGCGCCAGAACTTGATGACAAGCTGATAATCCATCGGGCGATTGTAGGCCCAACTGCGGCCTTGGAGGGGCTCAGCGATTGCCGGTCGTATCAGCACGCGCAAGCCAGCGGTCGCAAGTCCATATCGCCAGCTTATCGATTGACCATCCAACAGCACGAACCATGGCCGATTCGCAGGCTATGAAGTGGCCTTCCTTCACGCAGGTGAAGTCAGTACTTCAAGTTCAATTCTGGCACGTGCTTCCTGTTGAGCTCGAAGAGATCCTGGAACTCCTCTTCCGTCAGTTCGTCAGGGGCATACACCGCAACCGGATCCCAGGCACGGTCCGTCGGCTGTGGTTGGCGCGGGCCACCGCGCAACGAAAACCAGCGACCATCGCGCTGGAGCAACTCGGGAGCCTCCTCGATCTGCTCCGTTCTGGCGTCATGAGAGGTGTCGAGAAATACGGCGAAGATCATGGGCAACTCCTCGTTAAGCATGGAGAGATGTAGCGATGGAGAACAACGGATCTTATTCTCAGTGCAAGGAAGAGATAGACCCAGAACGAAAGCGGTCGCTTGCAGCGCGGGCTGACCTTAAGCCTTATAGCCAGGTTGCCGGAAAGGATGCGCGTCGGCGAACGCTGGGAGCTCGAAGCAGTGCTTGGTTAACATCGCCACGTTCGGAAAAGGCGTCATATCCAGTTGATAGAGTGCGCCGGCGATCACTTGGCCGGCGATGCATATGTCGGCGATCGTCGGTTCGTCACCGAGTGCAAATGGGGCCGCCGGGCGTCGGCTGAGTAGTCGCTCATAGGTTGCCAATCCTTCTGCCGCCCAATGCCGGCACCACGATTCGATTGCAGCCGCATCCGCTCCGAACGCGGCTCCGAGATATTTGCGGACGCGTGGTACGACGAGGGGATGGGCATCAGCGACCGAAACGAGCGCAAGCGACCGGGCATAGGCACGCTCCTTTACATCTGCCGGCAGCAGTCGCGGCTCCGGCTTGATCTCGTCGAGATACTCCATGATCGCCAGTGACTGAAAGATGCGATGCCCTTCATGCACAAACGTGGGCACCACGTGCTCCGCGTTCAGCTCGGCATAGTCGGCGTCGAACTGGCGACCAGACAGGATGTCGACTTCGATTTCGTCGAAGGGGAGTTGTTTCAGTGCAAGCGCGACACGGACGCGGAATGCAGCATTAGAGCGCCAGAAGCCATAGAGCTGGATGGTCACGGAGCGGGTCCTTTCTGCGGTATCTAGGGAAGGCCATTCGGCACCTGCAGCAGTGCGCGCGTGTCCGCTTTCCTTACTGATCCGAAGGCCTTGTCCATCCACGAATGGCTGTCGGATGGCACGTAAGGGGTATGGAATCTCGAACAAACGGGATGGGGCGGATCGCGCATGGCACTGGCCTGACGAAAAAGCCATCGACGGGGTGGCGGCGGTCAACGATTGCAATTGCAATCGAGCTCCATCGATCATGCCGCGATATAATTGCGATTGCAACTCAATGGGCAGGAGACATCGCATATGGCGAACAAAGAACCGGATCTCTGGTTCTCATTTGTGCGCGCGCATCGTGCATTGATTCGAGAGATCGAGCGTCGACTGTCCAGCGCGGGTTTGCCTGCTTACGCCTGGTATGACGCGCTGTGGGGCGTGGAAAGCGGTAAGGATGGTACGCGCCGTATGCACGAGCTGGCCGACGCGCTCGTGATCGAACGCTACAACCTCACTCGCCTGGTGGATCGCCTGGAGCAGGAAGGTCTCGTCACACGTGCGCGATCCGCAGACGATGGGCGCGCGGCCTACGTCACGATCACGGATGCGGGACGAGCGTTGCGCAAACGCATGTGGAAGATCTACGAAGCTACCGTCTCTGAGCTTTTCCTTGCCCAGTTCGGCACAAAGGCGCAGCGCGATGTGTCGGATGCGCTGGATCGCGCTGCACTGGCTGCACGTCAGTCGGCGCAGTAATGCGTCGCTGCTACGAGAGCCATGGACGATCGAAACCGATTGCACCGCCGTTTTCTGCAGAGAAACCGCGCCTCGAATGCGGCGATCGCAAATGAATAAACATCAAGCGCCTCCGTCATTTTCATAATTGCACGGGACCCGACGCCTTCACAGTATGCATAACTGGCCGGCACGGTGATGGCTGTGTGCCGCGTGGACTCTTCCGTTCGCACCAACCGAGAGGGTTTCCCAGTATGCATTTGCGCCATTGGACCGTTGCCCGACGTCGAGCCCTTTTAGCTGTCTCCCGTCTGTCGCTTAGACACCTGCCAACGTTCCGGACGGCGTCCGCGCTGCTTCTGAGCGCCAGTTTGTCGCTGCTCCCGACAAGTGGGCGGGCGCAGCTGGCGAGTCCTACCTATGGGTGGAATCTCGGCAACAGCCTGGAAGCCACCTGGTCCGGTGCGGTGCTTCCCACTCAAACGCTGATTAATAACGTCGCGGCCGCTGGCTTCAACACCATTCGTATTCCTTGCGCGTGGGACTACAACGCTGATCCCAATACGCATGTGATCAATGCGTCTTACATGGCGACGGTCACACAGGTTGTGCAATGGGCTCAGGCGGCCAACCTTACTGTGATCATTAACGATCACTGGGATGGTGGCTGGTTCGAGGATTCGAACTTCAACAGCTACGATCCGAACGTCAATGCCAAGCTGGTTTCCTACTGGACACAGATCGCGAACAACTTCAAAGGCTACAACTCGAAGCTGCTTTTCGCCGTCGCCAATGAGCCGAATGTTTCCTCGCAAGCGCAGACCATCGTCCTTTTACAGTACTACCAGAACTTCATAAACGCGGTTCGTGCTACCGGAGGTAACAACAAAACACGGTGGCTGGTGCTCCAAGGGCCCGGTGGTGGAAACATAGATGACACCAACAACTGGGTGACGACGATCCCCTCCGATCCCGCAAAGCATCTGGCGTTCGAAGTCCATTTCTACTCGCCTTATCAATATGCACTCATGACAGCCGACGCCACCTGGGGATCGATGTGGTACTTCTGGGGAGCGAATTACCATTCGTCGACGCTGACGAACCGCAACGCGACGTCCTCCACGGAAGAGTCATACGTGACGTCGGAACTTCAGAAGATGAGCACCCAGTTCATCAGCAAAGGGATCCCCGTGCTTCTGGGTGAATTCGGGGCCATTCGCCGCACTGGCACGGCGGGATTGACGGGCACCGACCTCAACCTGCATCTCGCGTCACGGACATATTTTGACAAGTACGTTGTCGGTCAGGCCAACAGTCTCGGCATTCGCCCGGTGTACTGGGACGATGGTGACAACGGCACAGGCAACAATGCCTTCGGACTTTTCAATCGGTCCACTGGGGTGCTGAATCGTACCGATGATGCCCGAGCCTTGACCGGTGGCGCGGCGCTTCCGCCTCCGGGCGGCTAGCGGCCTGCACGGGCGCGATATTTCCCCGGCGTGGGTGGCGCCTGGACTTTAGCGTCTGGTCGTCATCGTATCGGACACTATGAATCCGAGCCTTGTGCGCTGGTCGCTGCGGCGCCTCTCGCGTCGCATGTGGCAAGGACAGCCAAGTAAAGTTCACGGTAAGCGCCCACCAGACGGTCTAACGAGAACGAACGGTTCCTGCCGCTTGGATTGGGCAATACCCAAACGGCAGCGCCGTGCATGCGATCCCGTTGAAGTCCCCAGTTGACGCTGTGCAATCCTCTCATGCCCGCATACGCAGCCTTGCCCAGGAAAGCGACAAAGCGCGGCTGATACTGTGCGATCTTGTGCTCGAAGCCATTCGCGGCCAAGGTGAATTCCTTTGAGGAAAGCTCAGCGGCACCCGCCGTTGCACGCTCCACGACGGAAGTCATGCCGTATCCGTACTCAAGTAAGCGGTGGTCTTCCTGAGGCAACAGCTCCTCTGCAGTGAAGCCTGCTCGATGCAGAACCTGCCAGAAGCGATTGCTCCCTCCCGCGAAATGATGTCCTGTCATTGCCGCGGTCAGCCCTGGGTTGATGCCGCAGCACAACACGTCGAGGTTTGTGTTGATGATGTCTGGCAATTTGTCGCTCATGCAGGCGCTTGTGCAACCAACGGGCATTGAATTTCGATCCGAAAGCCTTCGTTTGGCGTACCCGATCGGCTATGCATCGTCTTGCCTCAAGAAGCGCTAGTCGATGCCTGTGTGGCTTTCAATGCCGTCGCATCCTGCAAGTCATTCACGCTGCGTGGTGCCGTGAGACGGTGGAAGCCAAAGGCGATGCCGCCCAGCGCGATACCAAAGCCAACCACGCCTCCCCAGCCGAATCGCGTCATCAGCCAGCCGCTTGCGATGGTGCCCACTGCGCCGCCGAAAAACGTGGCCGTCATATAAAGGCTGTTGATGCGCCCCTGTGCTTTCGGATCGACGGCAAACGCACGAGTCTGATTGGAGACCAGTCCGGCCTGTACGCCGATGTCGAGCACAACGACACCTACTACAAGTAGTGCAAGCGAGCTGTTTGCACCGGCGAGCAGTACGTAGGCAAGCGTCACGATGCCGATGCTTGCACCCACCACGCGGCGCGGTCCACGTCGATCCGAGGCGCGCCCGCCAAGCGAGGCGGCAAGCGCTCCGGCGGCGCCGATGATGCCGAAGCCACCCGCCCACGCACTACCCAAGTGCCACGGGCCGTTTGCGAGTAGTGCGGCCAGGTTCACCCAGAAGGCATTGAAACAAGCCCACAGCAACGCCTGCACCATCATGGATTCCCGGATCGGGCGATGGTCCCGCACCAGCGGCCACAGCGAGGCGAGCAACCGTCCGTAGGACAGGCTCGTCGATGGGACACCACGCGGCAGCATCAACGCGGCGGCGATCCAGACCGGAATCATGAATGCGGCTTCCATTCCGTACACCGCGCGCCAGCCCCATGCTGCGCCCACTACGCCCGCCACCGTGCGTCCCGTCAGGATGCCCACCATGATGCCGCTGACGACCGTGCCGACAGAACGCCCGCGCTCGCCGGGCTGCGACATCGCTGCCGCGAATGGCACCAGCTGTTGCGGCACACAACTGACCACACCCAGGCCGAACGACGCGGCGATCAATGCCCAGATGCCAGGTGCAACGGCAGCGGCCGCTGCCAGAACAAACGCCAGCGCGATCTGCCCCAGCACCAGTTTGCGGCGGTCAAATCGATCGCCAAGCGGCAGCAGCAAACCCAGGCCCGTTGAAAATCCCAACAACGCCGCGCCAGCGACCAAGTCAACGGCGGTCAGATTCACCCCCAGCCCTGTCGCGATCAGCGGCAGGATGGGTTGCGTGCAATAGATGTTGGTGATCACCGCGCCGGCAATGATCGCCATCATCAATATCTTCCCGCGCGACACCGTCGCTGGCGGGGACAGGCTTTCAGGTGTGCTGGGTAGGCCGCTCATGGCGCGCTCCTGTCGTGGGCTCTTCCCCGCACTGCAGCGACACGCCGCAGCGCAGGAACTACGGCCGGAGACTAATCCTCTACATTCAGCAGGATAATCTGCCAAAGTTAGGAATAATCCTTCCATAAAGTGAGAGGGTGCATGAATCTTCTTGAGTCCATGTCCATCCTCGTCACCGTGGTCGACTCAGGCAGCCTGTCGGCCGCCGCGCGTCGCCTCGACCTGCCGTTGGCAACGGTCAGCCGAAAGCTGGCCCAGTTGGAATCGCATCTAAAAATTCGCCTGCTCCACCGCACGACCCGTCAGCTCTCGTTGACGGAAGCAGGGGCGTCCTATGTGGCCGCCTGCCGCCGCATTCTTGAGGAGATCAGCGAGGCCGAGCGCGCGGCCACCGGAGAGTACGTCTCGCCGAAAGGTGAGTTGGTGGTCACGGCGCCCATTGTTTTCGGTCGCCTGCACCTTGTGCCCGTCGTAGCCGACTTTCTCTCACACTACCCACAGATCGATATTCGCCTGGTGCTGACGGATCGCGTCATGCATCTGATGGAGGAGAACATCGATGTCGCCGTGCGCATCGGCGACATGCCCGACAGCACACTGATGGCAACCGGTGTCGGCACGGTTCGTCGAGTCATCTGTGGGAGTCCCGCCTATTTCATGACCCATGGCGTGCCGACCAATCCGCATGACCTTGCTGGGCACCAGTGCATCAGTTTCGAGGTGCTGGAGTCCAAGCGCGCGTGGTCGTTCCCTTTGGACAAGGCGGTATTGTCGGTGCCCGTACATTCACGACTCTCTGTGAACACGGCAGAGGCCGCCATTGCGGCAGCGGTCCTCGGCGTCGGCTTGATACGCGTGCTGTCTTACCAGGTAGCGGAGGCCATACGTGACAACGCGCTTGCCGTGGTTCTCGACGCTTTTGAATCGGCACCCCAGCCGATCCATCTTGTACATCGGGGACAAGTGCCGCTGCCGCTAAAGCTGCGAGCCTTTCTCGACTTCGTCACCCCCCGCCTGCGCGCGCGCACCTTGCATCAACAGGCGTCCCTTCAAGCTAACTCATAAAACGTCGCGGGCTGAAGCCCCATCTGGGTTCACTTCGCGTCGAAGACGGGTGTTGCCGTAGTGCGACGGATGTTGGCGTTTCCAAAAAGGCCTCAAACCCGTGAGTGTTTCAGAAGGACAGCGACACGAGCACTTGCGTGCCAGCTGAGCTAAGCGCAACGTAGCCAGCTGCCCAAGCGTCTCGCGTGCGGCACTTCGCTCGCCGCACGGATGGGATGCGCATCAGGCATTGGCGCCACAAGCATAAAAGTGCAAATGGGAGGCCCATGATGGAAGTGCATAACATCCAACTGGCTCTGGAGCGACATTGGGCGGCATCTGCTGCAGGCGACCAAGTGGCCGAGCACGAGATCTATCACGACGATGCGGTGTGCGAATACCCGCAGTCGGGTGAAATCATTCACGGGCGGCGAAACCTTCAGCTGCTTCGCAGCCATCATCCAGGAAAGCCTTCAGGCTTCATCGTCCGACGCATGGTGGGTGAGGGCGATCTCTGGGTTACCGAATACGTGATTACCTATGAAGACAAGCCCGTTTACACCGTGAGCATCATGCAGTTTCGGGACGGAAAGGTATCGCACGAAACCCAATACTTTGCAGATGCATTCGCTGCACCTGCCTGGCGCGCCCAATGGGTGGAGCAGACGGTTAAGGAGAACGTATGAGCTGTAGATTCCGCTTATCAAAGGTGCAGCCATGAGTAGCAACGCTTTTGATGCGATCGTCATCGGTGCCGGGCAAGCGGGGCCGCCCTTGGCCGGCCGCCTGACGGCTGCCGGCATGACAGTGGCGCTCGTAGAGCGCCATCTCTTCGGTGGCACCTGTGTCAATACCGGCTGCATGCCCACCAAAACACTGGTGGCTAGTGCACGCGTTGCCCATCAGGCACGGCGAGCAGCGGATTACGGTGTTGTGCTGAACAGTGACGTGAGCATTGACCTGCCGCGCGTTATGGCACGGGCGCACAAAGTGACGGAGACGTCCCGCGGTAACGTGGAAAGTTGGCTGGATGGGATGAAGAACATAACCGTATTGCGCGGACATGCCCGCTTCGAAAGCCCCGACACTCTGCGTGTCAACGGCGATCTCATCACTGCACCACGTATCTTCATCAATGTCGGTGGTCGCGCGCGAGTGCCTGAAGATATGCCTGGCACCGGCGATATCAACTACCTCACCAATACATCGATACTCCAACTTGATGCGCTTCCCCGACACCTTGCTGTGATCGGCGGCAGTTACATCGGCCTTGAGTACGCGCAAATGTTTCGGCGCTTTGGTAGCAACGTCACCATTGTCGAGCGTCAGTCACGGTTGATTGCCCGTGAAGATGAAGACGTATCAGAAACCATTCAAAGCATCATGGAGGCCGAAGGCATTCATGTGCGAACGAACGCCGAATGCATTGCGTTTGCACCGCATGCCGAAGGATCCATTGTAAAAGTTGACTGCACGTCTGGCGATAGAGAGATCGTGGCCAGCCATGTACTGCTGGCCGTAGGACGTCGTCCGAATACGGACGATCTTGGATTGGAGCATGCAGGCGTCAAAACCGACGCCCATGGTT
Organism: Dyella sp. ASV24; assembly: GCF_016428905.1. GTDB lineage: Bacteria > Pseudomonadota > Gammaproteobacteria > Xanthomonadales > Rhodanobacteraceae > Dyella. The sequence goes on along the minus strand of NZ_JAELTQ010000035.1, from coordinate 16,209 downwards.
ACATCGTTGTTGACGACGGGCTCGCCACGAACGTGCCAGGCATCTGGGCCATGGGCGACTGCAACGGCCGAGGGGCCTTCACGCACACGGCTTACAACGATTTCGAAATCATCGCCGCTAACTTGCTCGATGGCCAGCAGCGACGTGTGTCATCGCGCATCCCTTGTTACGCACTGTTTACTGATCCGCCATTGGGTCGTGTTGGCGCGACAGACGCGCAGGCGCGTGCGAGCGGCAAGCGACTACTGGTGTCCAAGCGTCCCATGGCGCGCGTCGGTCGCGCCGTCGAGCGCGGTGAAACGCAGGGCTTCATGAAAGTAATCGCCGACGCCGATACGCGGCGCATCCTTGGTGCCGCGATTCTTGGCGTGAGCGGCGACGAGGCCATCCACGGCCTGATCGATATGATGAATGCGGATCAGCCGTTCGATACGTTGAAATGGGCGGTGCCCATTCATCCGACCGTATCGGAGTTATTACCGACCCTTGTGGGTGATCTCAAATCTGTTTGACGCGGGATGGGAGGTCCATCGCTGCTATGGCGCTTTTCGATCATAGTAGGTCGAGTCACTCACAATCAGGTGATCCTTGATCGTGTAAACCGACATGATGCGAACGCTGATGGGTTTGTTTCCCGCATCTTTCAGATGTCCGGAAAGAACGAACTGAACGTAGACGCGGTTCGCCACACTTTCGATAGTGGCGATGCTGTCTTTGGCGTCAGGTATGGCATCAAAAATCCAGCGATAGGTGTCCGCGATCTTCGCGTTGCCGACAAGCTCAGGGTGGTCTGGACTTTGCAGAAGGGCATCTCTGGCATAGAGAGATTCGATGGCGCCCGTGTCATGTCGATTAAATGCCGAGAATTTTGACTCCACCGTTCGAATCGGCTCGCTTTCCGATCCGCCCGGATCGGGGGAGAGCTGGTCCGCGATGGCTGGTAACGGCGCCTGCCCGCTAGACGCGAGGCAAGTGAGAAGAACCAACGTCACTATGTTCATAGGCATGAGGTCGCGGCTCGCGTGGTAGTAGGATGAGCGCTATGCCGGAGCTCATCGCCAAGCGACATCTCCGGAGTTCGCCCTTTTATTGCATCGCGGGTCACACCAAGATGATTGTAAAAAGCCGACAAGTGGATACGCGCCAGGGCAGTGCAGGCGACCGGTTGGATCGAAGCACTTTTGGACAAGGCTGTGGCGTCCTGCACCATTCGCCGCCACCGGGCACCTACCAGCACACGCGCCACGCGCCGCCGAAGGAACTCACCGAGTGGGTCGAACACTTCTGGCTCGAGAAGTGGGATCTCCGGGGTGGCTCGCCACAAGCGAGGGTCGTGCTTCCGCACCCGAGCGTGCATCTCGTGTTCGCGCCAGGTCGCTCCAAGATCTACGGCGTGCAGCTGCGTCGCTTCGCGCGCGAGCTAAGTGGGCAAGCCACGATCTTTGGCATCAAGTTTCGCCCGGGCGCGTTCTATCCATTCTTCGGTAAGCCGGTCAGCGTGATCGCCAATTCCACGGTGGCCGCCGAACACGTTTTTGCGGATGCCCTATCCGCTGAGCAATGCGTACTGGCCTGTGGCGATGAGCTGGCCATGGTTGATGCGGCCACCCAATTCCTGCTCGGCCACCTACCTGCTCCCGATCCGACTGCAGGTGTTGCGCGCGGTATCGTTGAGGCTATCGTGAGCGATAGCGAGATTACACGCGTGGAGCATCTCGTTGCCCGTTTTGACCTACCGGAGCGAAAACTCCAGCGACTCTTTCAACGGTATGTGGGCGCAAGCCCGCGCTGGGTCATCAAACGCTATCGCGTGTATGACGTGCTCGCCCAACTCACTGCAAGCGAGCCCATAACGGGTGCCACACTCGCACAGAACATCGGCTACTTCGATCAAGCGCATTTCCATAATGACTTCAGGAAAATGATCGGCTGCTCCCCAAGCCAATACTTGAACTCAAAGTAGCGCGGGGTCGTGTAAGTTCTGCCACGCCATCTTCCTGATGCCGCTCCATGCGACAAAGGCATGCGCCTGCTTGGCGGACGTTCGTTTCAGACGAGCGAGGGTGCACTGGATCGACATGGCGACATCTGTCGCATCCCGCTAAGTCCGCTAAGGGTCGAAAGCGGATGTTTCAGACGCCCCTGCACAACATAAGTGCAGTGAAGGAAGACACGCCAAATTGGACACAAGTGTAGAACGCGATGGCGCCAGCGAGCCCAAGAGAGTCCAAGGTGCGAACCATCAAGGCTCTCGCCAACAAGATAAGGACAGATAGGGCAGACAGCGCCACCGATGAAAGCAGGATGTAAAAGCCAGTATTGCTGCATGGAGCGGCCACAATGACCCAGCAGATACCGGTGACAAATATGGCGATGGAAGCAAAGATGAACCGTTTTGCGATTTTTTTGAGCAGATTCGGCACCCCTTCCATTCGTCTGCACTCCTTGTATGACGTCCGCTTTGGGTCGGAAGCGGACCTACCCTGTCACTCAAAATCTTGGTCAGGATGGCCCTAGGCACTATCAGCTGATCTCGCGAACTCGAAACTGATCAAGTGTCATCGGAGCAAGGTCTGCTTCGGCCGCAAGCGCAAAAGCGGCGTCTTTGTCGGGATCGGAAACGGCGAAGGCGAGATACTCGTCCGCACCTGTATCGAGGAAGACGAGCTGCAGTCCCCGCGGACCGAGCCAATCCGCGAGCTCAACGAAAACTCGCGGTGCTGAGGTGTCCTCGTTACTTCGGGGTCCGGACCACATCGCCTGCGAACCCAGTGAACGAAGCACACGGTTGGCCTGCCATTCGATCTCGCCCCAAGCCTTCCAGTCCACAAAGATGGCTAGATCAAGGGCCTCATCTCCAAAGCCGGGGGACGTCGCGGCCGCAAAAAGAGTGAAACCGTCCTCGCCTAGGGCGGCATCGCTTCGTACTTTTGTTATCGCAGCATCTCGCGCACCATCTCCAAGAGATTTTGCAAGGAGTGTGATCAGGCCAACGATTGCTTCAACTGACTCATCTGACTCCATTGCGACCTCTCGTTGCGATGGAGCCTGGCTTTCGCGTGTCGATGCAAACACTTTCTTCAGGAAACCAAACATTTCTTTTCCCAGATGCCTCTTGATCGGGGGAGTTTCATGTCCTTCCAGCGACGTGGTCAAGTAAGGCCTGGGCCGATCTGCGAATACCCGTGTTGGCAACCCACACTTGGAAGCCGGGCTATGCTGAGCTGTTTACCAGCAAGGTCCAGCGGGGCCGCGAAGAGTCTGCTTTGGGTCGGAAGCGGACATTAACGACGGCTTCAAAACAGGGTGTAAGCGACAAACGCAGCACCCATGATGCAGAACAGAATCGACACCATCGCGCGCCATTTCGCCGTTGAAAAGGCCCGGGCGGCAAGCCATCCCGACCAAAAAATCAGACCCAAACCTATTCCCGACAGGGCCCAGAAGTCCCTCAGCTTGAGGGCTACACCCTCAGCCTCCAGTCCGGGCTTCGGATCTCCAAGAAGAGAGGTCAATGCGAAGAACAGAAAGACCCAGGAGAGCAAAGCCAGAGCGATTGCCGTGTTTGGACCTAATACACGCTGCATCGAATTGGTCTCCAGATGGTTGTCCATCCACTGCCTCATGAAAGGTCTGCTCCGGGTCGGAAGCGGACATTAGCTTCTACGTGTTCTTACTTCGTGCAGCCCAGTAATACGTGTGACTCGCCCGATAGCCACACGCTTGGGGCCTTCGTGGCAATAGAACTCCAGCCCGGGAACAATGCGGGACCGGTGAACGTCTGCGCGCATTTCATCGTTAACGACTGTCATTCTGGCCGATAGCTCAACTCCAATAGGTAACGGAGAATCTTTGACCAAGCTATCGCCCGATGACGAGAAAAAGTCCGGCCAGATCATATAGAGCTGGTTCGAACCTTCATCAGATGCATATGAAAAATCCCAGCGGATACCGTTATAGGGAGGTGTCTTTCGACCTCCCTCTGCCTCGGAAAAGATCCGGATGACAGCCTCGAAGTCGTCGACAACTACAGAAAGGCGTTGCATAGGTAGAGCCTTCGTTCCTCTCGACCCTGAGATTCAACGTCCGCTTTGGGTCGGAAGCAGACATTCCGTTGCATGTATTAGTCAAACTTCGGATCTTTCGAAACCTTGTAAGCCAGGTGAAGAACAAATAGCACGGCGGCCCCTTTGAAGGCCGTCAGTGCCCAGAAGAGAAAGGGCGAGTCTGCTTGGAAAACCGTCAGCGTTCCGCCAGCACGGGAAGTCTGAGAAGATCGTCCAACGATCACTTCAACTAGCAGTGACGCTAGCAAACCACTCGCGAACAGGTACATGGCGAGTGCATAAGCTGCTCTTGCGGCGCGTTTCAACCGCCTCATCAAGGGCGGCTTTATGGATTCAGCGAAGCGTGCGCCGACCACCGACGCGCATATGGTCCCGACCACCAGCGCGCCACCGCTGTACATGAAGATTATGGTTAGTTTGGCTAAAGATGGCATTTGCACCTTCCGTATGCGTGCTGTCGAAAGAGTTCCGCTTCGGGTCGAAAGCGGACGCTTCGCCCAATACAAATATTAGGCTTCCCGGCGAACGACCCTAAGGACGTTGAGTGCCTGAGCATCCATAAACATGAAGCAGCGCCCGAAGAGCGCCTTCATGCCAAAGGCATCAAATTTGTTTGGGCCAAGAGGGGTCATCAGAACCTCGCTAGTGGTCAGCCCGTCTAAGTGGCGTTCCTCGATAACCTTCCAGTTCTTCGAGGCAAGATTGTCAAGGACGAGGTTGACGGCCGGATGGTTGTATTGAACTAAGACGTTTCCATCCTTCATGGGCAGCGGTTTCATGTCGGGATGGTAGTGATAGATCTTGGCAAGTACGTCCTTTGCGTGGGACACCGCCTGATCGTCAGAGAGCCCTTCGGGCAAGAGCACGCACGTCCCGTGCTCAAACACGACCAAGTCACGCTGCTGGTTCGTATAGAACCTGATGCGATCAACGATCTCATCCAACGGCTGACTAATGTCCGGCCTCCACTTAGGAACCGGCGGCATCTTCTTGGGAGGCTCTTGCGGTGGTTCTTTCTTCTTGAAAATCCCGAACATCATTCCCCCTGATGCCCCATGAGTATGGTTCTAGATGGTTGCGCAAAAGGTCCGTTTTGGGTCGAACGCGTTCCTTGCCAACACGCGACCAAGTCACCTCAAGCCAGCAAGCGTCGCCTCGGTCAGAAGAGGTGCTAGCGCCGCGGCAGCCGGTACGACGGGTGATTCAACCCGGTCGGAGGATAAAGCTCATCGTGCGTGTAGGTGAAACCAAGCTTCAGAAGAAACTTTCGCGACATCTCGTTTCGAGGGTGATGTCCTGCAAAAAGGGCTGAAGCGTTCAGTGAATCAAAGCCATGGTCAATGACCGCCTTGCCCGCCTCCAGGGCCAGGCCCTGGCCCCAGAACTTATGGCGCAGGTGTACTCCCAACTCGTAGACGTGCTGATCCACGTCATAGGGACGCAATCCAGCGCATCCAGCGTGCTCTCCGCCTTCCAAGAGAAAGATTGGCCAGTACTGCACGTGATGTTCCTGCATGCAAGACATCTCAGTAGATAAGCGTCGCGCTACCGCTTCCTCGGCAAACGGGCCGCCGATCAATGCGGTTACCTGCGGATCACCCCATAAAGCTAACGCCAAACTCAGGTCCTCTGAAGTCCAGCAGCGAAATTCCAGTCGTTGGGTGGGCGGGGGATAGTTCATGTGGCGACTCTCGGGGGATGGCAAGGCAACGGGTCTCTTTTGGCGGCAACCGTCTCTAGTGAAATATCCCCCACGGGTCGAAAGCAAGCCTCGCCCGTGTAGAGATGCACCACCTGGTGCGAGAGTCTGTCAGTGCCCGGAAGAACGCATCGGTGGTCTACAGCAAACCTAGTTGCGTTGCTTTCAGGGTGGCTGCGGCGCGGGTGGTGCACTCGAGTTTGCGAAACGCACTCTCGACGTGAGTGCGTACGGTGCTTGGGCTGATCCCCAGTTTTCTGGCTGCTTCCTTGTTGCTGGCGCCGAGGCTGATCCAACGCAGCACATCGCGCTCTCGCTGCGTAAGCAGGCTGGTCAATGCGGCGACAGCTGGCTTGTTCCTGTTTGTCCGCGGCTCCTTCAGCAGTGCGCGGACTACGTCGGCGTCGTGGCGCCCGGAGGCAGCCTCAGTGGTCATCAACGCCTGCGCGGCGCTTTCGTCCATGGCTTCTCGCCAGGGGCGCGCCACACGCAAGGCGGCCAACGCCGATGCAGCGGAGAGGATGCGTCCTTCGATGGGAATGCTTCCGGCCCTGGCTTCTCGGTAGTAACCGGAGCCATCCGGCCTTTCGTAGGCGTAGGACGCAATGTCCGCCTCGCCGGCCAGGCTGCCGAGTTGCCGCGCCGCTCGTCCGGTCCAGTAGGGAACAAGGCGTACGCGCTCCCACTCCGGCTCCATCAGTTTGCCTGGCGTATCCCAGACCATGTTGGGTACGGCGGCGCGGCCGATGCCGTGGATGAGGGCAGCCCGGTACACCTTCTGCTGGCGTGCTTCATCCAGTTCCAGTGCGATGGCCGTGTTCTTGGCCAGCTGCGCCACGCGCCTCGAATGCCCGGTCATCCAGGGCAGTTTCAGGTCGATGATGTCGGCGAGTATTTCCAGTGAGGTCGTACGACCGGCGAAAGCCCCGCCAAGCGAACAGTGGCCGCTCAAGCCCGGATCGTTGTCGAGTTCGGCCAGCCAGCGCGAGGCGTTTTCTATCAGCAGCGACGCAAGGCCGACGGGATACAACACATCGGCGCGTTTGCCGAGCAGTTGGCACGCCTGCTCAAAGCCATAGAGGCGGTGGAAGATGTCGAGGTCGCCGGCAAGCGAGGCCATGTAGACAGAGGCGGGGATCTGTTCGCCCTGCAGGCCATCCGGTGCGCCGGCGCCATTGTGGCTTTCAAACAAATGGCGCAGCGCGAACTGCGCTGTCTCGCTCAAACCCAGTTCTTTGGCGATGTCTCCGGAGACTTCGCAATGGATGCGCGACAACGAGTGGAATGCCGAGCCGTTGCCCTTGGTGCCCGCGCGAAAGCCGCTGCCGGGTGACTGCAGGGCAAGCAGCGCCTTGCGCGCGCTGATGTCGTCACCGACCAGTCGCGCGAACTCCGGCGCATTGGCGGTACAGCCGGACCAGCGCAGCAAAGCCACGGCAGTGGCCTCGGCGCAGGCCACCTCATCAGCACCGGCGGCCTTGGCCAGTTGCCCGGCAATCCAGGCGGCCCGTGGGGAGTGATCGGTCGGCTGCCCCATGGCGAGGTCGCCCACAAACGCGATCGCGCGGATCACGTCGAGCAGGGCAACAGCGGACACCTCTGCATCAGATCGGGACATGTTCATGGGCAGGGAGCATAGCGCCAGCGTTCTCGCCACGGCCTCGGTCATTCATCCGATGGTTTGCGCAAACCCCGACGCGCAAGCTGCGCTCCAAGGTCGACAGCACGACCTGTCTTCCCCCCGCGATGTATGTCCCTGCTTCGTTCCGTCAAATAACCTTTGGAGATTCTGATGAAGATCAAAGCTTTCGGTCTCGCCGCCCTGGCCGCCATGACCCTCGCATCCGCCGCCCACGCCGCCGCCGACATGGCGCCCAAGTCACAGGAATCCATCAAGAACATCGTGCTCGTGCACGGCGGCTTCGTGGATGGCTCCGGCTGGCAGAAGGTGTACGACATCCTCAAGAAGGACGGTTACAACGTCACCATCGTCCAGAACCCCACGACCACACTGGCGGATGACGTCGCATTCACCAAGCGCGCCATTGCGCAGCAGAATGGCCCCGTAGTGCTCGTCGGCCACTCTTACGGCGGCGTGGTTATCTCCGAAGCCGGCACCGATCCCAAGGTCCAGCGCCTGGTGTACATCGCCGCCTTTGCACCGGACACCGGCGAGTCGGTGCAGAGCCTGATCGCCAACCCGCCCCCGGGCGCGTCGCAGCCGCCGATCCTGCCGCCGCAAGATGGTTTCCTGTTCCTGGATCGCGCGAAGTTCGCGGCCGCCTTTGCCGGCGACGTGCCCGCCGCTGAAGCCAATTTCATGGCGGACTCGCAGGTGCCGTGGGGCGTTCAGGCCTTGGGTGGGCAGGTGACGGTGCCGGCCTGGAAGTCGAAGCCGAGCTGGTATCTGGTTACCAAGGATGACCACATGATCCCGCCCCAGGCGCAGCACATGATGGCCAAGCGCGCGGGCTCCACGGTGGTCGAAGTGGCCGGCAGCCATGCTATCTATGTCTCCAAGCCGGAGGTTGTCGCCAAGCTCATTGAGCAGGCGTCGCACGACAAGAAGTAATCGTGGACAGGGAGCGGAGCGCAGTGGGCGCTCCGCTCTTTTTCATATGCAGGGCAGGTCCTGAGTGAAGCGCAAAGGTGTTTGTCAGCAACCTCCACCTTTCTGCAATGCAACAAGCGTCGCGCTGCAAAAACGGGTTAGAGTCCAGCCGGGGCAGGGATCACCAAGCGTCCGGACATCGGGGTCATCACGGCATGGCCCTTTTTTAGGCATCGGATATGGATCGATCTAAATGCGTGTCCCTTGCAAGGCGTCGATCAGGGCGCGCAGGGCACCGAACACGTTCATGAGATGGGGCAACGGGTGCAAAGCGAATGGTGAACAGCGCTAACAGGAAGGGAATCATCCGGTGCCTGTTGGCCGGCATGATGGTGTTGTCACAAGGCATTGGGGCTGCGCCTGCGTCCCCTCCGATGGCCGATCGCACAGCGCCGGCACAACGCCCGTTGGACGAACCTCAACCATCGTCAGGTCCCGGCCCCAGCGGCACCACGATCGATGCGTGGCAGGATCGCAAGTTCGGCATGTTCATTCACTTTGGCCTGTATTCGTTGGCGGGCGGCATGTGGGACGGCCATCGCGTGGATAACGGCTACAGCGAGCAGATTCTCGCCAATGCGCCGATTCCGCCTGACCAATACGAAGCACTGGCCCATCGCTTCGATCCCGTGAATTTCGACGCCGATGCCATCGCCGCCCTCGCGGTGGCGGCGGGCATGAAGTTCATCGTGGTCACGGCCAAGCACCACGATGGATTCAATCTGTTCCAGACGGCCCAAACGCCGTACAACGCGGTGGATGGCACGCCCTATCACCAGGACATCGTCAAGAAGCTGGCGGATGCCTGCGCGCGCGCAGGCCTGAAATTCGGCGTCTATTACTCGACGATCGACTGGCACCATCCCGGTGGCAACACGTACATCGAAGGCAACAGCAACCCGATCACGCCAGCGCAAGAGGCATTCAATGTCGCGCAGCTGCAGGAGTTGATGAGCCACTACGGCCCCATCTCGGAGATCTGGTTTGACATGGGCAAGCCGACGCCGGCGCAGAGCACGCACTTCGCGCAGACCGTGCATGCACTACAGCCGCAAGCGATGATCTCCGGCCGTGTCTGGAACAGTCGCGGCGACTTTGCCGTTATGGGCGACAACAGCGAGCCCGATGTGGCGATGGAGCTGCCCTGGCAGGCGCCGGCCTCTATGTTTCCAGAAACCTGGGGCTATCGCTCCTGGCAAGCAAGAGCCGACCTACCCGCCAAGATTCGCGAGAACATCACGCGACTGGTTCGCGTCGTCAGCCAGGGCGGCAACTACATTCTCAACATCGGTCCCGAAGGCGATGGCTCCGTCGTGCCGTATGAAGCGCAGGTATTGCATGGCATCGGTACATGGCTGAAGCGTAACGGCGATGCCATCTACGGCACGCGCAAGCAGCCCTTTGAAACACTGGACTTCGGCTACGCGACAGTAGGGCCGCATGCGATCTACCTGTTCGTGGCGACTCCTCCCGCCGATCACCAGCTGCACCTTCCGGGCCTGGTCGACACCGAACTGGGTCGCGCCTATCCGCTGGGCTCACCCGACACCAAGATCGACGCACGTCACGATGCCGACGGTGTGACCATTCCGCTGGATCGTTTCACCCACTGGCCGGCCGCGGATTCCAGCAACGCGAATGTGGATTCCTTCATGCCGGTCGTTGTGTTGCCTTTCAAAGGCACGCTGCATGTGCGCCCCAAGGCTATCGCCACCGCAAGCGACGGCAGCGTTCATCTGCCATCCGCACAGGCCTCGCACTACCTCAACTACAACGGCGAAGGCTATGAAGATCCGGCCACGCTCTACAAGCTAATGTGGAAGGTCGACACCAACGCAACCGATTACACGTGCACCGTCCATTACACACCGGGACCGCAACCGGCGCAGATGGATCTATGGATCGATGGGCAGCGCTACCGCTTGGATCTGGCGGGCGTAGCCTCAGGCACGAAGGAAGTTGTCAGCCAGGCGATACATGTACACCGAGATCGTGTGGGGCACCCCTATGCGATGCAGGTGGAGATCACACCGCCTTCACCGTTCGAGCAGGGCAGCCGTCTGCCGGTATCCATACATTCGGTAGAGCTTTCACCGACGCGTTGATCCGCATCGATCAGGTGAGAGCCGCCGCATGGGCGGGCCTACCTCGGAGTTAGGGCGACGATATCAGGCACGCCATCGGAGCCTGATCGTTATCCGCAAGCCTTGGGCTGAGTGTCCGCTTCGGGTCGAAAGCGGACCTTACTCCGAGCTGGCATCACCTCAACGGGCGCAGGCCCGAACTTGCCGCCAAAGGTAACTTGGTCCAAGGCTCTGATCGAGTCCCTACGGCTCTACCGCGACGGCCTCAAAACCGGCGAGAGACAGAAGCTCGGCAATTTTCTTCACAATGGGGCCTGTGCGAGAGGCCTTGTTCTTGCCCAGTAGCCTCTGCGTGAGAGTACGGCGGCGTTCCAATAGAACATGCCATTCGCCGTAATTGGGGTTGGCTGAATCGTCTTCCGGAGTGCCCACAACGTTCATTAGATACGAGGAGCCTTCATGTTCGACTTGATTCGACCACCCGTAATCCTCCATTCCGATGACGTCCGCAGCAATGCCGGACGCAGTCAGCTCCTGCACCAGCCAGATGGAGAAGTCCTCACCAAAGCAACAGTCGTTGATGAAATCCGAACCAACGATAGAAAGATTAAAGCGGTCTGTCCTGCAAGTGATATGTATGATCATGAGGTCCTTTCCATGGTCACTGATCTCTGAAACTTAGGTCCGCTATGGGTCGAAAGCGGACCTTTCCGTGCACCGCGCTTCTACCAATTGCCCGACGCAGGTGGCTGAATTTTTGACTTCAGAAAATCGAAGTACTTGGCATCATCACGGTCGAAGATTCCCTTCCCCTCTAGCGCGTACGCCCTGGTCAGGTGCTCCGCTGCTGCGTCGACGTTGCCGAGTTCAAGCTCACATTGGCCCAGTCGAAGGTGGATGAAAGGATTTCCGAATCCGCCAGGGCATTGAAGAGCGAAGCCAGTCGCGTCTCGGCCGCTCTTGAATTTTCCGGAAAGAAAGCAGGCGTCGCCAATTGCGACCAAAAGCCAGGTGCTGGCTTCCCAAGATGCCTTTGGCTCCGGAATCAGCTTCCACGCCTCGTTGTAGATACCAATGGCATTGGTGAACTCCCCGAGACCGGCAAGCATATCGCCTTCAGACGAGAGAGTTACCACCTCGTCATATAGCTCCGCAGGTAACTCCGCCATTCCCTTTCCCCAGTAGGTAACGGTCCCCAAAGCAGCTTTTAGCACACCACCGCTAAGGTCCGCTTCGGGTCGGAAGCGGACCTTCCACGGCTTCATATCTTCTTGTGGAACGCGAAGCAATTAGCGTCACGTTGCAACCTTCCCTGGGCGTACAGGCCAACCAAGTGGTCACGGCTTGCCGCGTCATCGGACACAAAGAAGTGCTCTCCTGGAAACCTCAGTTCGTCCTGCCGGGCTACAACCTCCGCTGGGAGCGGAGCAGCCGTAGGACCTTCCTGGAGAGCGTTTCCGTTTTTGGGTTAGCAGCCGTCTAGTAATAACAGCACACAAGGGGCGTGCTGGGAGACATCTCACTACTAGGGGGGCGGCCATGACAGGTACATTTTCGCGAAGCTTGCGCTTGGCGCGGGCTTGCGTTGCGTTGTTGCGTTCGGACAAGTCGCTGTTGATGTTCCCGCTGGCGTCCAGCATCTGTTGTCTGCTGGTGGCAGCGAGCTTTCTCATCCCGGTGATCGCCGCGATCATGGCTGCAGATGGTATCGCGGAGCATGGACATCGCATGACCGCGGGTGGCTATGTATTGACGTTCCTGTTCTACCTCACGCAGTACTTTGTGATCATCTTCTTCAATACCGCACTGGCAGGTGCAGCATTGGCGCGCCTGCGCGGCGAAGAAACCAGCTTCGGCGAAGGCATGGCGATCGCGCGTTCGAACCTCGTGAGCATCTTCGGCTATGCGCTGATCGCGGCCACCGTGGGCACAGTGTTGCGAGCACTGCATGAGCGCCTTGGCCTGATCGGGCGCTTGGCAGTCGATCTCCTTGGCCTTGCATGGACGGTGGCCACTTTCCTGGTGGTGCCGGTGCTGGCCAGCCAGGATGTGGGCCCGGTAGAAGCCATCTCGCGCAGCATGGAGCTACTCAAGTGCACCTGGGGCGAGAACATCACGGGCAACGCAGGCCTCGGCGTCGCATTCTTCCTGCTGACGCTCCTCGCGATACTCGTGTCGGCCCTGCTTGTGGGAGGCGCATACGCCACGCACTCGATGGCCGCCATCGTTGCCGCCATCGCGATTGTGGTGGTGGGGCTGACCATACTTGGCCTGATCCAAGCGACGCTGCAGGGCATCTATGCCGTGGTGCTGTACCGCTACGCCGAGGACGGTGAAGCGGGCCAAGGCTTCGACCAGGTGATGTTGGACGATGCTTTCAAGCCGAAGGAGCAGGAGTGGAAGAACCCGAGGGAATACTGATCCGCCTATGTTCGGCTGGTTTGGATATGCAAGCCTCAAGCTGCTGGCGGAAGAAAAGCAGGCGAGCCTGGCAGGCCAGGCCCTGTCGTGACTGGTAGATCTACTGACTCAAGCAGCGTGAATTTACGCTTGTTTGAGCGGTAGTTGCTTTCGGAAGATGTTCCCTCTCAGGCAAGGCCTCAACGGCTAGAGGGGCGCCCATGGATCGTCGCCAGTTCATGAAGTCCACGGCGGCCAGCGCGCTCGCATCAGCCACCGGCTTGTCCCTGGCGGACACCGCTTCGGCATCGACCACAGCAGCTTCCACGGCGGCTACGCAGAGCATCTCCGTGCCAGCCACGACCACCGAGCACGAGCCGCTGGGCGGACAGCCGCCGCCCGGATCGAAACCTTCCGTCAGCGACTTCGACGCGCAGATCAAATACCACCGCGCCTTCGAAGCCGTGCTGTGGAATATGCCGGCTATCGCCATTTACTCGTTCCGTCGCGCGGCGTTCGATACGCTCGGCATGAAGGACAACGACGTCATCGTCTACTCGGCACCAGCCACGCCAAGGTTGGAGGCGATTACCGCCAACTCCACAACGCCCTACATTGCGGCTTATACCGATCTGCGCAAAGGGCCCGTGGTGCTGGAGGTTCCTGCCGCGGGACCAGATGGAAGCCTCTACGGACAGGTGGTAGACGCTTGGCAGTTCACCATGGCGGACGTGGGGCCCTCCGGGCTCGACCAGGGAAAGGGCGGCAAATATCTGTTCACGCCCCCGGGTTACAAGGACGCCATCCCACAGGGGTTCATCCACGTTCCCTCGCCAAACTACCGCATCGCCTTCGCATTCCGTTCCGTACCCGCGCCAGGGAAAGGCGCCACCGATGCCTACACGTACGCGCAGCGACTTCGCATGCACTACCTGTCGGAGGACAAGAATCCACCCAAGCAGCGCTTTGTCGATCCGATCAATGAGCGCTATCCCACGCTGCCGTTCTACGACGAACGTCACTTTCAGGATATGCACGACATCATGAGCGTTGAGCCTGTGCACGCGCAGGACAAGGTAATGATGGGCATGTTGGTGTCACTGGGTATCGAGCAGGGTAAGCCGTTCAATCCGGATGAGAGAACGAAGGGCATCTTGCGGCAGGCCGCCATCGACGCGTGGTACTACCTGCAGTACTGGTACGACACGCAAGTCTTCAAGAAGGCCTTCTGGCCTGATCGCCACTACGTTGCTCTGTTGCAAGCGGATGCCAACAAGCGGTTTACCTTCGTCTATGACGACCGCATCGACCTGATTGAGCGTGCCGCCGAATACTTCTGGTGCACGTACATGCCCAAGGTGCTGGCGGATGTGCCGGCCACGCAATACCTGATGGCCGTAGCCGACAAGGGCGGCAAGCTGCTGGAAGCCGGCAAGCTCTACAAGGTCGACGTTCCCAAGGACATGCCGGTGAATCAGTTCTGGGCGCTGACCGTCTACGACCGCGCTACCTTCTCCTTCATCTATAGCGACTCCAACCGTACGACGCTGTCCTCGTACGACCTGGCAACGATGAAGAAGAACGCCGATGGTGGCGTCACGATCTATGTCGGGCCGAAAGCTCCCCCGGGCTTTGAAGAGAACTGGATTCCGACGCGCGGCAAGCGTCCCTTGCCCGCCATGCGTCTCTACGGCGTAACCGAAGCGCTGAGCAACAAATCATTCAAGATGCCTGACTTCGAGGAGGTGGTGTGATGCGCGTGTTGCCCGTATCCAAGCGTCTGCATGCTATTTCGGCTGCGCTGCTGGTGGCACTGGCTGCTCCTATGGCATCACTCCACGCGCAATCGGGGTCGACCGCGCACGACGTTCTCGCCAACGCACCCTTCGAGGGTGACTACCCCACCAAGCAGTCCGCTGATCTCCTGAGGGATGAGCTGTTCTTTCAGCGCGCTGTGCAGGTGTACCTGTGGGCGCTTCCCGCCATCAACATCTACGCCATGAAGGAAGGCTCCGAGAAGGTCTACGGCGCGGGCTACAACGTGCTCCCCGTGTGGAAGGAGCGCCTTAACGCGAAGACCAAAGTCACCACACCGAACTCGGACTGCCTCTATGCGATGGGTTATGTGAACCTCGGCAAGGACGGCCCTATCGTGGTGGAGGTGCCCCCGAAGAATCAGGGCATCTTTGACGACTTCTACCAGCGGCCGCTCACCGGCCCCACTATCGACGGACATACCTTCACGGGTGACTTCGGTTTCGCCGGTCCGGATGGCGGCAAGGGTGGCAAGTATCTGCTCGTACCTTGGGACTACAAGGGCGACACACCCGCCGGGTACTACGTCTTTCGCTCACGAACCAACAACGTGTTGGTGTTCTTCCGTGGCTTCTTTACCGACCCCAAGGATCTGGCGCCGGCCAACAAGTTGATTGCGGGCACGCACATCTACCCACTCAACAAGCAAAGCGGCGCTGCCGCCATGAAGTTTCCGGATGGCTCCAAGACGCCTGCTTTCATGTTATTCCCGCACGACGGCACCTACTTCGACATGCTCAAGCGTTTCGTCGATGAGGAAACCGTCGATCCGGCCGACATGGACTGGCGAGGGATGATGGCCGCCATTGGCATCGCCAAGAATCAGCCCTTCCAGCCCACGCCGCACCAGCGCGAGCTGCTGGACAAGGCCGCCAAGACAGCGTTTGCCATGAGCAAGGTGGAGATCTGGGACGAGCTGCTCAATCAACCTGGTGGCCGCTACTACCCGGATCGCCAGTGGGAGAACGTGTTTGCCGGACAGAACCCACAGTTCCAGTCCAGCGGCACTTTCACCAACCTCGTGCAGCGCGATGCCTACTTCACGTCTGCCTACGCCACGAGTCCCGGAATGGTCGTGGACATGGTGGAGAAGGGCGCCAAGTACCCCTCGGCGTGGCGCGACGCCGACGGCAACTACCTGAGGGGCGACCATACCTATCAGCTCCATCTTCCGCCGGACGTACCTGCAGCCAATTTCTGGTCGGTGGCGATTTACGACCCCATCAATGCATCGGGCGTGGATAACGGACAGCCGCTGCCGTCGCTCAATTCAATGGACAAGCCGGTGCAGAATGCAGATGGCTCGTTCGATCTCTACTTCAGCCCAAAGCCACCTGCCGGCAAGGAGCGCAACTGGGTGCGCACCGTGCCCAACAAGGGCTACTTCATCATCCTGCGTCTCTACAGTCCCAAGCAGGCGTTCTTCGATAAAACGTGGAAGCCTGATGACGTGAAGAAGGTCAGTAACTGATTGTGAATCGGCGGCTTCTGAACGCTCCAGCCATGTGCATGGCGGGAGCGTGCTCTTGTGTC
>NZ_JAELTQ010000351.1 GCF_016428905.1 Dyella sp. ASV24 | reverse complement strand
CAAAAGACACTACGCCTGAGACTTGGCGCTGTCGGGTGGCACACCATTCTAGACGGCGGAGCTTCTGACGATCGGTGAGGTGTGGCGAAGAGAGGTATTGTCGTGCCATTGTAGTTAGGAAAGAGAAGCTCGATTGCGTGATTTCGGTGCTCTGTGACAGCGCTGTGCTGGTAATTACGCGCATGAGCTTGGAGTCTAGCTTCTTATCTTGTAGGATCGTGCGGAGGTACGGCGTCCATGCGGACCAGTGCCACTGGCTTGATAGGACGTCGTGGTCTGCGGAGGCAGATGTGGCTTCGAAGGCGCGGAGAGCAAAAGAGGCGTCGTTTGAGCATGCGGCTAGATCGCGGATAGCTGCGACGTCGGCCGCTTCGAGGGCAGTGTTTGCG
>NZ_JAELTQ010000350.1 GCF_016428905.1 Dyella sp. ASV24 | reverse complement strand
CCCCCCCCCCCCCCCCCCCCCCCCCCCCCCCCCCCCCCCCCCCCCCCCCCCCCCCCCCCCCCCCTCCACCCCCCCGCCCCCCCCCCCCCCCCCACCATGCCCGCTTCGTCGGCAGCGTCAGCTGTGTATAAGCGACCCCGGTAGGCGAGCGTTGCTTCGACGGGCGCCCCTGTCGTCGGCGTGTCGGTTGACGGCGCCAATGTCGGTGCTACCGGTGGTGCGGGGATGCTGCCATGGTCCGTGGTTGTCACCTGTCTCTTATACACATCTCCGAGCCCACGAGACAGGACAGGCCATCGCGTATGCCGTCTTCTGCTTGAAGAGAGGGGGGGGGGGGGGGGGGGGGGGGGGGGGGGGGGGGGGGGGGGGGGGGGGGGGGGGGGGGGGGG
>NZ_JAELTQ010000349.1 GCF_016428905.1 Dyella sp. ASV24 | reverse complement strand
CATCAACCCCTTCGCATCTGTCGCTCTCTCCGGTCATGACCGACTCCGAACAGCCAGTGTTTCTGCCACCAACGAGCAACCCGCTGAGCCGCGATATAAATGCATCGCAGTTTGCGACGTATGAATCTGGAAACGACTTCAACACAGAAACATCTACGCCATTTACAGCACCGCAGCACGATTACTCGTTTGGACAGGATGTGCAGTCTGAGTGGCAGCCTGATGCGGCAAACGTACAGACCGGCGTCGCTTACCAAATGGACTTTATCCCACCAATGGAGCAACAACAGCTCGAGCCCTCTCCAGACATTAATTTTGATGGCTTTCAGCAGTTTCATATGGAGGGTACTTTTGGACAGCTCGGCAGTAATCTCGACAACTCGCCCGTAC
>NZ_JAELTQ010000348.1 GCF_016428905.1 Dyella sp. ASV24 | reverse complement strand
CATATGAAGTCTGTGAGTCGATCAAGGTGGCGGCGAAATATCCGTATGGAAATGGGCTGGCTACTTTTTTGGCGGTTGGAGGGGCGGCCTAGCTGTGGCGTTTCGCGCGGGCATCTCTTTGCTGTGGCGTGGCGCTGTCGGCGAGGCCCGCACGTGATTTGCAGCCGCCAACGAATTGCGGGTTGCCATTGGCAAGCTAGGAACCTCAACCTCAAAGAGTGGTTTCTGCGTTTGGGAAAGCAAGCCCATTGACAGCCCGCCATGCCGATTACACCGACTCAATTCGCGAAGAAGACGGCGCAGTGTGAGTTGAATATTCCTGGACATTTGGATTTTTGCGAAAGATGGATGTGCAGCATGCTAACGTGGACGGACTCGATAGCCACCAGC
>NZ_JAELTQ010000347.1 GCF_016428905.1 Dyella sp. ASV24 | reverse complement strand
GATTTGGTGGGATTTTATAGATATTCGCATAATGTGCATAAGTTTTTACATAAAAACTCTCTCGATTTAACAAACGCAGCTTGGAATATTCGAATACTCAGAAATTTTCCGCTCTAGGTTATACAAGGGTATCGTGACTATTGTCATGTAACAATGCTGTTGCTCGCTCTGCCCATCTATATGCATGCTTGTCTCAAAAAAAGGTGAAAGTAACAAAAAGCAAAAACAGAAACTGGCACGTAATTGCTCGAATCATCGTCCTTTTGGTCGCAAAATCGTCACTCCATTCACACTGCCCCAAACGCTATCCCCAACCTTGGTTGGTGTTTTGTGTCCTCGCAGTCGCGGGTCAATAAGCCACATGCCCACCACAAACTCCTGTCTGCTGAGAT
>NZ_JAELTQ010000346.1 GCF_016428905.1 Dyella sp. ASV24 | reverse complement strand
CAATTGGAGAACAGAAACTTTGGGCTACGAAGAATTGGGAATGGAAAACCTGGGAGAAGAAAGAGGAAAAATGAGGCGTTTGGGTACAAAGAAATGAATTGGTTTGGCAGAAGAAGGATGGCTGGATAAAACTTTGGGAAGGATTGGGCCATGCTCCTTTGGAGGATGAAAAGTGCTCTTGTCACTTGTCAGATGCTTGGATGGATCCAGTCATGGAAAACAAAGACTGTGCAAAGGTTTAGGCAGTGAGATGCGGTTCTGGCTTTGCTTCTCAGGACTATTGGAATCATTCGCAGGGGAAAAAAGGTGGCAGCATTGGTAGATTACTCATGAGGACTCAATCAAATGAAAACGGCGTTTGTATGCATTGCGTGGCACGAGTACTACTATTGTAC
>NZ_JAELTQ010000345.1 GCF_016428905.1 Dyella sp. ASV24 | reverse complement strand
GACCGGCAAGGAACGCTTCTACATGGTGGCGCAGCTGCGCAAGCCCAACGACACCAAACCGAAGGCCACACCCGCGGCCGCAGGTAGCGCGCCATGAAGTTGGCCGCCCTTAAACCACGCGACAGCCGCATCGCGGCGCTCCTGCTGTTGCTCGTCGTGCTGGTGATCGCCTACTTCGCGTTGCTGCACTGGTGGTTCGTCGCGCCGCTGCAATCCATCCACGCGGAGATGGACGACCTGCGCGACACCCATGCGCGCTACGCCGCCGCCATCGCCGAGAAACCGCAACTGCAACAGCGCATCGCTGCGATGGGCGCGGGGCAGGCCGCCAGCCACGCCTTCCTGCCCGAAGACGACCCCAACGCCGCCGCGGCCGGCCTGATGCAGCGCGTGGT
>NZ_JAELTQ010000034.1 GCF_016428905.1 Dyella sp. ASV24 | reverse complement strand
ATCCAATACGTTGGCGACGTTTGTCGACGATTATGCGAAGACGCACCATTACAGCGGCTCCATCGTCATCCAGCAGCACGGCAACATGCGCTTTGCCCGAAGCTACGGCCTGGCAAACATATCCTTTGACGTCCCTAATACGCAGCAGACGCGCTACAAGATTGCCTCGGTCACCAAGCTATTCACGTCGGTATTGATTCTGCAGCTCTATGAACAACACAAGCTGGATCTCGATCGTCCGATCAAGACATACCTGCCGGACTATACCGGCGAGGCGGGCAGCAAGGTGACGATCCAGCAGCTGCTGAACCACACCTCGGGCCTACCCAGCTTTGATGCGGTCTCCGACCAGGCCACTGCCATCCGTGAAGGCATTCCGGTCTATCAGCTACCGCACTCCAGCGATCAATTGCTGACGCAATTCAGCAGCGGAAAACTCATCAGCGAGCCTGGCCATGCCTTTCATTACAACAACGCAGACTATGTCGTGCTCGGCAAGATCATCGAGAGTCTCTATCAGAAGCCTTACGAGCAGGTACTCAAGGAAAAGATTCTCGATCCTCTGAAGATGACCGACAGCGGGCTGCTTCACCAGGGCGACATAGTCGAACGGTTGGCGGATACCTACTGGTATCCGGACGAACGCAAGGTGCTTTCCAATGACTTACCGGTCTACCCGGAAAACTGGTACGCAGCCGGCGCCATGTACTCCACCACCGGCGACCTTCTTACCTTTGCCGATGCGCTGTTCGGAGCAAAGTTGATTGTGCCGGCAACGCTCCAGCGCATGCTCAAGCCGGGACTGGATGACTACGGCGATGGTTTGTGGTCCTACGACATCACCGTGCTCGGCGCCAAGCATCCGGTCGTGAAGCGACCCGGACTGATCATGGGCGCCCAGGCACAGTTCTTTCACGTAATGGATCAGGACATCACCATCATCCTGCTCGGCAACTCTAGCGTCCTCGATTCCGACGAGTTTGTAGCGCAGATTGCGAAGCACGCCATCCACTGAGAAATGACCCGCGCCCAATAGCGATAGTTGGGAAACTAGATACTTAATGGCGAAAAACTAGTATCACGGCATTTTCTTTGAGAATTCCACGTACTCCAAACAACTTTCCGCCGGCGGAGTGTTGGCGCCCAAGTACGGCGACGCGTATGACACCCACGCCATAGATAGCGTTACGCCCGCCATGGAGCCTGACCTGTGCTCAAGGAAATTGGGTATGTTCGAGCTGGATGATGGACGATTCGGATAGCTGGAAATTACGGGCAGAACGGCACTCCAGCCAGCGCCCTTGACGAACTCCAGGGCCTGATCAGCGCGAAGGCACGTTGTACGTAGCCCCCAAACTATCTGAGTGTCATAGGTAAAGTCTCTTCCCGGGCGGACACTTTCCTGCCCCGCATATATAACCCTCATGTCGTTCGAGCAATGCAGCTTCGCGTAGATGTATCTGACGCCAGCATCGTTGCTCTTGACGCCTTCTGAAGCAGTGTATGTCTCTCGAACGCAGCCATATTTGAGCCCAAAGGTCTCTTCCATGTCTTGAAAGGAGATCTGTCCGCCGTGCGTCGTGGACAAGTCCATGACGGCGCGCCAGACATCATCTCTTTTGACATCATCAGAAATTGGACGCCGTTGGCTCGGATCACTGTGAGCACTGGCATTGACGGATTCACCTCGTCCTTGGACAACTGCGGAAAAGGATGCAGATGGCGTCACGAGCCACAAAGCCGCCAGAAGACGCATCAATCCATTCTCTACCATTCCACTTTTTCTCATTTCCGAGGAGCCTCCGAGATGGAATTAGGTCTCAGATATCGAACATCCAAGCACCATCTGTTTTGGGTAGAGCCACAGCGAACATTGATCCCATGCAGCAAATTGCATTGAGCCGCTGTTGAGAAAGACACCCCTCTTACAGATCACACGCCTTCCTTAGGCGTTAAAAAAGGCCATGAAATTCATGGCCTTTTTTGATCAAACACAACGATGTCACTACTGGCACGAATCAGAACGCTTCTTTGTACCTGAGAGTAGCTTCGATTCTGCATAGAGCAAGGCTACAGGCCAAATTAAAAACCCAAAACCTAACGGCGGACCCCAATGTCGTCAATTTTTGAGGATCTCGACCGGCCAAACGCAACACACCCTGCTTCAAAGCTTCTTGACCGAACGCTCGGCATCCTTCCGATCCGCCAATGTCCGCATTGGGTCCAAACCAACGGATGGGTCGGTAGCGGACGTTCCGCCTATCTAGTGAGAGCCGAAGATCACGCCCGTTACGTCGCGCCAAAACACGAGCCGGCCATGCGGCCGGCTCGTGCGCGAACATCGACGTGCTCAATGGCGGGTGGTCAGGTACCCGATCTTGGTCGTCACCGGCGCAAAGACGCCGGCCTCGGTGAACCACAGCCGGCCGTTCCTCGCGTCCATTGCGATGTTGTAGTAGCCGCTGTTGGCCGACGGAATCGCGTACTCGGTGAAGCGCGCCGCGTACGGATCGAGGCGGCCGAGGAAGCCCGCGTCCTCTTCGAACCAGACGTTGCCGAAGACGTCGACACGCATGTCTTCCGCCTCAGCGTTGGCCGTCGGCAGCGGAAATTCGATCCAGCCGCGCGTCACCACGGGTTGCACGGTATGCACGACAGGAGATGCGGGCGTTTGCGTGGAGAGCGCACGCGCGCTCACCGTGCGCGTCGACGGTGCGGACTGGCCGGTGGCCTTGCGCGTGTCCGGCGCTACCGTTTCGTCGCTGTGCGGGGCCACCAGCGGATCGAGCAGCGCCAGGACGTTGGCGTAATACTCCGATACCCAAACCGTGCCGTCGGCATTGGCCACCACGCCGGAGGGCGTGCCGCCGAGCGTGGGCACGGCGTAGGTGCTGACCACGTTGGTGCGCGGGTTCAGGCGACGCACTTTGTTGGTGCCCGCGGCGCCGACGCCGTCGAAGTTGCGCTCGACGAACCAGACGTCGCCCCACGGCGCCAGACTCAACTGCTCCATGTTGTCGTCCGGATGTTCCAGCGTGAACGTCCACTCGGTGATGGCGCCCTGCGGCGAGAGCCGGCCCACACCGGCGCTCTCGGTGAACCATTTGCTGCCGTCGGCGCCGATTTGGATGAAGAACGGCGAAGCCCCGGAGGGAATCGTGTATTCGTCGATCTTGCCGCTGCGCGGATCGAGGCGGCCGATCGCATGGCGAGAGCTGTCGGTGAACCAGATCCCGTCGGCAGCGGCCTTCACGATGAAGGGCTGGCCGCCGTTGGATACCGGGAATTCGGACGAGGTGCCGTCCGGATGGCGCACCGCGAGCTTGCCTGCGGTGGTTTCCGCGTACCACACGCTGCCGTCGACGGCGACGTCGATGCCTTGCGGGGAGCTGGAGGGGGAAGGCGTCGCGAACTCGGCAATCGTGGCCGGGCGCACGTCGGTGGCGGGGCATGCGCCGGGAGCGCCGGAAAGGATGGCGCCAACGATGGCCGGGAGGGCCAGGCGCAACACATGTTTCATCACGATCTCCTTGTGATAGTCGCTGTTTTTTGCGGCGCCGCGGTCGGGCGTACGCCGCGCGAGACGGTATCACAGCATTGGCAGATCTCCCGTGACGTATGCGCTGTTGCACGGACGGTCCGCCACGCCATCGTCCGTGCCGCTCACGGGCGGGGGGATC
Organism: Dyella sp. ASV24; assembly: GCF_016428905.1. Taxonomy (GTDB): domain Bacteria; phylum Pseudomonadota; class Gammaproteobacteria; order Xanthomonadales; family Rhodanobacteraceae; genus Dyella. The sequence continues at coordinate 33,410 of NZ_JAELTQ010000034.1, read as the reverse complement.
ACCCTCCCTTCTCCAGAATCACAGCACCTTGGCCGCGTTCAGATCAGACTTGGGGACACCTCAGCACCGTACATCTCCTCCAGATGAGCTTGGATCTCGCGAACGGTCATGCCTCGGGCATACAGCGAGATGATCTTGTCATCGAAGCCGCTCCAGCGTGTCTGGTGCTTGGCGACGAGCCGGGGTTCGAACGTGCCATCACGGTCGCGCGGGATTTCGATAGGCAGCTCACCGAAATCGCCCTTCAGAACCTTCCGGCTATGGCCGTTACGCGTGTTGCCCGAGGCGTTTGCCACCGGCTCGTGCTTTTGATGCCCCAGATGCTCGGTCATCTCAGCATTTAGCGCCTTTTCAACCAGCATCTTGGTCAGTTGCTTAAGCAGGCCGTTCTCGCCAACGAGATCTTCGGGCTTCTGGTAGTTGGCCAACAGGCTGCTAAGCAGTTCGTCGGGCACGTCGTGTTTGCGTGGACTCATGGTGTCTCCGGGTCAGATGGCAGTTTCCTGCCAATGGCCCGTTTACACAAAATCTAGGACAGGCCCTCGTAGCCAGGGTCAACCGCCAGGATGCGATCCTATAGCGCAATAGCCTGGTCGAGCTCCGGGGGTGCCAGCCTGCTTGGCCGATCGATCCTGGCGGATTCCGTTCCTGTGCTCTTCGTCCCTGAGCATTATGCCGGGTCGGGTCGTGTGAAGAAGGCCTTGATTGCGTGGAATGGTTCCATCGAGGCCGCGCGCGCGGCGAGAGCTTCTTATCCCCTTCTTGCCGAAGCGACAGAGGTCATTGTGCTCGATGGTCAGGCATCCCGGTTCGAGGCAGACCGCTCAGACCACGACGCGCGCCGGCCATTGCCGTTACGCGAGTGGCTGGAACGCAGAAGCATCCATGCGCGCTGGCTACCCTTTCCTAATGTCGGCATCGTACCGCAGCGTCAGGGCCGCGTTCGGTCAGGTCATTCTCCGTTCGGCGCGCTCGACCGCATCTCTCGCAGCCTCCCGGGCGGCCATGATCGCGTCAATCTCGGTCGTGTAGGTGAAGGGCGTCCGTCCATCAATCACACCGTGATCAATCGATTGGAACCGGTAATAGCCTCGGAAGCGGCGCTTGCCGATCACAATCTCTGGCACTGCGGCTACTTCAATCGAACTGACACCCGACGACTGCATTCCCGTCTTCCTGACATGAATGTTTGCAGCGCAGATTCTGAGGTGCGTTGTGGAGGCCGCGTGATGTCAGCGCTCGTTGTAGAGCATCTCCGCATGGGATCGGGCAATCGACTCGGCCGCGACAGCAGCCTCTTCCCGCGTTCCATGCAATTCGGTTGTTGTGCCGTCATCGACATAAATCAGTTCACCGCCCGTTTCGGAGCCGATTCCTCTCGGTCGATGGATCGTCCACTTTCCGCGCCACGAGCCAGCATCTTCCACGCCGTCACAAATCACTACCAGGTGACCGACCGTGAACATCATGTGTGAATCCCCCATCCTGATGACCGGCCCCATGGTCGCGCTGGGCCGGCTACAAGGGAAGCTCCCCGATGCGACCGCGCAAGGCTTTGCGAATCGCCTCTACCGCCGGCGGCCCATGGTCCGGGTCAAGCCGAAGGAACCCCTCCCAGCCGCAGACGTAGCCGGTGTCATCAATCACCACTGCCTGCCAGATAGCCCACGCCCAGCGGACCTCGAAGTCCACGAACACCGCATAGTCACCATAGCGAAAGCAGAAAACACTCATACCCGAGCGTCCGCATCTCTTGCATGCCACCAAATGGTCCATATTCAAGCGTACGTTAGGTCTGCTTTGGGTCGGAAGCGGACGTTTCCTCGCCGCCAACTTGCACGAACAATCTCCTCCTTGTCGTAGTTCGACATCGAACTTCGATAAAGTGATCCAGGCCATCGTCGATCAGCAATATGGACTGATCCGTCTGAACTGTTCCGTCCAGGCTGAGTGAGCCGTCGGCATCGGAAGCGCGAAGCACGACGATGTGGTAGTCCGTTTCGCCATGCCGATAGTCCAACATGAACGACTGCCAATCGCCCGGTAGCAAGGGGACAATGCGCAAGCGCTCCCCCTCTATCCTCAAACCGAGTAGCGACTCGAGGATGAGTCGATACATCCAGCCGGCCGAGCCGGTATACCAACTCCACCCACCACGCCCGACGTGGGGGGCAACGGCATAGACATCGGCTGCCATGACATACGGCTCCGTCTTATAGATATCAACGGCCTCGTCGGTCCGGGCATGGTTGACGGGGTTGATCATGCGCAGCAGTTCCCACGCACGAACATCGTCGCCCAGCTCGGCAAAGGCCATCGCTGCCCAGATGGCTGCGTGGGTATATTGCCCACCGTTCTCGCGAACACCAGGGACATAGCCTTTGATGTAACCCGGTTCCAGACGGGAACGATTGAAAGGGGGATCAAGAAGCTGGATCAACCCGACGTCCCGGCGCACCAAGCGCTGATCGAGCGAGTTCATCGCTTTGCTGCGGCGCGGCTCACCACCCGCTCCCGACAGCACTGACCAACTCTGCGATATCGAATCAATCTGGCACTCAGCATTGCTGATGGAGCCCAGCGGCGTGCCATCGTCGAAATAGGCGCGACGATACCAGTCACCGTCCCACCCATGCTCCTCCAGGCTGCTGCGCAACTTTCCGGCCTCGCTCTCACAGAGCGACGCGAATGTCTCGTCGTTATGCAGTTGCGCGATGGGTGCAAAACGCAGCAACACATCGTAGAGAAAGAACCCAAGCCACACGCTTTCACCGCGACCCTGTTCCCCGACCAGATTCATACCGTCATTCCAATCGCCGCTCCCGATCAGGGGCAAACCATGCACCCCACGCGGCATACTGCGCTCGATCGCGCGAATGCAATGCTGATAGAGCGTTTCGTGCACCTCCGAACGCGTCGGCAGGTCGTAGTACGACTCTTCATCGGGGTTGATCTTTCGCCCTTCAAGATAGCCGGCATCTTCATCGAGCACGCTCCGATCACCAGTAGTTAGCACATAACGACTGGTGGCAAGGGGTAGCCATAGATAATCGTCGGAACAGTGCGTTCGTACACCACGATTTGTCGGTGGATGCCACCAGTGCTGTACATCCCCCTCGATGAACTGTCGCTCAGCGCACAGAAGAAGGTGTTCGCGCACGTAGTAGGGAGCTGCGTGGATCATCGCCATCGCATCCTGCAATTGGTCGCGAAAGCCGAACGCGCCACCTGATTGGTAGTAGCCGCTGCGCGCGACAAAGCGACAGGCAATGGTCTGATACATCAACCAGCCATTGACCATCACGTTGACGGCGGGATCGGGGGTCCGTACCTGCACCTTACCCAGGATCCAGTGCCAATGCGCGCGTACGGCGTCTAACGCTGACGCCGCACTGCCACGTCCTCGAAACCGCTGAACGAGACTGCTCGCCGCCTTTGCGTCACCCGCCACACCGAGCCTGAAGATAACTTCATACTCATCGTCATCGTCCAGATCAAAGGCAATCTGTATGGCTGCGCAGGGGTCCAAACCCGCTCCCACTTGACCCGAAAGGCTCTCGTTCAACATGGCAGCAGGTGCACGAAAGCTGCCATTTCGACCAATAAATTCCTTTCGGTTGCCCGTGATGGTGCGTGTGGGATTATCGACATCAAAGAAAGCCACCCTGTCCGGGAAGTCGATGTTGTAGGCATTGCGAGCGAATATTGCGCCCGTTACCGGATCGGATTCGGTCACCACATGCATCGCCGATTTAGTGCGCAGATCACCCAGCACCCATTCGACATAGCCCGTTGCTGATAGCCGGCGCGAACGGCCCGAGGCATTGCGCACCTTGAGAACCAAGAACTTGACCGGTGCATCCAGTGACACGTACGTCCATAATTCCGATTGGATGCCCCACTCGTCATGTTCAAACACGGTGTATCCGAAACCATGCCGCGTCCGGTAAACGCCGTCACCACGAGCAGGCAACGGCGTGGGTGACCAATAGTGGCCCGTCTGCTCATCGCGCAGATACATCGCCTCGCCACTGGCATCAGTGACAGGGTCGTTCTGCCATGGCGTCAGACGAAACTCATGGGCGTTCTCCGCCCAGGTATAGGCGCTGCCACTTTCCGACACCACGGTACCGAACTGAGAGTTGGCGAGCACGTTGACCCAAGGAGCCGGCGTTGTCTTCCCGGGCGAGAGCGCTATGACGTATTCGGTGCCGTCCGCACTGAAGCCGCCATAGTGGTTGTTTAACAACAGTTCGCCGGACTTCGTCTCGGAGGTTGGCTGTACGCCGCCGGTACCGGCAGCACGATCCGCAGTCGGCTGCAATTGTGCCGGCTTCACCTCGATCTGTCGGCGCCCCACCTGCTCGGCAAGACTGCCGCGGCTATCAGTGATTACCAGGCGCGCGACTGCCTGTACGAGAATCCGATCCTCATTGGATAGCTGCTGGGTGGACCGTACGAAGATGCCGCCAGGGCGATCAATGAAACTCACCTCTACGCCCGACGCGATCAGGCCCATGATCTGGTCCTGTAACTGTTGACGGTAGCCGGCGTGATCTTCGTTCCAGATCACCAGATCAACCGCCAACCCCTTGAGTCGCCAGTACGCGTGCGCCTGCACGAGTTGGCGGGCCAGTTCGATACTGGCCAGATCGGCAATATGCAACAGAACTATGGGTAAATCGCCGGAGATGGCCTGCCCCCACAAGCCCGATTGAGGTCGGCGATTGGCCCGTAGAATGACCGGATCCGAGCGCAAAGACGAGCTGGCATAAATAATCGATGTGGCCATGTGCTCGTACAGTTGCGCATCGGATAGGCTGGCATTGAGTTGTCGAAGTAGTACCTGACTATGCGTCCATGCCAGATCGAAGACGCGATCCGCCAGATGTCGATCCCGATACTTCTCGATGAGGTGAAGCGTGGCATCGCGGCTTTCACCAACTCCCGTGACGATGTCCACCACCGCCGATTGCCCGGGATCAAGTGTGATCCGGCAGCGAATAGCCACGATGGGGTCAAGCACTGATCCCTCGCTATCCGAAAGGCGGATCGGAACATCTTCCGCATCATCCATCACGACCGGATCTGCCAAGCTGCGTCCGCGACCGATGAAACGGGATCGATCAGTCTCGTACGATATATCGTCAATATCGGCGTCGTGCACAGCCATCAGATGGCACATCCATGGCACCTTTTCGCCGACGGAGCGCGGTCGTCGCGTACACACGATAGCCTGTAACGGTCGAATGAGCTCGGTCTGCACAAACAGGTTGCTGAAGGCCGGATGCAGCGAGTCGGATATCGCGGTCGCTAGCACTACTTCGGCATAGGTGGTTACCTCGATGGTCCGGTGGGATCGACCATGATTGGTGATGCGCGTACGACGAAGTTCGATATCGTCCTCGGGCGACACTACGATCTCGGTATGGGCGTCGAAATCCCGCTCGCGCACGCGAAATTCAGCGCGGGCATCGGAGAAGATCGCTTCGTAGTTCTCTGGTGTTCGCAGCGTTGGCTGATACGACCCCGACCAGAATGCACCACTGGCGACATCGCGCAGATAGCAAAATATCCCCCAGTTGTCGCAGCTAATGTCTTCACGCCATCGGGTGACCGCCATATCGCGAAGGCGACTGTACCCGCCACCCGCACTGCTCACCATGACGTGATATCGGCCATTGGAGAGTAATTGCACTGCTGGCTGGGATCGGTCCGGTTTAGTGAAGACGCGCAGAGTGGCTTCTGGCGTGGATGGCAACGTATTCACCAATGGAAATCCGGCCGTGTGCAGGTATTCCACAGCCGCTCTTGGGACACGTTCCTGCAACAGAAGCAGGGTTGCCTGGAAGCTTGGGTCGGACCCAAAGCGCGCCTGCATCGGCCGGTCTCGAAGCAGGTAGTTGATTGCCAACAGGCTCATACCCTGATGGTGAGCCATGAATGAGCGAATCACCGCCGCACTTTGACCTCGTGGCAAGCGTGCCGGGGTGTAATCGACCGCCTCGTATAAACCGAAGCGCCCTTCCATTCCTTGACTCATAAGCCGTTGAAGGTTCGCGCAAGCCGCCTGGGGTGCCACCATCAGCGCCAGTACGGTCGCATAGGGTGCGATGACCATCTCCTCTTCTAAGCCGCGCTTGAGACCGAGCCAAGGAACGCCAAACGCCCGATACTGATAGTTGAAATGCGTGTCCCGTACGTTGTATCCCGATTCGGATACGCCCCAGGGAAGTCCAAGCTGGTGGCCATATTCGATCTGTCTGGCCACGGCCGCGCGACACGTCTGGTCAAGCAAAGTCCCTTCGTAGCTCGGCATCACCAACATGGGCATCAGGTACTCGAACATCGACCCTGTCCATGACAGCAGCACCGGCTCACCTGCTGTTGTGGTTAGCAGCCGCCCCAGGGTGAACCAGCTTTCCTGCGGAATTTGCTCCTGCGCAATCGCCACAAAACTAGCGAGCCTGGCTTCTGACGCCAATAGGTCGTAGAAGCTCGCATCCTTCCGGTACTCTTCCACGTTGTAGCCGATCGCCAGAAGATGCCGGCGCGTGTCATACAGAAATCCATAATCCATCACAGCTAGGTCGCCAACCTGTTTCGCCAGCTTGGCAATGGCGAATATCAACTCCGAGGCACTCCGTTGTGCGCCGCCAACTGGCGAAGGAGCCTCGACACGACTCACATCCGAATCGCTGGAGGCGAGCTGACGCAGGGTTTGAATGCCACACTCCGCCCCTTGGGCATCAAGTGACACGGCGCTGCTAAAACGGCCAAGATAGTTACAGGCATCACGGCACTGCACCCGTAACGCCCGCTGCCAAAAGTCGATTTCATCGCCAGAAACACCTTCCAGCGACCTACAAATTGCTTCGCTTCCATTGAGCATCCGCCGCGCGAAAACATCCCCTTCGGCCGGAGACCTGGGCAGCGACTGACGCGCAGTTTGTACTTCAGCGCGCAGATCATCCATCAGGGAGACATCCGCATTCGCAGCGATGGCTAAGTCGCGCAGAATGTCGATGGTATCGATCAAGCCATCCAGAAAGTGGACGTCAAACAGACGATCATCCGGCAGCGCCAGCAAACCAGCGCGAAGAGTCAGCAAATGTCCGGCGAGATTGCCGCTGTCCACTGATGAGACGTAGTGCGGTTGCAGAGGCTTCAGCGAGATCGTGTCGTACCAATTATAAAAATGGCCGCGATAGCGCTCCATGGACTGCATGGTATCCAAGGCGCGACCCGTGAGTTCGAGCAATCGACCCACCGTCAGATAACCCATATCGTAGGCAGAAAGATTTGCCAGCAAAGCCAAACCCATGTTGGTGGGCGACGTACGGTGGGCAATGACGAGCGAAGGTTGCTCCTGGATGTTGTCAGGAGGCAGCCAGTTGTCCTCCGGCCCGACATGAGTCTCAAAGAAGGCCCAGGTCTTACGTGCAAGCCTTCGCAAAAGTTTCCTTTCCTCAAGGGTCGGCTCAAATACTGCACGTGAGGGCGGCTTACTTATCCACCACGCCATCGCCGGCGAGACGATCCATAGCAGCAAGAGGGCGCTTGCCCCACAAAGCGCCACGGGGCTCCGGAGCACGAGAAACCCCAAAACAAACACGGAAAGCGATGGCGCTATCCACATCGATCGGTACAGCCCACGGAGATCGTTGGTAGCAGTTCTATCAACCTCGCTGGATACGTTCCATTGAAGCAATCGGCGCCGGCTTACCCCTAACCGCCACAAGGTCCGTATTACAGCATCCAGGCTGTAATGCGCCTCATGCGGAAGCCATGCAAGAAAGAGCAGCGCACGCAGGAAATGACCGCCTATCGACCGCAATGCCGCGCGCACGTACTGATTAAACAACACATCGCGTTGCATCTTGAGCAATTCATGCAAGGAGGAGAGCAGCGGTGGGACAAATGCAAATGCCAGTACGGCGACGGTCCACCACGCGACTTTCGGTATCACTATCCATCCGAACAGAAGCAGCGACATCATTGCCGATGGCACGAGACTCCGACGCATGTTGTCCAGGATCTTCCAGCACGAAAGCGAAGAAAGGGGATTCCGCCGTTTCGCTCCGTCCTTGGTTGGGATAAGCGTCAGTAGCCATGGAAGAAGTTGCCAGTCGCCCCGAATCCACCGATGACGGCGTTTCACATCAACGCTATAGATCGATGGGTACTCCTCGTAGAGCTGCACATCCGTGATAAGGCCAGACCGCCCCAAACACCCTTCGAGGAGATCGTGGCTGAGTATGGAATTCTCGGGAAACTGGTCCCCCATCGCCAGCTCGAAGGCTTGTACATCGTAGATGCCCTTACCGATGAATGAACCTTCATGAAAAAGATCCTGATAGACATCCGAAACCGCCTGCGTATACGGATCGATGCCTGCGTCGCTGCCATATAACCGTGCATAGGGCGAACGAGTCGAACTCGACAAGCTGATACCCACACGTGGTTGCAGGATCGCGTATCCGGAGGTCACTCGCTGTTTAGCGGAGTTATAGACCGGGCGATTGAGCGGATGCGCCATGGCGCCGACGAACTGACGTGCCGAATCCCTGGGAAGCTGGGTATCGGTGTCCAGCGTGATGACATACCTGACCTCGCTCAAGATATCGGTGCGCCCAACGATCATCAGAAACCGATCCTGGCCGGCACCGCGCAGCAGCGCGTTGAGCTCGGCCAGCTTTCCACGCTTCCGCTCGTAACCCATCCATAGCTTATCAACCGAATTCCAGCGCCTCGGCCGATGGAACAGGAAGAAGCGGTCGTATTTCGCATCGGCGTAGCGCTGGTTGAGCGCATCGATGCACTGACGTGCTAGTAGGAGCATGGGCGCATCCTGCTCCAACACCTCTTCTTCGGCATCCGTGAAATCGGACAACAGGCCAAAGTGCAGACATTCGTCGCGATTGGCGAGAAAACGGACCTCCAAACTTTCGACAAGGTCCTCCACGTCTTGGCGACTGGATATCATCGCGGGAACAACCACCAGCGAGCGCATAACATCGGGTAGACCACCCGAGTAATCCATGCGCGGAAGCATCCGCGGTGACACAACTATCGTCTCGAGCCAATTCGTGAAGCTGATTGCCAATTGGCTGGCCATCAGAACCATAGGCAGAGCCATGAGTACGATTAGCCCTTCACGAACATGATGAAGCTCAAGGATCGCCAGCAGAGGCCAGGTGAGTAGCCCCGTGGCGAGCACGATGAGTCCGAGATAGATTTCCAGGGGAATGCGTGAAATGAGCCGTCTCCAAAGCTCAGCACAAGATGGCCTGAAGGCAACGCTTCGCTCCAATGCCGCCAGACCTTCGTCGATCAGGTAAAAGCCGACATGGGACTGAGCCGCACTGCTCAGGCCGTGTGAATGACCATTCCTCGCCAACGCGATGGCCGCTCGCGCCACATCTTCTTCGGAGCGTGCACCATGTCTGGCCAACCGTTCGACAATGTGGCGATACTGGTCACGGGTAGCAAAATCCATGTCTGGATAGACGCTTGCCGGGTCCTCACGCAGAACGTGCTCGACAATGCTCATGCTCTCAACGAACCCCCGCCAATCGGTGGCTGACAACATGCGCAAACTGCCGATGCTGTTACCAATGGATACCTGGTTGGCCGCCTGCTGCTGAGCCTCCATCTGCACGAGTCGATCGATGCTCTGGCCGGACTCGACGAGCCGTTGCTCAAGCCAGTTCAAGGGCATCGCCAGCGCCGCCCCCCGACCTTGAAGCTGTCGTGTCATCTCTGCGATGAATGGACTGACCATAGGCGGGTCCGAACGCGCCATGTCGGCCACGATGAGCACTACGCTCTTTGGATCCCTTTCTGCGATGTCGGTCATGCGGCCAGCCCATTGGGCCGCCAGCGTGCGATCGTTCCAATCGATCATGACGCGTGCGGCGACACGACGAAGGTTCTCGATCAGTGCTAGTCGAAGCATGATGGGGATGGCCCACAGCTCGCCCAGCGTGAGCGGCGTCACTCGCTGGTATGAGGCCACGAAACGCCTGAGACTCTCATTATCCACCCTGCCGTCACCGTGCGAGATGGTTTCCAGAGCGATGTCGTAGACGCGGGGAAGACCGGCTGACGACCCATTGAGAAGGCGCGGTAGTTCCCGACTATAGCCTTTGGGCAAGTGCCTTTGGGCTATGCGCACTTGCTCTTCGATCAGATAGTAATTATCGAGTAGCCATTCTGCGGCCGGCGTAACACGGTGGCCTCCATGAATGGCCAGAGTGAGCATTTCACACGAATGTGCGAGAACGGCTTTGTTACTCGCCAAGCGTACGAGTAGCGAGTTCGCTTCAGCGCGCTCACTCGAACGATGCCTGCTGGCCAACGCCGCACCATAGAGGTCCATCTGGTCGGCGCTGAATAGCTCGGAGCGAAGGGCGGGCTCACGTTCGAGGCCTCGGCGCACAACGGCATTTCGACGAAGAATAGCCCTCAATTGGCGGAATTTGATCAAAGCGAATGGATTGCCGGTCTTCACAAGCCTCCGTCCCTTCGGGAATTCGCCAAGGAGCGGGCATCCGCTATAGCTACTGATCGATGACTTCCACCAGTGACGCCACTCCGCTCTATCACTTGTACCTTGCCGACCGGAAGGGTCGCGTGAAAGTATGAGATGGAATGAGGGTATGCCCTACCCGCGATAACAGCGCCTAATCACGCCTAGACCGGTGCTCGGCGCTCCAATCTGCCCTGGGCGCTGCTGCACGCCCGATTCGCCCAGCGCGGGGAGGTGCCCCTGTGATTCATTCACATCACCTCACCCTAAGGACGTGGCTCGACGAATCGAGACTCTCACCCTGTGTGCACGGAAGACACCATCAAGCGTCCCCGTCGTGTGATACCAATGTGGTGGTTCTTCATGCCGCTCACTTTGGCACCATCAAACGCGCCAACCGGCTCAACAAAGTCCTTCACCATCGGTCGATCGGCGCTTGCCATCGGCATCTTCATCAGCTCGCCGTAGCCGAGCGAGAACAGGTAGTCGATGTCACCCTACCTCAGACCGTCTTCCGCGGACATAGCGCAACCCTCGAAGTAGTGAGCTGCAGGCTACCCCATGGATCAGTCGCCATCTGTACGGTGCGCAACATAATCAGCGGAACTTCTAAACCCTGCAGCGTCAGCTCTCAACGTCAACACTTTCGGCCCCACCACAAGATCCTGCCAGTTAGTGCTTCGTGGGCACAATTACCGCATCGATCGCATGGATGATGCCGTTGCTCGAGGCGATGTCCGGCCCCGTGATGGCGGCGCCGCCGATGCTGAGCTTGTCACCGTCCTTCGTGATTGCTGCAGTCTGGCCCTGCAGCATCTTCGGCGCGGTCAGTTTCCCGATATCGACGACCGATGCCCGGCCCGGTAGCACGTGGTACTTTAGTACGGAGATCAACTCCGCCTTGTTTTCTGGCTTCAGCCAGTTTTCCAGCGTGCCCGTCGGGAGCTTTTTGAACGCCGCATCCGTCGGTGCAAACACCGTGTAAGGGCCCGTGCCTTTCAGCACGCTGGTGAGCCCGGCGGCTTCGAGAGCCTTGCTAAGCGTATGGAAGGAGCCGTTGGCGGCTGCTGTCTCGACGATGTTCTTGCCAGGAACGCGAGAAGTGTTGGAATCATGAGTGGACATGAATTTGCCTTGAGTAGTGATCCGCGTGGCGGATTTTGAGCGGCCGAAGCCGCAACCTCCGATGCAGACCGGAGAAGAACTCAGATGGCGTTAGGGAGAGGACCGCGTAACTGAGACGCCTGCCAAGGAGGAGACTTTCATTCCTGGCGCCCGAGCAGCATGCGCGTGTAGTTGTTAGCTGAGAGTGATGTGCCTGGATGGGTCAGACGAGATTCCGGTGTGATGGGCTCGATCGCTTCACAGGTAGTGCGATACGAAGCAAGCTTCACTCGTTATAGGCGATCGAGTGATTACACACTTTCTAAGCCGATCCCCATAAAATGACGGAAGAACCGACACAACCGCCTGTCGACAGACCGCACATCCTCGTCACACCAGGTGGCGCACGCTCGCCGAGCGCTAGATCCTCCAATACCGATTCCACGCGCCTCAGTCGCGCGACACTATCCCTGACGCCCTTTGAGTCATCTCCGGTTCTTGCTGGAGTTGCGGACTGCGGTCCGCCTACGCTCGTTTGATGCGAGCCAACACTCCAGGTGAATTTATGAATGGCGAATACTTCATTCCTCCTAGGCTCTATGACTGCCAACTCCCCGATCGGTGGCTACCGGGCTATTACAGCGCTGTTTACGTAGTTCGCCAGCACATCGCAGATCTCAGCTTAATTCCACGGCTGAAAGTGCCGATCCGCGTAAAAGCAGGCGAGAAAGAGCTAGGCGTGATTGAGATGAAAGTCGCGCCAGCAATCTGGCGGCACATTACGGTGGCATAACAGAAGATGGCGCATGTTGATCGTGCACCGAGGCTTCGTTAGACCCGCTTCGGATGCCTCAGACTATCTGTAGTTCTTCTTGCAAGGCCTCTGAGTTTTCTCCCCCCTGGGCGGAGTCGCGGGCTAGCGCTTGCTTACGACCTGAAGGACGCAGGTCAACACTCGAGGCAACTCCATGTACATCATCAATCAAACGAATTCGCTCTACTTCTACCCGCATAAGTTGCGCTTCCAGCCCGTTGTGGATGCCGCAGACAACCACAGGCGAAATCGCTGGTTTCCAGGGTTCGATGCATCAGTTACTTCGCCGCGATCCAAGGTTCCAGAACGACGATGTGAGGTCGTGCCGAAGACCGGTTTGCTCGATTCTCTTAAGAGCCGCCAAGACCTGGAGGCCAATCGCATGGACGACGACGGTGCACCCTGCCTAAATAATGCTGAGCTTCCCAATTGCTGACGTAGTCAATGCCCAAGAGCGCTCGATCCTTCCTACCGCCCATGGAAGGCAAGGAGACGATCTAACCCAAAGGAAACCATCGTGACTAGCATCTCTGGCAAGACCACCAATGGCTTTACGTACGAAGGCGACTACGAGCGCGCCAGCGCTGATCGCGTCACGTGGGCAGCAACCTACCGACGTAGCGGCGTCTTCTTCGGCATGCGACATGGACGCATCAACGAACTGCTGGGAGTTTCAGATGGCGAAGTCGACGAGGCCGTGCAAGATGACATCGAGTTTGCATGGATCCAATCCAGCTAGGTGTCTTTCTAGCCGCATAGCGAAAGGACATCTTTCGCCTAAGACGCTAGCAGGATGCTGCTGTCTGGATAGCTAATCACCTGATCAATGATGGAGCTTCCTCGCCTGAGATATAGGCCAACCTTATCCCACCAGCGCACAGCCACGGTGAAAATCCAGGTTGCCTACTTACACGCCTCGCCAGTGCTGCGCGACATATCCACGTAGCGATTGAACGCCTCGCGCACATGGCGATTCCACTTACGCAGCCATCACTAGCTTCGATGCTTCTAGCACAGTGCGGAAATTGAGTAGACGCTTGCTCCAGTCGGATTGACGCCACACAAGCATTGGACTAACCCGAGATTTACGACACTCGCCAGCCTCACTGTGAGGCCTTTTCAAAGGCCTCGGGAGTGACGCCGCCGAGGTGGCTGTGGCGACGGGTTCGATTGTAGAAGACTTCGATGTAGTCGAAGACATCGGCGCGGGCCAGGTCGCAGGTTTTGTACACCCGCTTGCGGATGCGCTCCTTTTTAAGGCTGCTGAAGAACGATTCGGCCACCGCGTTATCCCAACAATTGCCGCGTCGACTCATGCTCGGTTGAAGACCATGTGCCCGGCAGAAACGTTGCCAGTCATCACTGCCGTACTGTGAACCTTGGTCCGAATACACGATCACGGGTTGCGTGGGCTTGCGCCGCCAGATCGCCATCAGCAACGCATCGAGCACGCCTTCGCGGGCCAGCGTCGGTTTCATCGACCAACCGATCACCTTGCGCGAAGGCAGATCAATAACGACGGCCAAGTAGAGCCAGCCCTGCCAGGTGCGTAGGTAAGTGATGTCGGTGACCCACGCCCGGTCCGGTTGATCGACCGTGAACTGCCGTTGCCGCCGATTGGGCGCCACCAAAGATGGCCTGCCCACGATACGGCGTGGCGCCTTGTAGCCGCGAATCGCCTTGATTTTATGGCTTCGCATGATCTTGGCCACACGATGCTTACCGCACGACTCACCCACTTCGCGCAGATCTCCAAACACGCGGCGCGCGCCATACACACCCCCGCTCGCCTCGTAGGAATCACGGATCAAACCCAGCAGGCGCCGGTCCTCCACCGCTCGATCCGACTAAGGCTTTTCCGGCCACTGATAAAAGCCACCGCGTGTCACTTCCAGCATTCGACACATCGGGGCTACACGAAAGACATGGCGATGGTCATCGATGAAGCGGTACTTCACTCGGGTTCTTTGGCGAAGTACCGTGCGGCATTTTTTTAATGTCGCGCTCCTCTTCGACGCGACGCAGCCGAGCGCGCAGGCGGAGAATCTCGCTCTTGGCTTCAGTCAATTCGGCAGCTTGTTGTTCAGTCCGGTCGGGCTTCTCCGCCTTGACCCACCGATACAGGCTGTGGGTCGACACGCCGAGTCGGGCGGCCACTTCGGCCACCGAATGGCCGCGACCGACCACTTGTCGGACCGCTTCTTCTTTGAATTCCGGGGTAAACCGCTGACTGCTCATGGGGCTTCCTCCTATGCTCAAATCATAGGCTGGAAGTGCCGTCTTCTCCGGGGCAGTCCAGAAGCGACATATCCGCGAAAAGGACATCCTGGGCAGGGTGGGTGGCAAGGAGTTCATGGTGCTGCTTGATTCATCGAGCAATGACGGCACCACTACAACACGGTTCGGCTGCAGGCCACTCAATCTCGCCAACATGGTCCGAAGGACCGCCCGTTACCTATTCATCGACACGGTTACAGGCCGCGGCACTACCCACGGTCGGCAGTGAACGTCTGATGTTAGTTCCTGTCGCTTTCAGCGCGTCATGATCAGTGCGCGTCGCCTACCGTCCATTTCTGCTGCTCGGCCGGCATCACGCTCACTAGCGTAAGTCCCAGTGGCACCCTCAGCCATGGGGCGCATCCCTGCGTTTTCCTTTAAGTCAGGTCGACGATTGTAGATCCACCACCTGCCATACCACTCTTTGCTATTTTGGGAGATGGGTAGCGTCACTGTGGTCACCCAAAAATCACCTGCGGGGAAGAGCAATGACATACGCGAGCCCTTGAACTCAAACCAATGATGGCGGCGTCCCGCGTTTACGAAAGGCGATGCGCATGCTGGTCTTCCATCATCCCTTGGATGACCTCCGTCGAGGCAAAACTAGATATCTAAGCATTTGGGACATCGCCATATGCTCTACTACCTTGATGCCCGGTTGAAGCGTACCACCATGCCAGAATTGCGAGTGGAGAGGCGGCAACATCTAGTTCAAATCGTTTCGCAGGATGTCAGGAGGCTTACGGGTCCGTGGATCACCCCACGGCATCAATCTTCGACTGGCGGCAACTGAACCACATCAGTCGCCGCTCACGAATAACTGCGACGAACTCACTCCATGCTTCTTCCAAGCCTTTGGCCGCCTGCGCTCAATAGCCTGGAAGAAGTGCCGTCGGCCCATCCCGGCAACGATGGCGGCATCGAGTTCAGGCCTCTTTGCCGAATGCGCGGCCAGACGGTCGACACCGTCGACCGCGCCGGGGTGATCTCAATGCCGCGCCGCTCCGGAATCCGGGTATTGAGCATCCACCGCCTTCCGACCTCGGGTCTTGGTCCCATTCAAGCTCGAAGGCTGCCACATTCACTCATGCGGGCTGACGCCCCTTCGCGCCCAAATTGCCACCTTGCGCCCATAACAATTGGAGAGCACAGGCGAAATTCCGCCTGCCACTGCCATCGAGGGCGACCGCAGGAGCCTAGTAGCAGCCTGGGCATTATTCGGACCTGGTGGTGCGCCCCTCCTGGCCCTGGTGCAATTCCTGGTTGATCATGCCACCCGCGATCCAAAGGCGGTTTGACCTGGGGCCATCCTCGGCACTGGATGCTCGCTTGATCGCCGGCGCCTTCAAGCAGAAACCTAGGCCATTCACGCTGAGCACCCTGGTACACCGGATGGCAGTACTATCTGAGGTGCACCAGCTCCATAAGGCCATCAATCCGTGCGAGGCGCCGGCGATCCGCCATCTGCTGGCTCGGGCGTGCCGCGGTGAAGCGGGGTGAGCGCCCGACCAAGAAGACTGCGATTGCGCGCGAAGAACTCGACGCCCCGCTCGCCGCCTGCGACGACTCATTGGCGGGACAATGTGACCGCGCCCTGCTCTGCTTCGCCTTTGCCGGCGGCGGGCAGCGGCGCAGCAAGGTCGCCGCGGCCGATCTACGGGATCTGCATCGGCTCGCTTCGGATCAGTACGTGTACCGCCTTGAGCACAGTAAGACCCTGCAAGCCGAATCCACGGTCGCCTCCAAGTCGGACAAGCCGATTCTCGGGATCGCCGCCGAAGCGATCACAGTGTGGCTCGACGCCAGCGGTGTCACAGAAGGATCGATCTTTCGCCGCCGCTGGAAGACGCAGATCGGCGGGGACCTATCGCCCCCGGCGGTCGGTGCAATTGCGCAACGGCGAGCCACCAAGGCCGGCTTGAAGGGCAATTTTGAAGGCCCGGCTGCGCTCGGGCTTCATCACCGAGGGCGCCCGCCAAGGCATCGCCCTGCCCGTCTTAATGGCGATGACCGAGCATTGTGCCGTGTCCGGCATGATCGGTTATTTCCAAACAGGCGCAGCCGCGGAGAGCCCTACCGTCTGACTACTAGATGAGCCCAAGCATCGCAGCGTAAATTCATAGATCAGCACCAGATTCTTTAAGGCACGGCCACCTGGGTGCGATCCATGACGAAATCCCTGCTTCGGACGTGTCCAGGGTATTCAGGACGAAGGCGCAAACAGCTGCCGACGGCCGGCCTCGACGAGGCTGCTTCTTGGGCACCTTCAGACCTTCTCGCTTCACGATGCCCCCCCCAAGCGAGAGCGGCTAACCTTCCAATCCGGCGACATAACCAATGGTTGTCACGACAGAGGTGAATGCCAACAAGGAGAAGCCCAATGCCGTGATGGAATGGATGCAGCTCATTTGCTTGCTCTCATGATCTTGAGAACCAGCCATACGCGGTTGAAGCATTCATCACGGTGCGCTGGCGTGCGCGGTCTCTTATCAGCGCGAAAAGTGCTCGCCGCCCCGGAGGGCGGCAGACACCTTCCCCATTTTTTTCGCTAGATACGACCCATGAACAGCAGTACGACGACTACAAGCAGGATGATGCCAAGGCCGCCGCTTGGACCAAAGCCCCATCGCCGGCTGTACGGCCAGCTTGGAATCGCACCGATCAGCAGCAAGACAAGTACGATGAGAAGAATGGTACCAATGGTCATGTCGGCTCTCCTTGGATCGGCGACGCAGGCTTCGCATCTCGTTGCGCATTGTCGCCAACGAGGCATCAGGATCGCGGGTGCTTCGATCCGCCATGCGTGCCTTGCTAAACCCAACATACCTTTACCGCTTGCCCTGCACTGTTCGGCACCGAACGCTGGAGTGTGACACCGAGGCACGTGCGGGCGCCCGCCTATGTGCGCTTTGGAACAGACATGTGCCCTGGCCTGCCGTACCATCGCAGTGACTCCGGGGCCACCTTGTCGCTGAATGTCTCAAGGCAGGCTGGACAGAAGGAGTAAACGATTTCCCCGCCTGATGCGATGCCAGCGCCGAGTGTTATATGCGGATCGCGGCGAATTCGCAGGACAGATGACGCCCTTTCATGCCGGTTAATTCCATGTCCGACCGCTTGCTGGATTTGGCATCGCATGGCCTGCTTCAGGCCCGGCTCGGGATGATGCTTTTGTATCTCCTTGGTATGACGCAGCTCACGATACTCACCGTGACGCTGTATCTGCATCGGAGCCAGACCCATCGATCCGTCGATTTTCAACCTGCGCTCGCCCATGCGTTCCGGTTCTGGAGCTGGCTGACGACCGCGATGATTACCCGTGAGTGGGTGGCCGTACATCGCAAGCACCATGCGTACGCTGATACCGACCAGGATCCGCATAGCCCCTACATGGTTGGCATTCACCAATTGCTTTGGCGCGGCACGGAGCTGTACACCGCGGCACGTCATGACAGCCAATTGTTGGCAACGTACGGTCGCGGCACACCCGATGACTGGATCGAGCGCCATGTCTATACACCGCACTGCAACTGGGGCCCCACTCTACTGGCGGTTATCAGCCTCGCCCTGTTCGGTGTTGGTGGAATGGCGATCTGGGCCGTACAGATGTTGTGGATTCCCTTCTGGGCCGCAGGCGTGGTCAATGGCGTCGGCCATTGGTGGGGCTATCGAAACTTCGAAACACCAGACAAGTCCGCCAATGTGATGCCTTTGGCGATCTGGGTGGGTGGTGAGGAGTTGCACAATAACCATCACGCTTTTCCAAGTTCGGCGAAGTTTTCCGTGCGTCGCTTCGAATTTGATCTCGGTTGGCTGGTGATCCAGGCTCTCTCGGCGATCGGGCTTGCGCGCGTCAGGAGTGTCGTTGCCACCGATGAGTCACCCCTGTCCACAACGACAGCGCGCATCGTGGCGCTGGCTCCGCGGGTAAAAGTGATGACGGAGTTCTTCCATAAGGTCACATTGCCGGTCGTGCGCGAGGAGCTCAGGAGCCCGAGTTGTCGTAACCAGAGGCTGGTGTCACGCCAGCGTTGCGCGTTGGCGGATGGTGGACGCTGGCTATCCGCGGACGAGCGCGCTTATCTCAATGCCTGGATCGAGGCCCGGCCGTGCCTGCATACCATTTGCCAGCTACGGACCCAGCTTGCGGCGTTGATGGAGATGCGAAATGCAGAGCGTGCGCGCGAAGCGTACTCCCAATGGATACGCATAGCCCAGGCAAGCGGCATCGATGCACTCCAGCGATTTGCCCAGTCCCTCAGCGAAGGCATGATCGCGCCTAGCACCCTCGTCGTCGCCAGAGCGCATGAGCACCCGAGCCTGTAGCATGGAGTTGCGCGCCCCTTCGGGTCAGCACTCGATGGATGGTCATCGTGTTCATCCATTGGCATGCCCTTATGTCTGACCCGCTCTGGTCACTCCTCGTTGGAGCTTTGCTGATTGCGATGGTGCTTGCCGGATCAGCGCTTGCGCGCATTTTCCTCACTAGCGCCATGATTTACCTTGGCATCGGTTGCGTCATCGGGCCTGCGTGGCTGGGCCTGATGGCCCCAGACCCAGGCGACCATGCCAATCTGCTTGGGCGGGTCGCCGAGGTCGCGCTGCTTATCTCGCTATTCACGGTGGGATTGAGAATGGGAGTGCCGATATTTGACCGGCGCTGGATGCTGTCGCTGCGGCTGGCCTTTATCTCCATGTCCATCACGGTCGGACTGATTGCCATGGTCGGCGTGTGGGGGTTGCGACTTCCCTGGGGCGCGGCGGTGCTGCTGGGCGGCATGCTGGCCCCCACCGACCCCGTGCTTGCATCGGGCGTCAAAACCGAGCGCGGCGCCGACCCGGATAGCCTTCGTTTCAGCCTGGCTGGCGAAGGCGCCCTGAACGACGGCACCGCCCTTCCCTTCGTGCTGCTCGGTCTTGGCCTGCTGGACAAGCATGCGCTTGGAGCCCACATGCTGCATTGGTGGTCGGTCGACCTGTTGTGGTCCACCGTGGGCGGACTGACCATGGGCGCCGCCCTGAGCAGCGTGATCGGCAGGCTGATCGTTCACTTGCGCACACGCCATCAGCAGGCCATAGGTCTTGACGAATTCGTATCTCTGGGCATCGTAGCGGTCACTTATGGCGTGGCCCAGCTATGTCATGCGTCGGGCTTCCTGGCTGTGTTTGCCGCAGGACTGGCGCTGCAGCGGATAAAGGAGCGTCCGCGTGAAGGAACAACAGCTCTTAGCATGGCCCCCAACTTCCGCCGACACGCCTACGGTGTGCTTGCCACACACTCTCACCATGCCAGTGCCGCCATGACGCACGCTGTGCACGGCTTCAATGGGCAACTGGAAAAGCTTGCCGAACTGACCGTGGTGCTGCTGGTCGGGGCGATGATTCCCTATGCGGCGCCCTGGGGCGCCCTAGGGTGGTTCATCCCCTTGCTGTTTGTGGTGATCCGCCCGGTGGCGGTATTCGCGGGCACCCTAGGCGAGCCGATAGGCTTGCCGCAACGGGCCATGATCGGATGGTTCGGCATTCGCGGCATAGGCTCGGTGTTCTATCTGCTATTTGCCATGCGCCTCGGCGTTTCGGGAGCACTGGCTCAGCAGCTGCTCACACTTACGCTCGCATCCGTAGCCACCTCTATCCTGATTCACGGTGTCACGGTGCGGCCGCTGCTTCGCTGGTATATACGGCGTATCGCCACGCAAGCGCCAATAACGCCATCCACCTGAAACCTGTCGATGCCAGCCACGCAAAGAAGCCCCCGGCTTCTCTCTCGGGAGCTTCTTTGGGTTTGCACGTATTTACGATTAGGAGACGAGTGAAATCTCGACCCTCCCAAACGATATACTCAGCGTTTCTTATCATCGTCGCGCGCCTTGCCTACGTCCTTCTGAAACTTTCCTGCATCCTTCTCGAAGCGACCGGCCGCCTCTTTGGCGTGATTTCCGGTCACTTTCCCGGCGGCTTCTTTCAGCGCGCCCTTAACTTCATGCTTGGTGCCTTCGATTCGGTTCTTGTCCATGATGAACTCCTGTCGCCGGATTGCGACATCAGTGACACCACGACGTTACGCGCTGGCCAGCACTAACTCTGTACGTCGGCACACACACCTGGGCGAAAGCCGTACAGCTGTGCATGGCCACGCTGGAGAGCCCCCCCCCCTCGTACAAGATCCTCCACGAATTGGAATAAACCAGTGCTAAAATTCATGAAGGGCTGCGATGAGGAAAGGTATGGCCACCGTTCCCGACCCACGACAGAATCGGCTGCTTGCAGCCTTGCCAGAAGCCGAATGGTCCCGATGGGTGGCTCACCTTGAGCCAGTCGACATGCCGCTCGGCAAAGTGCTTTACGAGTCCGGCAGCCGACAGAGCCATGTCTACTTTCCAACGACCTCGATCGTCTCTTTGCTCTATGTGATGGAAGACGGTGCCTCGGCCGAGATCGCCGTGGTAGGCAACGAGGGCATCGTCGGCATCTCGCTGTTCATGGGTGGCGAATCAACGCCGAGCCGGGCACTGGTGCAAAGCGCCGGTCAGGGGTTCCGGCTGAAGGCCGACCTAATGCTGCAGGAGTTCAACCGTGCTGGCCCCGTGCTTCACCTGTTGCTGCGATATACGCAAGCCCTGATCACTCAGATGTCGCAAACGGCGGTATGCAACCGCCATCACTCGCTGGATCAACAACTATGCCGCTGGCTGTTGTTGAGCCTGGATCGCTTGCACTCCAAGGAATTGGTGATGACTCAGGAGCTTATCGCCAATATGTTGGGGGTGCGCCGCGAGGGCGTTACCGAGGCGGCCGGCAACCTGCAGCACGCAGGATTGATTCGTTACCAGCGAGGGCATATTACCGTGGTGGATCGCAACGGACTCGAGAAACGCACCTGCGAATGTTATGCGGTGGTCAAGAACGAATACGACCGCCTGCTGCCCTCGGCGACGACCTGAAGCACGCTTCAGTGACATAGCCGATGACGCCGCGCCAACTATCAAGGCATGTTGCCCAGGCGAGGTATCTGCAGGACAAATGCTTCGATGCGCCGCCCCGAGATCGTACCAGGCTCACGGCCCGCATGGATATCGGCCAGCCCCATGTGTCGCTATAAAGCCACCGCTTCTGCCAGGGATACCCAGAGCCCTCGGACACCCGTTGCCAGATGGGACGTCGACTGGCCCTGATATGGCACGCCGTCGAGGCAACAGATATCGCTGGCAAAGCGCTGGTGGACCGTTTGACGAAGTCCTTCCTCAAGGCCGAATAACCCAACAGCGCCAACTCCATGGCAAGAGCCGCCATGCGTAAAACGTGGGGCGAAGCGAAGCCAAGGATTCAGGGGCATGCGTTCACTCCAGAGGTTTGCTATACCGACAAGCCACCGAGCGCCCCGCCTCAGGTTCGATTGCGTCTGCCCACGAAGAAAGAAACCACGCATAGGATCAGGAATACGAAGAACAAGATCTTTGCGATGCCGTACGTGGCACCTGCAATGCCGGCAAAGCCAAGGAACCCAGCTACCAGCGCGATGACAAGAAAAATGAGTGCGTAGTACAACATGATGACACTCCCTTGGGTGATCAAGCGGCATCGTCGCGTCGGCTCACGCCGGGAAGTTGCCCTTGGGTTGACTGCGGCGCTGATCAAACACCCCCCAATCGGGCCATCGCAGAATACGTCTGCGATGGAATGCACCCCAGTAGCCCTAATCCGCTGGGGCCGCCCTGATGCTCACTCAACAATGTACTCACTTGGCATCATCCGCTCGGTGCGCAATCCCACATCGAGCCCGGCATGCCCAAGCATCCGTCACGACGGATCGGATACGGACACCCGACCATACGAGTATGCCTGCCGATCGTGGTTGTGTGTGTCACATCGCACATACAGCCGGATTGAGATGGTCGATGCTACCTGCAGGCACTCATGGCAACGTACGCAAACCTGGAACCAACCTTCCAGGAACCAACGCTCGCTAAGGGTAAGTACCTTCGGTGACCGGCGCTGCCACGCAAGTGGATCGGGCTGCATAGCCTCACATACCCCTGTCACCACTTATGTGCGCTGTGGTTGTGACAGGGCGGACACAGGACACACCTCATGAAACGTGATCCTCTCGCACTGAGTTCAATCTTGATCATCGCGACCATGGCCGTACACCCGGGCCAGGCTCGCGCCGAGCATCCCGCCGACCTGGACTGTAAGATGCAGTTCTCTCTTTCAACTTGGTCCATCATCTACAAGCAATCAGAAGGACACGGCGTCGTTACTTGCCAAAACGGCCAATCCATGCACGTCAAGATTGTCGCCAGAGGCGGCGGCCTTACCGTTGGCAAGTCCCATATCGACGACGGAACAGGTCGCTTCACCGACGTGCACTCCATAGCGGACGTCCTTGGTCATTACGGTGACGCCGAGGCCCATGCTGGCGCTGGCAAGGCGAGCGAGGCGCAGGTGCTCACCAAAGGCGATGTCTCCTTGGCCTTGTCCGGCACCGGACAAGGCATCGATCTTGGCGTCGACGTCGGAGAGGTCACACTCTCACAGACCAAGTGAAAGATTCGAGGCGGCTTCGACGATACGCCCCCGCATCGGCCACGCCCGGGCTAGATAGCCCGGAGAGCGGGGCGGGCCATGGGCGATCCGCCCAAGCATCCGTCACTGCTCGTGTTTCGCTCACATGTTTCGCATAGGCCTCCTGCCTACATCCATACATGCCGCACATGACCAGCGGCGACATCGGGGAACGCCATGAATAGACCCCAGGGAAGCGACAGCCGCCTAGAGAAGGACTTTGACATCTTATTGGAACACAATCGGCGACTCATCGAGGAAAACGAACTGCTGCGCATCGAGCTTAGACGTCATTCCGCAGGAATCATGCAGATTCGATCAGTCGAACGCTCATTGGCGTCAGCTTACAGATCCATCGATTTCGAGATCACCGACAATTGCGCAGACGGCAAGTGAACTACGAAAAGCTCATATCCGACGAATAGCTGGAGTTGGGACGTCGTCGTGATGCAACGTACTCACGACGTTCGAGTCGTGACGATCCTAGTGCTCATTGATGAGGCGAGACTGCCAACTACAGGTCTGCATGAAGGCGTACTTTGCTCTTACCCTTTCGCGCAACGCTCTGCGGATGGCTTCTTCGGCGTCCGGGCCGTGTTTCGGGTCAAGCCAAAGACGGGGCGTGGGCGTGTCGCAGCGATTGCCCGACGGACTGCGCCATGCAATTCATGCGGGTCCGGCCATGCCAGAACCAAGCGGGCAAGTCAGCGTTGTGGTCAAGGTTATTCAATCGGTCGTACCCGGGCATCCGCGCCCAGTAGACCCCACGCACATACTCGCGCCAGCCGAGGATCTGCCGAATGAACCCTTCGATCGAAGCAAGGGGTGCATTGCCCTGGCGCCAAGCCGCTTCCGCACGGTCAACGACTTCGCGGGGCAAAAGCATCTTGGTGTTGAGTGCAAACGAGAGAAGCGAGTGGAACAGGCGAGAAGCCTGGCTGCTCATCGCATCCTGAAAAGGGCCAAAGTGGGGCAGTGCCTCCTCCACAAAGCGATCGAGCTGCTGCAACGCCTCGGTGCGATCGATGGGCCATCGAAAGTCGGCAGCGCCTGGCTCGCCAAAGCTCGCTACCCCGCTACGCTGGATGGTCTGCCACAACTCACTGTGGTCGTTATGGGGCCGACGATCGAGCGGCTCATCTGGAATACCACGCCATGCCGCGCGATTGTCGTGATCATAGTTCCAGGTGCCACCGACCGGGCGGCCCTTGTCGTCCATCAGCACGCCATGCTTTCGGCGCATGGCGCGATAGAACGACTCCATCATCCAGTGTTCTCGTCCGCCAAAATGCTGGCGTACTTCTTCGCGCGTGGTATAGAAGTGATCGCTATCGATCATCACGCAGGCTATGGACAGCTGCTCGCCGTAGCTCCGCAACTGCTGGTCAAGGCGCCATTCGTCAGGTGCCTGATACTCGAACCGATCCGCATGGTAGAGCGCGATCAGATCATCCAGGTTGGCGGTCAACGAGGCCTGGTTGTCTGTCGCATCGATGGTCAGATAGTGGACGCGATGCCCATCACTGCGCAGGTTGGCCGCAAAGCGCCGCATCGCAGCGAAGATGGCAATGATCTTTTGCGCATGGTGGAGAACGTAATCGGTCTCCTGGCGCACCTCCATCATTACGTACACAACGTCCTGGCGAACATGGTCATACCAGGTATGAAAGGGGTTGAGCTGATCACCAAGAACTAAACGTATCGTCGTCATACGAGGTGAGGCTGGACGTCCGCTACATCTTGAAGAACGGCTGGAGAGTGCGGGCAAGCCAGCCAGAGAAGCGCAGCGGCAGATCCGTGGCGGCGACGCATACGCAAGGCACACCGGGTGATGTCACCGGCTGATGCTCCACGTCACAATCGAGGTCGGCGACGTCACCCGGTGCGAAGTGCCCCAAAGAATCGTCATAGGCACCCTGAAGGATCATGGTCAGCTCGTTGCCTCCATGACTATGCATCGGAACACTTCGTCCTGGTGCGATTCGCAGAAGCATGAGGTGGCCGTCGCACACCACGCGTGACCGGATATGGTGCACGCCGGGCCCGATGGTCCGCCACCGCAGCCCACCGTAGGTCTGCCCAAAGTACGGCCAAAGCGGCTCCGGCAGCTGATCAGGATCGTGAACGCGGGGAGCCACTTGATGGTGCGCCGACGATGCAGTCGGTGATTCCGCCAGGCGCTTCAGCATCATGTTCCGCGCGCCGCTTGGCAAGATTGCGCCCTCCTGTTGACTGATCAGCTGCCCTCCAATCCGGTCAGCATCCATCATCTGCGCGCGGCAATACTCGCAAATGCTCAAATGGGCTGACACCACGGCGCGAAAAGCATGGGGCAGCGAACCTGCCGAATAGCCGATCAAGGTGCTGCTATCGAGATGATGGTGAGGTTTCATGGGGCGGATCTCAATCCAGCCTGAAGTTTGGCGAAAGCGCGGCGCAGGTTGGATTTCACTGAACCCAGCGGCATGCCCAATTCCTGGGCGATTTCGCTGTGGCTTTTGGATTCAAGGTATGACATACGAACCAGGCGCGCTTGCACGGCTGGCAATCGCTCGATCGCACTCGCGAGCCTGGCGTGATCGGCGAAGGCCTCCGTGCTGGTGCCTTCACTTTCTGCTTCGCATCGGTCCAGCCATTCGAGCCCGTCCTGCACGTCGATCCAGTGGGGTTCCCCACGGGCGCTGTCCAGATAAAGGTTGCGAGCAATCCGGAAGAGCCACGTGGATACGCTAGCTCGCGCCGGATCGAACTGCCCCGCGCGACGCCATAAGCGCAGCAGCGACTCTTGGACGAGCTCTTCAGCCTGGCCAGGCGATACGTTTAAGCCAAGCAAATAGCGGAGCAAGCGCGGCGCGTAGTAGTCGTAGATCCGCATAAAGCAATCCACGTCCTGTCTGGCAGCGACTGCAGCTACTTGCGCGGACCAGTAGCGCGCGTCCTCGACGGTTTGACTGGATGGCTCAGTCACGCGGCGCACGGCCTCTAGGGGCCTAACCTTGGTGGGCTGTGGATGGCTCGTCATCATAGCCAGACAAGGCCTGCCGTTGGAAACCGGCGATGCCCGCTGGCGCCACCAGCTACCCCAGGGGGGAAGGAAAGGCAGCCGTCAGCGCCAGCGGGCACCAGACTGACGCTCATGACATGGGCACAATTCGGATCATGTGGCCTATACGCTGGCTGCGGGTGTTTGGATGCACCCCCACCTTCGTTCGGATCCTCGATCCCTGGAGCCTAGCTGGACACAGCCTGCATCTAACCGCACGGTGAGTGCGTAGAACCAAACGACATTCCGCAGGTACGAATCCCATGAAACGATGCTTTCAGGTGGCTACGGCAGCCATGGTGTTGGCGGCACATGCTGCGCACCCCCAACCCCTTCCCAATCAGCCGGTAGCCCGCCTGGATCTAGGTCGGTACATGGGACAGTGGCATGAAATCGCTCACCTGCCGCTGGTGTTTCAACGGCAATGCGTCAGCGACGTCACCGCCGAATATACGGCGACCGAAGACGGGCAAATTCGGGTCCGCAATGCTTGCCGGACCCGCGACGGTTCGCTCGACACGGCGATCGGTGTCGCGAGAACGGTCCGCCCCGGTCCAGAGGGTGCGCTTCAAGTCCGCTTTGCTCCCGATTGCCTCAGTTGGCTGCCGTGGGCATGGGCCGACTACTGGGTCGTTGAGATCGATCCGGGCTACCAGTGGGCGGTGGTAGGTAGTCCCAGTCGCCGGTATCTATGGATACTTTCGCGATCACCCGACATGACCCGTGCACAATTTGAAGCCATTCGGTCGCGTGCGACTCTACGCGGCTACGCGCTGGGCGAGTTGCGCGTGGACGCACCGTTGCGCTGACGTTTGCATAAAACATGAATCCCGGGCTGGAGAACTTCCCGGGTTGAGTTTGTACGCCCCCCTCGCACCAGAAGCAACGAAGACCTTCAGAAGCGATATCTGCGAATCGTCGGTCTTCGATCGCTCTGTTGCTCATCTCAAGAATTACCAAGCCACCTGTGAGGGAGAGCGGCCACATGCTGCGCGCTAGCGCCCAGGCAATAGCGAAAGAAACTCAGACCTCAACGATGCATCTTTCAAGAAGGCGCCGCGCATCACGCTATTGACCATGCGGGATTCGTCGTCCTTTACGCCTCGCCAATGCATGCAATAGTGGTCAGCTTCCATAACCACTGCCACCCCCTCTGGCTTCAGGCGATCTTCCAGCACATTGCACACCTGGACGACTGCTTCTTCCTGAATCTGAGGACGGGACATGATCCACTGAACTAATCGACTGTATTTGGAGAGTCCGATTAAATTTGAGGTTCTTGCCGGAAGCACGCCGATCCAGATCCGCCCCATGATCGGACAAAAATGATGGGAGCAAGCACTGCGAACACGCAAAGGCCCCACCACCATCAGTTCGGTGAGCTGCTCGATGTTTGGGAATTCCGTCACCGCAGGCATGGCTTCGTAGCGCCCTGCGAATACTTCCTGGAGATACATCTTGGCGAGCCGTTCTGCGGTCTCGTGAGAGTTGTGGTCGTTGACGACATCAATCACCAAGGACTCCAGAACCGCGCGCACTTTCTCCGCCACTTCTTGCTGAAGGAGCGCAAGCTCTCCTTCCCTCAAGAAGGAAGCGATATTGTCATTCGCGTGAAAACGGCGGCCTGATCCAAGGATTCGGCTTCGAATGCGCTGAGAAGTCGATGGCTCGCCCTGCTCATCTCGAGACGTCGGCAACAAATCCACCTTTTGATCCATGATGCCACTCCAGAAATAAAGCGCCCGTTTGCCCGCAGAACAGGAGGCCGCACTAGTCACCCGCATGATGGTCGTCTCGGCACGATGATAGCTATACGTTGCAAGCGAGTTTGTAGATGCATATTTGGCAAGGAGTGGATGCCTGCGTATTCGCTCTGTCGTGGAAACGCGGCCAAAGATGGCAGCACGCCAGCGCGTCAGGGCTTGAACGTGGATTGCACCGTTGCCGCCTTCCCTCTCCGTCTCCATGGCTTGGTGAAGGCGCCTGCGCGTCGTTAAGCGGTGGTGTCATTGGCGGGTGGTTATGACGCGGGTCCCGCCATCGACACCTGGCACTTGGCCAGTCACCCAGCCGCATCGTGGCGACAACAGGAACGCCGCCAGGTACACCTCATCGTACGGCGTGCCGAAACGTCGCGCGGGGTGTGCCGTTATGACCGCCTCGCGTAACTTTTCCTTGGACACAATACTGGAGGCCAAAGACGTCTGTGTGAGCGAAGGCGCGCTCACACTACCGCGCGAGGGGATTCGGCGGCGCGACCTGACCGCGAAGCGCGCTGACACTGCCAAACGTCAGCTCACAGCAACACCCGACCACGGCGAGCAGCAGCGCGAAGCGGTCCAGCAGTAAGAAGCCTTGGCCGCATCGTCGATCAACCGCGGTATGAATTGGCCCGCATCATTGAGGTACCCTTCGCAGCTGTCGGGTGTCATAACCCATGGCCGAGACACGCTCGACCAGAAGGTCGTATTGCGGACGAGGAAGGGTCGGCGTCCGCGCCATAATCCAGACGTAGTCGCGCTTGTTGCGCGCGATGATGACTGATTGGTAACCCGGATCCAGCCACGCGATGATGTATTCCGCTTTGATGGGCCAGACGAATTGCATGCCCCACACGGCATTGCCGGTGTTGTCTCGAACGAAGCCCGTGGCGTGCATGGTCTTGAGTTCGCCATCCATGGCGCCGGCGCGATAGCGAAACGTGGTTTGCACGCGGCCGTCCGGTTGGAGCCTATACGACTCCACGGCGCCATAAGCGTTTCGTTCGAACCGCGTTGGGATGGCCGCAATGACATACCAGTCACCCATGAAGCGCGGGACGTCCACATGCGCTACTGGAGCTATCGGGAAAGACCCCGACGAAGAGGCGCAGCCGGCAAGCGGCAATACGGCCAAAAGGATGGCAGCCAAGCTCTCGACAAGTCGATGCATGAGAAGGACCTCCTTCAAGAATGGCGCACGAATCGGTAGTGGGCCACGAGCCATTCCTGGCCACCGGCGTATCCGAAGAGCTCAGCGCAGGCCATCCAGAACATGCGCCAGCGCTGGAACCACAGTCGTGCCAACGCTTCGCTGCCGTAGGTCTGACGCAACAAAGCCAACACGGGCGCGCGATGTTCATCCTGGCGCGCCAGCCAGGCATTCGCGGTGCGCTGGTAGTGGGTGCCATCGACGAGCCACTGGCGCTCCAGGTGAAGATCCCGCTGGAACCACAGCAAGGTATCGGCGGCGGGCATCATGCCTCCGGTGAAGAAGTGACGCCCCATCCAGTTGTCGTCGCCATCTGTTTCGAACGGATAGGCTGCATGGCGATGGGCGAAGATGTGCACGAATAGTCGCCCACCCGGGCGAAGCCATCCCGCGATGCGCGCCATCAATAGCTCGTGATTACGCACATGTTCGAACATTTCGACCGATACACAGCGGTCGTAGCTTGCGCCAGGCAGATCGAGCGCATTGATGTCGCAGGTGATGACCTGGACATTGCGCAGCCCCCTTTTTTCGCATTGCGCCATGATGTGGGCCCGTTGCGAATGCGAGTTGGACACGGCCGTGATGCGCGACCCGGGATATCGCCCTGCCATCCATAACGTGAGTGAACCCCAGCCGCAACCGAGTTCGAGCACGTCCTGACCGTCAATCAATTGCGCCCGCTGCGCATAGAGCTCCAGCATGGCCAGCTCCGCCTGCTCGAGCGATGGGGTGGCTTCACTGAAGTAGCAGGCGGAGTACTTCAAGCGCGGCCCCAGGCAATGCTGGAAGAACGCGGTTGGTAATTCGTAGTGTTGGGCGTTGGCGGTATCGGTATGGATGGCCACCGGGCCGTGGCGAAGCACACTGATCAGCCGCTCATGGCGTTCCTGGCACGCCTGGACGCCACCCTCCTCGCAGGTGGACAGTCGCTGGGCGCAAAGGTGGCGAATGCCTGCACGCAACAGGACATCGGGAATAAACCCGCGCTCGGCCAGACCGAGAAGGCCGGGACCGGGCTGGTCAGTGCTCAGTTCAGTGGCGGGAGCGAGCGTGGCGTTCATGGGGAACTCCTGGAGATGCCGGTGCGGGGAAACCATGGAAACAGCATGGAGGTACTTTGCTGATACGCGCGGTAATCCTCGCCGCGCGTCCGCAAAGCCTGTGCCTCCGTATAGGGGACACCGCTGATCCAGCGCAGAAACACGTACATGACGAGCGGCCCCGACCAGGCGAGCCACCCCATGGGCGAGCCGACGGCCAACGCGACGTAGCTGAACCAGTGCAGCCACTCAAAGAAGTAGTTCGGATGTCGCGAGTAACGCCACAGTCCCGTGCGGCAGGTCTTGCCCTGGTGCGCGGGATTGGCACGGAACACGGCAAGTTGCCGGTCGGCACGTGCCTCCATCGCCACGCTGACCAACCAGATCAGGACACCGACTACCGGCCAGATGCCCGCGGTAGCCGTAGGGTTGGCAGCGACGGCGACAAAAGGAAGCGCGAACAGCACAACCAGCAAAGCCTGCGCCTGGAAGAAAAAAAAGAACTTCAGCTGACTGCCATTCCAATGCGCGCGAAGATGACGATAGCGGCCATCCTCAGCCTCACCCCTCACGCGATGCCACAGGTGCGCCGCCAGCCGCCATGACCAGATACAACCCAACAGAGCGAGCAAGATCCGCGGCAACGTCGCGCCACGGCCCGTCGCTGCCATCAGCGCGGCTGCGATGCCAAGCCCTGCGGCCCACAGCACGTCAACCACGCCGGCATTGTGGTGACGACGCTGCCAATCCCATCCTAGCGTCATGACAGCCCCCATGATCAGGGCCAGCCAAAGGAGTTGCCATTCGACGCTCATGCGAGCCTCGCGCGGTCATGACGGGTGTCGTCTCGATTGACGAACAGCAGCCACGGCAGGGCCAGCGCCCAACTCGCGGCGATCCAGGCCGCGCCCGGCCATAGTGAGAGCTGCACCGCGCCCCACCCCCGTGCTGCCGCGAGATACGCCATAGGCGCACCCAGCCCACCCAGCAACGCCCCTAGCCACCGGCGTTCGCGCAGCACAGACAAGGAGCGATTGATGGTGGTGGCAAAGCAGGCCCAGAGCATCAGGATCCACACGGGCGCACCGCCCGGAGGGCACGCCGGGGATGGCGAGGCATAGCGCAGCCAACCCGTAGCGGCAGCCATGCCGTCGACCACCGCTCCGATCAGCAACGCCGTGATCAGTAGGCGCATCTCACGCCTCACGTGCGTTGCCGTTGCCAGCTGGCTCACCACAAACAGAACACCCGCGAGCAGCGGCCAGACCAGGTGACCCTCGCCGGCGCCGCTGACCAAAAGGAACCAAACCAACTGGTACCCCAGCAGATTGAGCCAGAACATCATGCCCGCGGCCCCTCCGTGGGCACGGCCCATCCAGCGGGGCCCGGTCGTGCACCCGGTTTGGCCAGCAACAGATGAGATACCCCGATGGAGCGCTCAAGAAAGCCACCCTCGCAATAGGCCAGATAGAACTCCCACATGCGCAGAAAACGCTCGTCGTAGCCTTGCGAACGAGCCGCAGCCCAGTTCGCCAGGAACCGGCTCCGCCAGGCGCGCAACGTCCGGGCGTAGGACAACCCAAAATCCTCCTGATGCACCAATGCGAGATCGCTGGCCTGCGTCTTGGCCGCCAGCAAGGCGTTCAGGGAGGGGATGAAGCTGCCCGGAAAAATGTGGCGCTTGATGAAATCCACCGAGGCCAGGGCCTGCGCATAGCGATGATCTTCAATCGTGATCGCCTGCACCAGGCCGATGCCATCGGGTGTGAGCAGGGCACTGAGCTTCCCGAAGTATGCCGGCAGGAAGCGTGCGCCGATGGCCTCCACCATCTCGATGGACACCAGCTTGTCGTATTCTCCTTCGAGGTCGCGGTAGTCCCTCTGCAACAAGGTGACCCGCTCGTTCAGTCCGGCCTCCGCAATGCGCTTGCTAGCCAGGGCATGTTGCTCGCGCGAGATCGTCGTGGTTGTAACGTGGCAGCCGTAATGGCTTGCCGCATGCAGCGCAAACCCACCCCAGCCGGTGCCAATCTCTACGACCCGATCGCCGGGCTTGAGATCAAGCTTGCGGCAGATGGCATCCAGTTTCCGCACCGACGCGACCTCTAGCGTGTCGTCATGGCCAGCCCACAACGCTGACGAGTACATCAGGTCGGGGGACAGGAACAGCGCAAAGAAAGCGTTGCCCAGGTCGTAGTGCGCCGCGATGTTGCGCCGGGCGCCGGCCCGCGTATTGTCGCGCAGCGCGTGCCAAGCGCGCATAAGCATGCCGCCCACCCGGGCCAAGCCTCCTTCCATCTGGTCGAGCAGTTCGCGATTGCGCACCAGCAAGCGCACCAACGCGACTGGATCGTCGCAATGCCACCAGCCATCCGCATAGGCCTCACCCGCGCCAACACTGCCGTTGAGGGCTACGGCACGATAGAAGCGCATATCGTCGACGCGAAGCTGCACCTGCCATGGGAGGGCTGCATCCGCAAGTTCGCCGAGTTCGATACGACCCAACGCATCGTGCAGGATCAAGCTGCCATGGCGAATACCGTGCATGGCATCAAGCAGCTTGCCACGCAGAAGACGATCCAGCGCACCTGCTTGTATCTGGGGTACCTCGTTCAGGCGTGGCTTGACGATCTCGTTCATGAGGGTTCCCTGAGCGTGGAGGAGTGCGAGTTGCCGGGGTGGTCATAAGACGGGTTGCGCTTCAGCCATAGTTTGAGCGCCTGCCAATGGATGGCGCCCATCACCTGGGCCGTCATCAGTGGATAGCGCCAGAGCACGCGACTGAGTGCGCGTCGGTCGACAGGTCGCCGGCGCATAGCCAGCGTCGCGTCAAATTGGCAGGCCTCGTCCCGGTACACCTTCATGTGCACGCGCAGGTCATCCGCGGGCGGCGTGAATCGCCAGTCGTAGCGGCAATCCATGGCCATGAAGGGGGAGACATGAAACCGCTTGTCGAAATCCCAGGCCAGCGCGCGCCCCTGTGGGTGGGCACTATCGACAGGCAACACGTAGGCGTGCCGCTCGCCCCAAGGCGTATTGGTAATCTCTGCGACGATGCACGAG
>NZ_JAELTQ010000343.1 GCF_016428905.1 Dyella sp. ASV24 | reverse complement strand
CCCCCCCCCCCCCCCCCCCCCCCCCCCCCCCCCCCCCCCCCCCCCCCCCCCCCCCCCCCCCCCCCACTCCCTGACCCTCCCCCCCCACCACCCAGCCACACCCCATTCCAGCTTCGTCGGCAGCGTCAGATCCCCATACCAGCCACATCCAGGTCCAGCCGCGCGGCGCCGGCATGCATCATCTCCACAGCGCAGCAGGCGAGACCAAAGGTCATCGGCCAAATGGAGCCAGTGCGCGCCCAGATCATGAGCTGTATAATATACACATCTCCGAGACCACTAGACAGGACAGGCAATATCGTATTCCGTCATCTGCAGGACAATAAGTTGTGGGGGGGGGGGGGGGGGGGGGGGGGGGGGGGGGGGGGGGGGGGGGGGGGGGGGGGGGGGGGGGGGG
>NZ_JAELTQ010000342.1 GCF_016428905.1 Dyella sp. ASV24 | reverse complement strand
CCCCCCCCCCCCCCCCCCCCCCCCCCCCCCCCCCCCCCCCCCCCCCCCCCCCCCCCCCCCCCCCCCCCCCCCCTTCTTTCAAGCCGAAGACGGCATACGAGATGGCCTGTCCTGTCTCGTGGGCTCGGAGATGTGTATAAGAGACAGGGCCCAGCGCATCCAGCGCCACGAGTTGCCCATCAAGGTGATTATCGTGACCACGTTTGCCCGTCCCGGTTTTCTGCGGCGCGCGCTGGATGCGGGTGCAACTCCTGTCTCTTATACACATCTGACGCTGCCGACGAAGCTGGAATGGTGTAGGTCTGGGGGGGGGGGGGGGAGGTGAGAGAGGGGGGGGGGGGGGGGGGGGGGGGGGGGGGGGGGGGGGGGGGGGGGGGGGGGGGGGGGGGGGGGGGGG
>NZ_JAELTQ010000341.1 GCF_016428905.1 Dyella sp. ASV24 | reverse complement strand
CCCCCCCCCCCCCCCCCCCCCCCCCCCCCCCCCCCCCCCCCCCCCCCCCCCCCCCCCCCCCCCCCCCCCCCCCCTTTTTCACGCAGCAGACGGCATACGAGATGGCCTGTCCTGTCTCGTGGGCTCGGAGATGTGTATAAGAGACAGATCACGCCCCGTGGGGAAAGATCAAAGAGCGGCTAGGTGAGGAGGGCGCCGTGGCGGAAGATGCTTCATTTCGACAGTCATTTATATGGGATGTTACCTTGGGGCTGTCTCTTATACACATCTGACGCTGCCGACGAAGCTGGACTGGTGGGGGTGGGGGGGGGGGGCGGGGGGGGCGAGGGGGGGGGGGGGGGGGGGGGGGGGGGGGGGGGGGGGGGGGGGGGGGGGGGGGGGGGGGGGGGGGGGGGGGG
>NZ_JAELTQ010000340.1 GCF_016428905.1 Dyella sp. ASV24 | reverse complement strand
ACAACGGAAGAGTACAGATGGATGTCAGAGATGTGGAGAGATTGAATTGGGTGTAGTGGACTAGTTTTCACGAGGAAAAAAGATCATGGCAGCTTGCTCCCCAACAATCATAGGGGGAAAGGGTCTGCTAGTTCCGGATGGCCCCATCGAGCCGCGTAGAGCCAGGCTGCGAGTACGAGTACTGCCTGCTCGTAACCCGTGGCATGGCGTTAGTCAGCGCACTCCAGCCAATGACGATGCGGAAAATTACCGCTTCTGGTTTCTAATTCGTCCACCTGTCTCCGTATTACCTACCTGGGGCGGGCCTGCACAGCGGACTTCCATGCACTTCCAGGTACCACCGCACTTCAGCTCCGGCACAATCTGCACCAGTGGCCTTGTCCCGCGGGGCCGACGGAGG
>NZ_JAELTQ010000339.1 GCF_016428905.1 Dyella sp. ASV24 | reverse complement strand
GCCAGCGGAATAGGTGGCGGCAGGCCCTGGTCGTGCGTGGGTGGCAGCGGCGCGGCGGGACGGGTTTCGCCCCAGGACACGCCACGGCCCACGCCCAGCAGCAGAGTCAGCAGCAGCGCGCCGAACAGCGCGGCCACACCGCCGAGGATCGGGGTCAGGCGACGTTGGGCGGCGGCGTTCATGGCGCATCCCCTTGGGCCGCGTCGCCGCTCGCACGCGGCTGACGCACGTAGCCGGACAAGGTGAACTGCACTTCCAGCGGCGCGGCCGCCTGCTGCAGGGCGGCGACCGGGTTGCGGTAGATGCTGAGGTCGTCGACGAACAGGTAGGGCGTGCCCTGCTCCAGGTCGTGCAGGGTCTCGGCCAGCGGTTGCACGTCGCAACGCAGGCTGATGCTCAC
>NZ_JAELTQ010000338.1 GCF_016428905.1 Dyella sp. ASV24 | reverse complement strand
CCCCCCCCCCCCCCCCCCCCCCCCCCCCCCCCCCCCCCCCCCCCCCCCCCCCCCCCCCCCCCCCCCCCCCCCCACCAACCCCCCCCCCCCACCCCCGCGACCTACACCATTCCAGCTTCGTCGGCAGCGTCAGATGTGTATAAGAGACACCCTCGCAGCTCGGCAAGGGCAGCACGCTGGAAATGGCCGTGCCGCTGACGTTGGCGATCCAACGCGTGCTGATGGTGCGCGTGGGCGCGCGCCTATTGGCGCTGTCTCTTATACACATCTCCGAGCCCACGAGACAGGACAGGCCATCTCGTATGCCGTCTTATGATTGAAAATAGGGGGGGGGGGGGGGGGGGGGGGGGGGGGGGGGGGGGGGGGGGGGGGGGGGGGGGGGGGGGGGGGGGGGGGGGGGG
>NZ_JAELTQ010000337.1 GCF_016428905.1 Dyella sp. ASV24 | reverse complement strand
CAGCTACAGTTGTAGAATATCGAGGGGTCGGGGGTGGACGGGTCGCCGCGTGTCGAGTGCCATCCGAAGCAGAAGCGATACAAGCGGGAGAAAGACGGAACAGGCGGTCGAGGTATACTCGCTGGCGGGAGGAATGCACAGCGGCCTCGGCGACTGGCGCAGCGACTCGAAGGGGGATTCGAGGTCGGATGTTGTTGACGAGTTGTTGGTTACGGTCCAGGTACGTGGCTTTGCGGGGCCGCGAGAGTGGTGTCCCAGAGGGTAAATTACCTACGTAGGTACTTGGATGGGCGGGCAGGCAGGTGAAAGCCAAGCTAAGCTGCATGTGTCTGTTACGCAGACCACGCTAACAGCAACGACAATTGCTACATGAGGTTAAATAGAGCGGCACGGAACGCGCC
>NZ_JAELTQ010000336.1 GCF_016428905.1 Dyella sp. ASV24 | reverse complement strand
CCCCCCCCCCCCCCCCCCCCCCCCCCCCCCCCCCCCCCCCCCCCCCCCCCCCCCCCCCCCCCCCCCCCCCCCCCCCCCTTTCCACGCCCAAGACGGCATACGCGATGGCCTGTCCTGTCTCGTGGGCTCGGAGATGTGTATAAGAGACAGTCACCCGGGTGATCGGCGCTCGGCGCACGCCAGAAATTGTTGAAACCCACGTCGTACAAGGTGGCCGACGATGCGAAGCTCGCGATGTGACCGCCCAGCTCCTGTCTCTTATACACATCTGACGCTGCCGACGAAGCTGGAATGGTGTAGATGTCGGGGGTGGGCGGGTCGGTAGAAAGAGGGGGGGGGGGGGGGGGGGGGGGGGGGGGGGGGGGGGGGGGGGGGGGGGGGGGGGGGGGGGGGGGGGGGGG
>NZ_JAELTQ010000033.1 GCF_016428905.1 Dyella sp. ASV24 | reverse complement strand
GTGCCGAAGCGATCGCAAAGCCACGGGCTTGCCGGAATGAAGATGGCCAGGGTCAGCACGTAGCTGGTGAGCGCAGTGCGCATGCCCAGTGGCGTGACGTTCAGCGCATCGGCCATCGCCGGCACCGCCGTGTTGACGATGGTCGAATCCAGGGCCTGCATGAAGAAGGCGGCAGCCACCAGCCAGATGAGCCCGCGAAAGCGGTCCCGCGAGGATTCCGTGGGCGGTGCCGGAACCCCTGCTTCCTCGCCCGGGGGCGTCACAGGAAGGTTGGTTTCGGTGGCGGCTAAATTCTCGGGCATCTCTGACTATGATAGCTGCTACGGCAGCTTGCTTTTGTGGGGCGCCGCGTCCAAAGTCGGCTAAGTTTCATCTTTGACGTTTGGCTGTGCGGATGATGTCAATCGTGCGGTAGCCCGACTTGCAGGGATGAACCACAAACAGCGAAGGAATGAGCGCGCCGGGGCGGCATCGTCCCGGCGCGTCGTCTTTTGCGAACGCATACGGTCGATGCATCACCCGTTCGGACGACAGGAGTCCCCATGAGCAGCAAGCCCCCCATCATCATTTCTTCGCTGGATCTGCAGCGCATCGAAGCGTTGCTGGAGCGCATGCCGCCGACTCAGGCCGCGCAGTACGAGGCACTGCGCGGCGAGCTGGATCGGGCGGATGTACTGGCGCCAGCGGACATCCCGTCGGACGTGGTCACCATGAACTCGGTGGTCACTTTCAAGGACGACGATTCCGGGGATGAGCTGACGATCAGTCTTGTCTATCCCTCGGGTGCCGGCGTGCCGGGTACGGTGTCGATCCTGGCGCCTGTCGGCAGCGCCTTGCTGGGCCTGAAGGTCGGCCAGCCTATCGAGTGGCCCACGCCGGATGGTCGCCGCCGCCAGCTGCGCGTGCTCGAGATCGAGTACCAGCCCGAGGCGTCCGGCGATCTGCATCGCTGATTGACGTGCCCGCGCGTCCACGTGTTCTTCACA
This sequence comes from Dyella sp. ASV24, assembly GCF_016428905.1. Taxonomy (GTDB): domain Bacteria; phylum Pseudomonadota; class Gammaproteobacteria; order Xanthomonadales; family Rhodanobacteraceae; genus Dyella. The sequence continues at coordinate 36,916 of NZ_JAELTQ010000033.1, read as the reverse complement.
TCGTGGACGCGATGGGCCTGTTCATAGGCCGAAATCCGTTGGGACTCGGTAAACTTCCGCTCATGAGGATACCCGCATGAGTCAGAGCCCGGCCCACGACTGGCGCGCCAAGGCCGCCGAACTGCGCGAGAAGATCGAGCGCGCCAATTACCGCTATCACGTACTCGACGATCCCGAGATCACGGATGCCGAATACGACCGCGCCATGCGCGAACTGGAAGCGCTTGAGCAGACCCATGCCGAGCTAGCTACGCCGGATTCGCCCACGCGGCGCGTCGGTGCACGGGCGCAGGGTGGCTTCGCCGAGGTACGACACGCCATCCCCATGCTTTCGCTCAACAATGCGTTCGAGCAGGACGGCGATGGTGATCGCGAGCGTTTCCGTGAGGTCGCCGAGTTCGAGCGTCGTATCGAGCAGACGCTGGACCGCAGTGCTCCAGTGTTCTCTGTGGAACCCAAGCTCGACGGGCTGGCCATCAGTCTCCGTTATGAGGACGGCGTGTTCGTGCAGGGCGCGACGCGCGGCGACGGCGAAACCGGTGAGGACGTCACCGCGAACCTGCGCACCGTGCGCGCCATCCCGCTGCGGTTGCGTGGCGAGGGCTGGCCGCGCGTGCTCGAAGTGCGTGGCGAAGTGATCATGCTGCACAAGGATTTCGAAGCGTTCAACGAGCACGCTCGGACGCATGGCGAGAAGACGCTGGCCAATCCGCGCAATGGCGCGGCCGGTTCGCTGCGTCAGCTGGACCCCGCCATCACGGCTCGGCGCAAGCTGAGCTTCTACGCTTATGCGGTGGGGGACGTGCAAGGCGGCGAGTTGCCGGCCACGCACTCGAAGACGCTGGCGAAGCTACGTGACTGGGGTTTCCCGGTGTCGCCGGAAGTGGATACGGCAAAGGGCTTTGAAGGGCTTCTTGCCTACTACCGCCGCATTGGCGCCAAGCGCGACAAACTTCCGTACGACATCGACGGCGTGGTCTATAAGCTGGATGACTACGAAGGCCAGCGCGCGATGGGGTTCGTCTCGCGCGCACCCCGCTGGGCCATCGCGCACAAGTTCCCTGCGCAGGAACAGAGCACAACGGTCGAGGCGATCGAGATCCAGATCGGCCGCACCGGTGCGGCCACGCCCGTGGCGCGCCTGAAACCGGTGCAGGTCGCCGGTGTCACGGTGACCAATGCAACGTTGCACAATGCCGACCAAGTGGCTCGCTTGGACGTTCGCGTAGGCGACACGGTAGTGGTGCGGCGCGCGGGCGACGTGATCCCCGAGGTGGTGCGCATCGTGCCGGATCTGCGTCCTGCGCATACCCATCCCTGGCATATGCCCACGCACTGCCCGGTGTGCGGCTCCGCACTGCTGCGCGAAGAAGGCGAGGCGGCTTGGCGTTGTTCGGGAGGCCTCGTCTGCCCGGCGCAGCGCAAGGAAGCCCTGATCCACTTTGCCGCGAGGCGCGCAATGGATATCGAGGGCATTGGCGAGCGCTTCGTCGATGCACTGGTGGATTTTGGTTACGTGCACACACCGGCCGATCTCTACAAGCTGACGCTCGACGATTTTCTGGAAATGAAGCGGCGCGCGGACGAGCGTGATGGCACCACGCCCGAGACGGTAAAGCAGGGCAAGGTCGCCACCAAATGGGCCGAGAACCTGATCGAAGCGATCGAGGCGAGTAAGCACACCACGCTGCCACGCTTCCTGTTCGGGCTGGGCATCATGCATATCGGCGAAAGCACAGCGAAAACGCTCGCTGCATGGCTGGGCAGTCTGGCGATGATTCGCCGCATGCCCGCCGCGGTGTTGCGCGTGTTGCCGGACATCGGTGACGAAGTAGCACGCTCCATTGCCGGCTTCTTTGCGCAGGAGGGCAACCAGAAGGTGGTTGATGCGTTGTTGGCGTCTGGCATGGTGTTCTCCGACGAGACTCATCCTTCGACCAAGCTACGCCAGCGCCTCGACCTGGCCGTGCTGCTGGACATGGTGGGCATCAGCAAGCTCGGCCCCAAGAGCACCAAGTTGCTGGCCGACCATTTCCCTTCGCTGGACAAGCTGATTGCGGCAGGCCCTGCGCACTGGGTTACCGCAGGTTTGCCTTCGGCGGCTTCGACCAATCTGGAGGCGTTCCTGCACGACAAGGCGAGCCTCAAGCAATTGCGCGAGGCGGATGCGGCGATGTGGGAGTTGCTGGGCGCGATTCCGACATCGACCAAGACCATCGCTGCGCCGCTGGAAGGTCAGACCGTGGTGCTGACCGGCACGCTGACCTCGCTCAGCCGTGACGAGGCTAAAGAGCGGCTCGAGGCCTTGGGTGCCAAGGTGGCCGGTTCGGTGTCCAAGAAGACCAGCTTCGTGGTGGCCGGCGAGGCCGCGGGCTCCAAGCTCGATAAGGCGCAAGAGCTGGGCGTGGAGGTGTGGGATGAGGCCGGCCTGCTCGAATTGCTCGCCAAGCACGAGGGTGGTGCATGAACCTGCATATGGCTGGGCGCCTGCATCTGCGCGCACGCTTGTATGCGCTGATCCGCTCGTTTTTCGCGGAACGTAACGTGCTCGAGGTGGAAACGCCGATTCTCTCTGCGGCCGGCAACACTGACCCGAATATCGAAAGTTTCAGTACGACTTTCAGCGGACACGTGGATGCGGGCGCACGCGTGCGCTGGATGCGCACGTCGCCCGAGTATCCGTTGAAGCGCCTGCTGGCGGCCGGCGTGGGCGACTGCTACGAACTCGGCCGGGTGTTTCGCAACGGTGAAGCGGGCGGTCGCCACAACCCCGAGTTCACCATGCTGGAGTGGTACCGCGTCGGCTGGGATCACCGCCAGCTGATGGAGGAAACCATTGCGCTGGTCGAGGCGGCCCTCGCCATGATGGGTACGCGCGCCGAGGTATGGATCGAAGGCTATCGGCAGCTGTTTATTGACGAGCTGGGTATCGATCCGGCACATGCACCGATCGACCAGCTACGGCTTCCGCTCGACGAGTTCAACATCCATCCGGATGGCCTGACGCGCGACGACTGGCTCGACCTGCTCATCACGCATCGACTGCAGCCCTTGTTTCCAACCAACCGCATTACCGTGATTCACGACTATCCGGCATCACAATGCGCGTTGGCCAAGGTACGGCCGGGTGATCCGCCGCTGGCCGAGCGCTTCGAGCTGTACCTGGGGCGCTACGAGCTGGCGAACGGCTACCACGAGCTCAATGATGCTGCCGAGCAGCGGCGTCGTTTTGAGCGTGACAACGATGTGCGTCGTTCGCGCGGGCAGCCCGTGGTGCCGATGGATGAGCGCCTGATCGAGACACTCGACGCCATGCCCGATTGCGCAGGCGTGGCGCTGGGTATCGAGCGCCTGCTGATGTGCCTGATCGGCACGGATGCCATTGCCGACGTGCTTACGTATCCCTTCTCGGAGGCGTGAGCGAATGGCGTCCACCTTGTTGCCAGCCATCCATCACGTAGCGCTGATCTGCTCGGACTACGCTCGCTCGAAGGCCTTCTACAGCGAAACGCTGGGCTTTCGCGTTATCCGCGAGGTTTATCGCGCGGAGCGTGATTCGTGGAAGCTCGACTTGGAAGTCTCGCCCGGGGTCAGTCTGGAGCTCTTCTCGTTTCCATCGCCGCCGCCTCGTGCGTCGCGGCCCGAGGCCCAGGGTTTGCGTCATCTGGCGTTTGCCGTGCCGGACGTCGACGCGGTGATCGCCACGTTGCGAACGCGCGGCGTCACCTGCGAACCGGTGCGCGTGGACGAATTCACCGACCGGCGCTTTACCTTCTTTGCGGATCCGGACGGTTTGCCCATCGAACTGTACGAGGCGTGATGCCTGAAAAAGAAAACCCGGCGGCTCTCGCGAGCGGCCGGGTTTTGTCTAGGTCAAGCGGGACGTGCTCAGCTTTCGCGTGAGTCGAGCAGGTGTCGATAGATCAGTCCGCCCACGGCACCGCCGATCAGCGGGATCACCCAGAACATCCATAGCTGCTGGATCGCCCAGGTTCCCTGGAACACCGCCACAGCCGTACTGCGTGCGGGATTCACCGAGGTATTGGTGATCGGGATGCTGATCAGATGGATAAGCGTCAGGGTGAGACCGATGGCCAGAGGGGCGAAGCCCGTCGGTGCCAGCTTGTGGGTGGTGCCATTGATCACGATCAGGAAGAACGCGGTCAGTACGAACTCCGCGATGATGCAGGCCTGTAGCGAATAGCCGGTTTTCACCAGCGAGCCGTTTTCCCAGACGGCGCTGGGCGAATGGTCGCCATAGCCGTTGGAGGCAAAACCCGCCACGGCCTCAAAGCCCGGCTTGCCACTGGCGATCAGGTAAAGCACCGCACCGGCCACGAGGCCGCCGATGACCTGAGCGATCCAGTAGGGCACCACGTCCTTTGCCGGGAAGCGACCGCCGGCACACAGGCCCAGGGTCACCGCGGGGTTGAAATGACCACCGGAAATGTGGCCCACGGCGTAGGCCATGGTCACGACGGTCAGGCCGAAGGCGAGGGCGACGCCCGCAAAACCGATGCCCAGATCAGGATAGGCTGCGGCGAAGATCGCACTTCCGCAGCCACCGAACACCAACCAGAACGTACCGAAGAACTCTGCTCCCAAACGCTTGCCCATACTCATAGGGACTCTCCTTGCCAGAATTTTTCAGGGAATGGCCTGGGCCGCGTCCCTGCGTGATTTCCACAACGATCCCGAGTTGAAACAGGCCCTTAGTGCTTGGCCCAGGTACCCCTAGGCTAGCAAAACTGTTCTTCCCGGTAGCGCGGGCGGGGCATGCTAACGATTACGGGTGGTGCATTGAATCGGATTTGTCTGGCTATATGCTGCTTCGTCGCTCCTAACCGCAACCGTAGGATTACTGATGCCGCAAGCTATTTCGACCGAGGCCGCACTCGCGTCTCCGGCGCACCGCCTGGGTGCGCGTGACATCCAGACGCTGCTGCTGGCGTCGCTTGGTGGCGCGTTGGAGTTCTACGACTTCGTGGTCTTTGTGTTCTTCGCGCTGCCTTTGAGCCATCTGTTCTTTCCGCAGGACACTGCGCCATGGCTGGCGCAATTGCAGGTCTACGGCATCTTTGCCGCCGGCTATCTGGCCCGCCCACTTGGCGGCATCGTGATGGCGCATTTTGGCGACCGGCAAGGGCGCAAACGCATGTTTACGCTGAGCGTGTTCCTGATGGCGTTACCTACGCTCGCGATCGGCTTGCTGCCGGTATACGCCAGCGTTGGGCTGCTCGCGCCGTTGCTGCTGCTGATCATGCGTGTGGTACAGGGTGTAGCCATCGGTGGTGAGGTACCGGGTGCCTGGGTGTTCGTGGCCGAGCATGCGCCGCGCGGCCGCGTCGGTTTTGCCTGTGCGTGCCTGACCTCCGGCCTTACGGTGGGCATTCTGATTGGCTCGCTCACGGCGGCCTGGATCAATCATCACCTCACGCCTGCCGAGGTGTTGGCCTGGGGCTGGCGCGCGCCGTTCCTGTTGGGCGGCGTGTTCGGATTCATCGCGGTGTGGCTGCGTCGCTGGTTGAGCGAAACCCCGGTGTTTGCTCAGTTGCGCGAGCGCAAGGCGCTTAGCCGCGAGTTGCCTTTACGCAACGTATTGGCCAGTCATGGCGGCAGCGTGGTGCTCTCGATGGCCGTGACGTGGATGCTCACCGCCGCGATTCTGGTGCTGATCCTGATGCTGCCGAACCTGGTGCAGAAGTCGTTCGGCATGGCCCCCGATGTTGCTTTTCTCGGCAATAGCATCGCGGCCTTCAGTTTGGGCGTGGGTTGCATCGCCTTCGGCTGGCTGGTGGACCGCATCGGCACGGCCTGGGCGTTGTTGTTGGGTTCCGTTGCCCTGGTAGCCGTGACGTACACGTTGTTCGGTGACCTGGCCGCGGGCGGCGCGCATTTTCTGCCGCTTTATGCGCTTACGGGTTTCCTGGTCGGTACGGTGGCGGTGGTACCTACGATTATGGTGGCGGCGTTTCCCGCGCCGATCCGTTATTCAGGGATTTCCTTCGCCTACAACGTCGCCTACGCCGTGTTCGGGGCGAGCACGGCGACCTTGATTGGCTATCTGGCCGAACGCGCCGGGCGCATGGCGCCGGCCCACTACGTCACCATCACCGCTGTGGTGAGCGTACTGGCGGCGCTGTGGCTGCTTGTGAATGGCGAGGGCAGGGGCGAGCTGGCGGATTGAGCCGGCCGCACCCCGCTGCACTACAGGCCGTCAGGCGTTATTGATGGTCGAGCCGGTCAGCAAGCCACGGGCCAGCATGCTGCACTGCTTGCGGTAGAGCAGCATCTGCCACTGACGACCACCGAGCTGACGCCACAACACTGCCGAGCGCACAGCGGCCAGCAGATTGGTTCGTACCTTTTCCACCACAGCCGGCTGCTGGAGCTGCTGCGGGTTGCCGGTGACCATCACACGGGGTTTCAGTGTGGAAAGTGTATTGGCGTAGAGCTCGGCCAGGCGTTTGACCACTTGCGGGGAATCCGCGCCGAAGTGCTCGACCTGCCGTTGTGCGGCGACGACGCCCTGTTGCAGACGATCCAGTAGATCACCGTGGCGGGACAGGCTGCGTTCCAGGCGCATGACGGTGAATGCCATCCGGGTCACCGCGACATCGCGGTTGTTCTCGTCCAGCAGGGTGATCAGTTGGCGCAGGCCCAACCGCACGGCGGATACGTCACCGTAAACCCCCACCACGGATGGCGCATCGATGCGGAACACGCTGGCCATGCTCGCCGCCATGGCGATGTCATCGCAGCGGCCGTCGTTGGCCAATTGCTGGGCGAGCGTGGTGGCCTGGAACAGACCTGCCAAGGCCAGCACGCGTTCTTCGTTCATGGCAAAAGCGTCAAACACCGGATAGGGACTCACGCGTGTAGGGGAGAGGGGCGGCATCATTCCAGCCGCCGAAGGGAGCGTCGGTGCGGTCGATCACGGCGCCGCCCAGACAGGCTTCGCCGTCGTAGAAAACCACCGACTGGCCCGGGGTGACGGCGCGCTGTGGTTCGTCGAACACGACCTCCAGGCCGTCGTCCAGCAGGAACACTTCGCAGGCCTGGTCGGGCTGTCGATAGCGGGTCTTGGCCGTGCAGCGGAAGCGCTGCGCTGGCGGTTGGCCGGCTACCCAGCTCGGCGGCTCGGCATGCAGGCGGTGCGAATACAGCCAATCGTTTTCGCCGCCCTGTGCCACGTATAGCACGTTGCGGGAGACGTCCTTGCCAACCACGTACCACGCCTCGCCGCTGGCGCCGTGGCGGCCACCAATGCCCAAGCCATTGCGCTGACCCAGCGTGTAATACATCACGCCCTGGTGCTCGCCCACGGTTTCGCCGCCGGGCGTGCGCATGGGGCCTGGCTGAGCTGGGATGTATTGGGAGAGGAAGCCGCGGAAATCGCGCTCGCCGATGAAGCAGATGCCGGTGGAGTCCTTCTTGGCATGCGTGGGGAGCGCGGCATCCAGAGCCATCTGGCGCACTAACGGCTTTTCGATCTCGCCGACCGGGAACAGCGTGGCCGCTAGCTGCTGCTGGCCAAGTGCGTGCAGGAAATAGGTCTGATCTTTGGATACATCGACCGCCCGCAGCAGGCGATATCGGCCCTCGTGGAAGTCGACGCGGGCGTAATGGCCTGTGGCGATCTTGTCGGCGCCAAGGGCGCGCGCCTCATCCAGGAAGGTCTTGAACTTGATCTCGCGATTGCACAGCACGTCCGGATTGGGCGTGCGGCCTGCGCGGTATTCGGCAAGGAAGTGCTCGAACACGCCGTCCCAGTACTCAGCGGCGAAATTGCGCGCATGGAAGGGAATGCCCAATCGCCCGCATACGGCCACGGCGTCCTTGCGGTCGACGTCGGTGGTGCAGGGACCGTCGCGGTCGTCTTCTTCCCAGTTCTGCATGAACAGGCCTTCCACCGCGTACCCGGCCTGTTGCAGGAGCAGGGCTGCGACCGAGGAATCGACGCCGCCGGAAATACCCAACATCACTTTCACGGGTAACGGTCCTCGGCGAGCAGGCTCTGCAGCAGGTCCAACGGATAGTGCTGACCGGCCAGCCAGGCGTCGATGCTCATAAGCACGAGCGGACTGCGCAATTTGTCACCTAGTGCCACTATTTCGTCGCGAGTAAGCCACAGGGCACGGCGGATGCCGTTATCCAGCCGACGTGTTGGATCGTGGCTGATCGCGCGGGCGGTGAAACTGAAGCGAATGACGCCGTCGCCATGCTCGGTACTGCGCCATTGGTGTATGCCAATCAGATGCTCAAGCTCCACCGTCCAACCGGTTTCTTCCAGCGTTTCGCGCACGGCGGCGGTCGCCAGGCTCTCGTTGTCGTCCAGATGGCCAGCTGGTTGGTTATAGGCCACGCGGCCGTTCACCTCCTCTTCGACCATGAGGAAGCGGTCACCATCGGCAACAACGCAGGCCACGGTCACGTGTGGGCACCAGACTTGCAGGGGAATAGGGGCGGGATCGGCCATGGAGGACATATGGCGGCGAATGCGGCACTGGAAAAGCCGTCATTGTGCCATTACCTGAAGGCGATCTGCCTTTGACGATGCCCGCAGGGCCTGGGCGGTATACTTTGCCCCAAGGAAATCTAACGTAGAACCATGGCTCACGAACCCGAACACGAACAAGGTAATGGTCACGGTCTGGCGCTTGAAACCTCCCGCCCGGAGGTAGCTAGGCCGCCACTCTTTCAGGTGGTGCTCTTGAACGACGATTTCACGCCAATGGATTTCGTGGTTGAGGTGCTACGGAGTTTCTTCAGCCTGGATCAGGAACGGGCGGTGCAGGTGATGCTGCACGTCCACACACGCGGAAAGGGAGTCTGCGGGGTGTTCACCCGGGAAGTCGCTGAAACTAAGGTGACCCAGGTGAACGAATATTCACGTGCCCATCAACACCCTTTGTTGTGCACTATGGAAAAGCTCTAAACGACCCCATTTTGGTGCCATCGCGGCGTTGCCGCCCTGCCACACAGCGGAGTAGGTCCGGATGTTCAGCAAGGATCTCGAAGTCACCATCGGCCAGTGCTACAAGCAGGCCCGCGAGCAGCGTCATGAGTTCATGACGGTGGAACACCTGCTGCTCGCACTTACCGAAAATCAGTCAGCCCTGGGCGCCCTGCGCGCCTGCGGCGTCGACCTGCCGCGCCTGACGCGCGAACTGGAAAAGATCATTGCCGAAACCGTACCGGTACTGCCGCACGGGGACGAGCGTGATACCCAGCCCACGCTGGGCTTCCAGCGCGTGCTCCAGCGTGCGGTCTACCACGTGCAGTCTTCAGGTCGTAAGGAAGTCACCGGCGCCAACGTGCTGGTGGCCATCTTCGGCGAGAAGGATTCCCATGCGGTGTACTTCCTGCACCAGCAGGAGATCACCCGTCTCGACGTGGTCAACTACATTTCGCATGGCATCGCCAAGATCGGCGACGAGCCGTCGCAGAGCATGCCCGGTTCCGAGCGTGAATCGGAAGACGGCGAACCCAAGGGCAACCCGCTCAGCGAATACGCCAGCAACCTCAACGAGCTCGCGCTGGAAGGCAAGATCGACCCACTGATCGGTCGCCAGGACGAAATCGAGCGCACCATCCAGGTGTTGTGCCGTCGCCGCAAGAACAACCCGCTCTACGTGGGTGAGGCCGGTGTGGGCAAGACGGCGTTGGCCGAAGGTCTTGCCAAGCGCATCGTGGATGGCGACGTACCCGAAGTGCTGGAAAACGCCACCATCTGGTCGCTCGACCTGGGTGCGCTGGTGGCTGGCACCAAGTATCGCGGTGACTTCGAGAAGCGCTTGAAGGCGGTGATCGGGCAGCTGAAGAAGCAGCCGGGCGCCGTGCTGTTTATCGACGAGATCCATACGATCATCGGCGCAGGTTCCGCGTCGGGTGGCACCATGGATGCGAGCAACCTGATCAAGCCCATGCTGGCCTCGGGCGAGTTGCGCTGCATTGGTTCCACCACGTTCCAAGAGTTCCGCGGCATCTTCGAGAAGGACCGCGCGCTGGCTCGTCGCTTCCAGAAGATCGACGTGGTCGAGCCCACCGTGGCCGACAGTTTCGAGATCCTCAAGGGCTTGCGCTCACGCTTCGAGGAACATCACAACGTCACCTATACCAGCGAGGCACTGAAGGCCGCCGTTGACCTGTCGGTGAAGCACATCCCCGACCGCCTGCTACCCGACAAGGCTATCGACGTGATCGATGAGGCCGGCGCCCGCCAGCGCCTGCTGCCGGCCGACCAGCGTACAGGCAAGGTAGACGTGCCCGAGGTCGAGTACATCGTCGCCAAGATGGCGCGTATCCCCGCCAAGCAGGTATCGGCGTCGGATCGTGACGTGCTGAAGAACCTGGAGCGCAACCTCAAGATGGTGGTGTTCGGCCAGGACCCGGCCATCGAGGCACTTGCCGCGTCCATCAAGATGGCGCGCTCGGGTCTGGCGGATCCGTCCAAGCCCATCGGTTGCTTCCTGCTCGCTGGCCCTACCGGCGTGGGCAAGACCGAAGTGACCAAGCAGTTGGCGATGCAGCTAGGTATCGAGATGATCCGCTTTGACATGTCCGAGTACATGGAAGCGCATTCGGTCTCGCGCCTGGTTGGCGCACCTCCGGGCTATGTCGGCTTTGACCAGGGTGGTCTGCTCACGGAGGCGGTGACCAAGCATCCGCATGCGGTGTTGCTGCTCGATGAAATCGAAAAGGCGCATCCGGATGTGTTCAACATCCTGCTGCAGGTAATGGACCGTGGTGTGCTGACCGATACCAACGGTCGCGAAGCCAACTTCAAGAACGTGGTGGTGGTGATGACCACGAATGCCGGTGCGCAGCAGGCCTCGCGTCGCGGCATCGGCTTCGTCAAGCAGAACCATTCCATGGATGCGATGGAAGTGATTCGCCGTAGCTTTACGCCGGAGTTCCGCAACCGTCTCGATGCGATCATCCAGTTCAATGCGCTGGACTTCGATCACATCCTGCGTGTGGTGGACAAGTTCCTGATCGAACTGGAAGCGCAGCTCACCGAGAAGCACGTGAGCCTGGATGTTGATGCCGATGCTCGCCGTTGGCTGGCCGAGCATGGCTTCGATCCCCAGATGGGTGCGCGCCCGATGGCTCGCGTGATCCAGGAGAAGGTGAAGCGTCCACTGGCCGACGAGCTGCTATTCGGCAAGTTGGCCGAGGGTGGCAAGGTGCGCCTGAGTGTGAACGAGGGCGAGCTGATAGTGACTGCCGAGGCCGCGGAGACGCTGCCGGCTACAGTGAGCTGATCGGGCTACCTTGGGAAGACGAAAAAAGGCCGCGCATGGCGCGGCCTTTTTTTATGCCCCTGTGGGAAGCGCATCTTGTGCGCAACGACAGGGTGCAGCATGACCGCTCCGTAGGCTGGTCGCACACTGGGTGTGCTGCCGTAGGAGGCGGATGCTGGGATTACTTCATGCGGTAGGTGATACGACCCTTGGTCAGGTCGTACGGGGTCATCTCTACCTTCACCTTGTCGCCGGTGAGGATGCGGATGTAGTGCTTGCGCATGCGGCCGGAAATATGGGCCGTGATGACGTGGCCGTTTTCCAGCTGCACGCGGAACATGGTGTTCGGCAGGGTCTCCTGGACCGTGCCTTCCATTTCGATGACGTCGTCTTTGGCCATGCGTTCCGGTGAGGGCAGGGGGCAGCCGTCATGGCCGCGCAAGCCGTCGATTATGCCACGGAAGTTCGCGGGATGCTCTTTTTCTATTCAGCCCGGGCGCCGCTGGCTCTTTTCAGCGATGGATCATTGCTGCCTTTCGGGGAGGTTTGTCACCGAGACACGGGGCCGCTGGGGCAAGCCAACGTATTGATATCAAAGCCAGGCACCGTTTATTTCGACTGCCCCCGCGGCCTGTGCTGACGGGAGCTGGACATGTCGCGGGGTTAAAGCGTCATCAGCCGAAATGCTCATCGAGCTTGCGACGGATCTCCTGCTCGACCATCCCCTTCAGCGGCGCGAGCATCATGCCGAGCTCCGCTGTCACCTGGATGGCATCGCTACCCACGGCAATACTGCCGTTCACGCCTGGGCGAGCGAAGCGCAGCGTATCGCCTTGCCACTGTCCCTCCATGCCGAACTTTTCCTGCATGCGCGCCGCCACTTTGTCGACCACTGCGCGAGCCTCGGCCACGGAGAGCTGGTGCGGGCGGTGGATATCGATCTTGGGCATGGGCGGGTTCCTCTGGAGACGAAACAGGCATGGTATGTCAGATGGCCGATCGTAGGCTGACTGCCGTCCTATTGCCTAAAACGAGCAGTTAATCGCGCAGGCATCTGCTAGAGTCCCGGCCGTCCATCGACTGGTTCACTGATGCGCATCGAGTTTCCCAATTCGCCCCGCGAGGATTTTCACTGGGACGGCCCTGCGTTGCGCATCGGCAGTGCTCCGGACAACGATCTGATTCTCGCCGCGCACCAGGCCGGCGCTTACCACCTGCGCATCCAACTGGATCGACGCGGCTGGATACTTCAGGTGCTCCCGCAGGGCAATCGCATCTATGTCAACGCGCGCCCGGTGCGCGAGAAGGCGTTATTGCGTGCGGGCGACGTCCTCAGCGTTGGCGATTGCCGCATGTTGTTGCGGGCCGAAGAAGGGCCTGCGCACAACCTGCCCGTGACCGTGCCGGCCGAAGGACGCTGCACGGTTGCTTTGCGTGCGGTGGCGGGACCGCTTTCCGGTCGTGTTCTGTCGCTGCAGGAAAGGCTGGAACTGGGTCCGCACGGACGGATTCCCCTCGAATTGCCGCAAGGCGAGACAGCGTCACTGGCGGTGTTCTGGCGTGACGGCCAGCTGATGCTGGAGGCAGGGCAGCAGTCTGCGCGTTACCCGCTGCGCGTGAATGGCGTACCCGTAACGCAGGCGGCGCTGCGGCCCGGCGACCAGGTCGGCCTTGGCATGCATCGTTTCGTGGTTGATGCCCCGGGCCTGGAGCCCGAGCCGGAGATCGTGCCCCCCGAGCCGGAAAAGCAACATCTGCCCGAGGAAGATGCCGGCCCACGCGGCGAAGTCTGGTGGCTGATCGCCACGGCTGCGGTGCTGGCGCTGGGCATCGCGGTAGCCTTGCTGGTGCGCTTCTGAGGCCTTTTGAGGGCGGTTTGCAGGCCTATCGAACCGGGTTGACGCTGCGTTGCTGCGACGCGGCATAATGCGGCGACTATCCTGTCAAAGGCGTCGTCAGTGAGCAGACTCTGGAATTTCAGCGCTGGCCCGGCCGCGCTGCCGCAACCGGTACTCGAACGCGCCCAGCGCGAGCTGCTGGACTGGCAAGGTTGTGGTGCCTCGGTGATGGAGCTTTCCCATCGCGGCAAACTGTTCATGGGGTTGGCTCAACAGGCCGAGGCTGATTTGCGGGATCTGCTGGCGATTCCAGCAAACTACGCTGTGTTGTTTCTGCAGGGTGGTGCTACCCAGCATTTCGCTCAGATTCCCATGAACCTGGCGGGTGATGGCGATAGCGCGGATTACGTGGTGACCGGGCATTGGGGCGAAAAGGCCGCCAGTGAAGCGGCTCCGTACATCAAGGTGAACCTGGCAGCCAGCAGCAAGGGCGAGAACTACTTGCGGCTGCCGCCGCGCGAGACGTGGCAGCTCGACCCGCGTTCGGCCTATGTCCACTACACGCCGAACGAAACCATTCACGGCGTGGAGTTCCATGATGTTCCGGAGGTCGGCGACGTGCCGCTGGTGGCGGACATGTCGTCGGACATTCTCTCTGGCCCTGTCGACGTGTCGAAGTTCGGCCTGATCTACGCCGGTGCACAGAAGAACATCGGCCCCTCAGGCTTGGTGATCCTGATCGTGCGCCGTGACCTGCTTGAACGTGCCTCGCGCCCGATGGCGCGCATCTTCCGTTACGCCGATCACGCGGCGAACGATTCCATGCTCAATACGCCCAATACGTGGGGTTGGTATCTGGCAGGCCTGACCTTCCAGTGGCTCAAGGAGCGGGGTGGACTGACGGCGATGCGCGAGCGCAATCTGGCGAAGGCTGGGTCGCTATATGACGCGATCGACGGTTCTGGTGGCTATTACCGCAATCCGATTGAGCATGCCTCGCGTTCGCGCATGAACGTGCCATTCACCCTACACGACAACGCGCTGGATGCTGATTTTCTCAAGGAATCGGAAGCCGCCGGCCTGCTTGCGCTGAAAGGGCACAAGGCGATTGGTGGCATGCGTGCCTCCATCTACAACGCAGTGCCGCTCGAAGCCGTGCAGGCGCTGACGGCCTTCATGCAGGACTTTGCCAAACGTCACGGATGAAACCGTTGCACCGCGATGGGGTATGCAGGACTATCCCTTGTTCCCCGTTTGGACTTCTTTCCCTCCGCATCGTCACGACATGACCGACAAGAAATCTTCGCTTTCCGACGTGCGCGAGCGCATCGACAGTATCGATCAGCAGATTCAGCAGCTGATTTCCGAGCGTGCCGGTTGGGCGCAGGAAGTGGCGCGCGTGAAGGGCGAGGGGCTCTCGGCGATCGACTATTACCGACCGGAGCGCGAGGCGCATGTGTTGCGCATGGTGGTCGATCGCAACAACGGGCCGCTTACCGATGTGGAGATGGTGCGGCTCTTCCGCGAGATCATGTCCTCCTGCCTCGCACAGGAAGACCCTCTCAAGGTCGGCTTCCTTGGCCCGGAAGGCACCTTCAGCGAACAGGCCGTGCGCAAGCATTTCGGCCACGCCGCCTATGGGCTGCCCCTGGGTAGCATTGAGGAAGTGTTTCAGGAGGTCGCGGCGGGCCATGCCGATTTCGGTGTGGTGCCGGTGGAAAACTCCGGGCAAGGCATGATCCAGGTCACGCTGGATATGTTCCTCACTTCCGAAGCGACCATCTGCGGCGAAGTGGAGCTGCGTGTTCATCAATGCCTGCATTCATTGGACGGCAAGCTGGAAGGCATCAAGCGCGTCTATGCGCATGCGCAGTCGCTGCAGCAGTGCAAGACCTGGTTGCGCATCAATCTGCCTGGTGTGGAATGCATCGCAGTGAGCAGCAACGCGGAGGCGGCGCGTTTGGCCCGTCACGCGGATGATGCCGCCGCCATTGCAGGCGAAACGGCTGGTCGCGTCTATGGTCTCAAGACGGTGGCGCAGGCCATCGAGGATCGCGCGGATAACACGACGCGCTTTCTTGTCATTGGGCGCTCGCTGTTCCCGCCGTCGGGCAATGACCGCACATCACTGCTCATCACGGTGAACGACAAGCCGGGTGCGCTATATCACGTGCTCAAGCCTTTCGCCGAACACGACATCAGCCTTAACCGCATCGAATCCCGTCCCGCCCATTCGGGCAAGTGGCAGTACGCGTTTTTCATCGACGTGTCCGGCCACATCAACGACGAGCCGATGCAGGCCGCCATGAAGGAAATGGGCGAAGCCGCCGCGCAAGTGCGCGTGCTTGGCTCTTACCCGGTGGCGCTGCCCTGATATGTATTGGGCTGCTACGAAGCGGCCCTGGAGAACTCCCCGTGACCCGACTCGACTGGACCAGTCACCAGGCCCGTGCGCTGAAAGGCAGCGTGCGCGTGCCGGGCGACAAATCCGTATCGCACCGCGCACTCATGCTGGGTGCGTTGGCCGAAGGCACCTCCCACATTCGTGGCTTCCTGGAAGGCGAGGACACGCGTGCAACCGCCGCAGTCCTGCAGCAACTGGGCGTGCACATCGATACACCGACGGAAGGCGAGCGCGTGGTGCATGGCATGGGCCTGCACGGCTTGCGTGGCACCACGGCATTGCTCGACTGCGGTAACGCCGGCACTGGCATGCGTCTGCTTGCCGGCTTGCTGGCGGGGCAGGCGTTCGACAGCACGCTGGTGGGCGACGAGTCGTTGTCTAAGCGCCCGATGCGTCGCGTAACCGACCCGCTCGCCAGCATGGGGGCAACCATCGACACGCAGGATGGCCTTCCGCCGCTGCGTATTCATGGTGGCCAATCACTTGCCGGCATCGCATACACGCTGCCGGTGGCGAGTGCTCAGGTGAAATCGGCATTGCTGCTTGCGGGGCTGTACGCGCAAGGGGCGACGGAAGTGATCGAACCGCATCCGACGCGCGATTACACCGAGCGCATGCTGGCTGCGTTTGGCTGGCCTATCGAGTTTGCACCCGGTCGCGCGAAGCTGACGGGTGGGCACGTGCTTCGCGCCACAAACGTGGATGTACCGGCGGATTTCTCCTCGGCGGCGTTTTTCCTGGTCGCCGGCAGCATCGTGCCAGGCTCCGAGCTGCATCTGCAGGCGGTGGGGCTCAATCCGCGTCGTACCGGCCTGCTGCAGGCCCTGCGCCTGATGGGGGCGGACATCCGCGTGGAGAACGAGCGCGAAAGCGGTGGCGAGCCGGTCGGTGATCTCGTGGTGCGGCACGCGCCGTTGCACGGCATCGAACTGCCTGAAGCCCTGGTGCCCGACATGATTGATGAATTCCCCGCGCTGTTCGTGGCGGCTACGGCGGCCGCCGGCAAGACCGTCGTGCGCGGCGCAGCGGAGTTGCGCGTCAAGGAATCGGATCGCCTCGCCAGCATGGCGGCGGGCCTGCGTGCACTCGGCGCCACCATCGACGAGGTGCCGGACGGTGCGACGATCGAAGGCAGTGCGCTGGGCGGGGGCGTTATCGAAAGCCACGGGGATCATCGCATCGCCATGAGTTTCGCGGCGGCCGGGCTCATCGCCAACGGCCCGGTGCGGATCCATGACTGCGGCAACGTGGCGACCTCGTTCCCGGGCTTTATGGAACTGGCGAACGGCTGCGGATTCGATCTCCGCTCGGCGTGACCTCCCGCTGAAACAACGGAGAACCCGTCACTCGCTCCCTGGGGATGTAGCCGCTACGCTTGGCGCTCCATCCCGAGGTGATCATGTCCGCTGCCACGCCGTCCTTTATCGTCGCCATTCCCGCCCGTTATGGCTCTACGCGTCTGCCGGCCAAGCCGCTGCGGGAGATCGCAGGCGTGCCCATGGTGGTGCGCGTGGCGCAACGTGCGCTGGAGGCTGGTGCCACGCAGGTGGTGGTGGCCGTGGACGACCAGCGTATCGCCGACGCCTTGCAAGGGCAGGGCGTGGATGTATGCATGACACGCGCCGATCATGCGTCCGGCAGTGATCGCCTGGCCGAATGTGCCGAGCACTATCGCTGGGCCGACGATGCCATCGTGGTGAATCTTCAGGGCGACGAACCCTTCGCCCCCGCCGCTGGTATCCGTGAAGTGGCCCGCGCACTGGCCGACGACGATGCACCCATGGCTACGCTGGCCACGCCCATCACAGAGGCTCACGAGCTGTTCGATCCCCATGTGGTCAAGCTGGTGCGCTCGGTCGGTGGGCGCGCGCTGTATTTCAGTCGTGCACCGGCTCCGTGGGCGCGCGATGCGTTTGCGCTTGATCGCCATGTATTGCCGGAAGGCGTGCCGTTTCTGCGGCATATCGGCATTTATGCGTACCGGGCGGGCTTTTTGAAGCGCTACACCACGCTGGCGCGGACGCCGCTGGAGCAGGCGGAGTCACTAGAGCAGTTGCGCGTGCTGGAGCACGGATTTCCGATCGCTGCTCGCCTGACGCCGGAACCATTTCCGCCGGGCATTGATACTGAAGCGGATCTGGAGCGCGCGGAGCGCTGGTTGAGCGGCAACTGATCGATCAGCGTCGACGGCGTACCAGCATCACGAACAGGCCGCCGAGTACCAGGCCCAGCACGAGCCCGATACCGGCGCCCCAAAGGGCGCCGCTGTCGCCAGCGATGAAGCGGCCGATAAAGAAGCCGAGCACGAACAGAATGGGTAGGGGCAGGCAGCCCATGCGTATCTCTAGCTTTCCTTCTGTTCGCCGCGCGGCGACGTGCTGCGCGTAACAGGCGGATTCTGGCTATTTGTTGAAGGTGATCGGGATCTGCACGTAGCCGTCGGCCGGCGCGCCCTGCTTGATCGCCGCTTTGTAAGACCAGCCTTTCACCGTCCGAATGGCCTCGTCGTCCAGTGCGGTCGACCCGGAGGACATCATCACGTGGAAGGACTTTGCCTTGCCGTCGGCACCCACCTGCACCATCACCACCACCGTGCCCGCGACACCTGCGTTCTTCATGGCGGTGGAATAACGGGGCGCGGGCTGCGGGCGATCCTCGTCGACACTGGCTGGGCGGTCGGCAGATGCGCTGTCGGCATGACCCGCGGCGGATGATGCGGCCGCTGGCGCGGATGAATCCTGTGCAGCAGTCCCGGCGATAGCCGCCTGGCCCAGGATGATCGCGGCAACGCAGGCCGCTGTCGTCATCAGCTTGCTCTTCACGTTCTTCCCCCTGTTAACCGCCCAAGCATAGTCGGGCTGTGCGTCTGGCAACAATCATGTCGTCTGGCACAGCGGGTGGGCTTGATAGTGGTCCGACGCGCAGCCATAAGAATCACTTCTGCAGGGTCGCCGCAGGGTCCTGCGTCTGGCTTGCCGATATTCGCGAAAAAAGGTCCCGAGAGGAACATTGTTTCTGATGAAAGCCCGCAAAGGTCCATCCATCCTTTTTGTCTGCATGGGCAATATCTGCCGCTCCCCTCTGGTGGAGGCCGTGGCGCGCCAGCGCAGCGCCGAGGCGGGCCTCGCATTGACCCTGGCCTCGTGCGGTACGGGAAATTGGCATGTTGGCAAAGGAGCGGATCCCCGGATGGTGCGGGCCGCTGCTGCAGCGGGGTATGACCTTGCGTCGCATCGGGCGCGCCAGGTGCGGGCGTCGGACTTTGCGGAGTTCGACTGGGTGCTGGCCATGGATCGGGACAATCTCGCGTATCTCGAGCAGGTTCAGCGCGGACGTGGCGTGGAACCCACGCTGTTCCTGCCCTGGGCCGGCGTGGCCGAGCCGGAGGAATTCCCAGACCCTTACTTTGGCGCGGAAGAAGGCTTCCGTCATGCCGTGGCGCTGGCGGAGCAGGGCGTGGATGGCCTGATTGCACGCCTGCGGCGCGGGTGAGCGGATAGAATTACGCGATGCAGTCCACTCCGCCGCCGCAAGCCTTTGACGGCAAGGCTTTTGTCAAAAATCTCTCCACGTCGCCGGGCGTCTATCGTTATTTCGACGAGGAAGGCGACCTGCTGTATGTGGGAAAAGCCGGCAACCTGAAGAAGCGTGTCGGCAGCTATTTCCTCAAGCCGCGCATGGAGCCGCGTATCGCGGCGATGGTGTCGCAGATCGCGCGCGTCGATATCACGGTAACGCGCACCGAGGGTGAGGCGCTGCTGCTCGAATCGCAGCTGATCAAATCACTCAAGCCGCGCTACAACATCCTGCTGCGCGACGATAAGAGCTACCCCTATATCTACCTGTCGGGCAGAGAGGACTACCCGAGGCTCGCCTTCCATCGTGGCGCGCGCAACATGCCGGGACGCTATTTCGGGCCGTATCCGAGCACATTCGCCGTTCGCGAAAGCCTCAACCTGATGCAAAAGCTGTTCAAAGTGCGCCAGTGCGAGGATAGCTATTTCAAGAATCGCTCACGTCCCTGCCTGCAGCATCAGATTGGCCGATGCACCGCGCCATGTGTCCAGCTGATCACCGTGGACGATTACCGCAACGATGTGCGCCACGCGGAAATGTTCCTCGAAGGGCGCAGCAGCGCGGTGATCGACGAGCTGGCCGGTCAGATGGAGCAGGCCAGCAAGTCGCTGGCATTCGAGCGCGCGGCATCGCTGCGTGATCAGGTAGCCGCCCTGAGCAAGCTGCAGGCGGAACATCATGTGCAGGGCGCCAGCGCAGACATGGATGTGCTGGCGTGCCGTATCGAGGCAGGCATGGCTTGCGTGAGCGTGCTGTTCTTCCGCAACGGCATCAGCCTGGGTACGCGCGACTTCTTCCCGCGTTTGCCGCTGGATGCCGAGCCGGCCGACGTGCTGGAGCAGTTCATTGCGCAGTATTACCTTGATCGCCCGGTACCGCGTGAACTGATTCTGGGCGAGACGTTGCCGAGCCAGCAGATTCTGGGCGAGATGCTGGCGCAACAATCCGGTCACGCGGTGGAATTGAAGTCGAGTGTGCGTGGCGAGCGCGCGCGGTTCCTGCAGATGGCGGAACGTAACGCACAGGCGTCGCTCACGGCCAAGCTGGCCAGTCGTCAGACCTTGGGAGCGCGCTTCGACGATCTGCAGAAGCTGCTGGAGCTCGATGAATCGCCGCGTCGCATCGAGTGTTTCGACATCAGTCACACGCAGGGCGAACTGACTGTGGCTTCGTGCGTGGTATTCGGGCCGGAAGGTCCGGAGAAATCGCACTATCGCCGCTTCAACATTACCGGCATCACGCCTGGCGATGATTACGCGGCGATGCATCAGGCCTTGGTCCGACGCTTTCGCAAAGTTGCGGAAGGCGAAGGCGCCAAACCCGACATATTGTTGATCGATGGCGGTGGCGGGCAGGTGGCCCAGGCATTGGATGTGCTCCGGGAGCTTGGCGTGACGGGCATCAACGTGGTTGGCGTGGCCAAGGGGCCGGGCCGCCGCGCGGGCGAGGAAACGCTGGTACTGGCCGACTCCGGGCGCAACCTGCATCCGGGATCGTCGTCACCGGCGCTGCATCTGGTGGCGGCCGTGCGCGACGAGGCGCACCGTTTTGCCATCACCGGGCATCGCAAGCGGCGCGAGAAAGCGCGGGAACGCAGCGTGCTCGAGGATGTCCCAGGAGTAGGCGCGCGTCGACGTTCGGCACTATTGAAGGCCTTTGGCGGCTTGTCAGGTGTCGAGGCGGCTGGCGTGGAAGAGCTGACTCGCGTGAAAGGCATTGATCGCGGGCTGGCCGAACGCATTTATGCTGCACTCCATGGCTGATCGATGCGGATCCGGACGTGATCCGTCATTTCAGCGAAAGCCAAAATCCCGCATGATCGAAGGCAGGGCTTCAGCCGATTCGATGATGGCCGATTCACCCTGCTGACTGCTTCAACCCGGAAAGGATTTATGCACATCAACCTGCCTACCTGGCTGACCCTGTTCCGTGTGCTGTTGTTGCCGGTCATGGTGGTGGTGTTTTATTGGCAGTTTCCAGGCCACAACATCACGGCAGCCATTGTGTTCATGCTCGCGGCCATCACGGACTGGCTGGACGGCTACCTGGCTCGCCGCATGAATCTCACCTCGGCCTTCGGGGCTTTTCTCGACCCGGTGGCTGACAAGCTGATGGTTGCGGTCACCCTGTTCCTGCTGGTGGAGACGCACCGCGGCGGCTGGCCGGGCATCCTGATGGCGATAACGGCGGCGGTGATCGTGGGGCGTGAGATCAGCGTGTCGGCCCTGCGTGAATGGATGGCCGAGATCGGCATGCGCTCGACGGTAAGGGTGGCTTTCATCGGCAAGCTGAAGACGGCCATGCAGATGGTGGCGCTGGTGGTGCTGATCGTGCAGCACGAAAAGAGTGCCGAGGCGCTGCGCCTGTACCACATTGGCGAGGCGCTGCTGGTGATCGCTGGCATTCTCACCATCTGGTCGGGCCTCTACTACCTGCGCGCCGCGTGGCCCAGCTTGCGGGGCGATGGGGCGGGCCATCCGCTGCCGCGGAGCGAAGACTGAATATTCTTTGTGACAGGTGCTTGACGGCCGCGCATTACCCATTACAATGCGCGACTCCGATGCGGGAATAGCTCAGTTGGTAGAGCACGACCTTGCCAAGGTCGGGGTCGCGAGTTCGAGTCTCGTTTCCCGCTCCAGATTTCATTGGTCGATGCATCGCGATCAATATAAAAAAGCGACCTTCGGGTCGCTTTTTTTATGGCTTACGGCCTGATACCTACTCTGAGGCGATTACCCATCGGGCTCATTGCGAACGAGCAATGAGCCCGATGGGGCGAGCAGCATCAGTGCGTGTGCTTACGGTGCTCGATCGCCTGCTTGCGATAGAACGGATAGCAGATGGCCAGACAGACGAACCACACCGGCGTATAGATCAGGCCCTGCAGCGTGTCTTCTTTCTGTGCAAACACCCACAGCACGAAGGCGAAGAACGCCAGCACCAGCCAGCACATCGCTACGCCGCCGGGCATTTTGAAGATCGACTTGGCGTGGCGCTCCGGATGCAACTTCCGGTAGCGCATGTAGGCAATCATGATCAGCGACCAGACGAAGATGAAGCAGATGCTGGAGATCGTGGTGACGATGGTGAAGACCTTCATGACGTCGCCTTCCTGGTAGAGCAGGAACACGCCGATGAAGAGCAACGCGCAGGAGTAGGCCAGACCATTGGCCGGTACGTTGTTGCTGCTCAGCTTGGCGAACGGACGCGGCCCGAGTTTGCCGGCCGAGAGGCCGTAGAGCATGCGGCCTGTCGAATAAATGCCACTGTTGGCCGATGACGTGGCTGAAGTGAGCACTACGAAGTTGATCAGGCTGGCGGCGATCGGAATGCCGATCAGCATGAACAGATTGACGAAGGGGCTGCGGTCCGGCACCACTTCGTTCCACGGCGTCACCGTCATGATCACCAGCAGAGCGAGCACGTAGAACACGATCACGCGGATGGGGATGGAGTTGATCGCCTTCGGCAGTGTCTTCTCCGGATCGCGCGCTTCGGCTGAAGCGGTGCCAACCAGTTCAATACCGACAAAGGCGAACACTGCGATCTGGAACGCCGCCATGAAACCGCTGCCGCCATGCGGGAACCATCCGCCGTTCGCCCACAGGTTGGATACCGCGGCCTTGGCGCCCGAAGGTGAGGTGAAGCCAATGGCGATCAGCACGATGCCAACGGCGATCAGCGCCACGATGGCGATGATCTTCACCAGCGCGAACCAAAATTCCATCTCGCCGAATAGCTTCACCGTCAGCAGGTTCAGGCTGAGCAATAGTCCGATGCATACCGCGCCGGGTAACCATAGGGGCACACCTGGTGCCCAGAATTGAATGTAGCCTGTAATGGCGGCCACATCCGCGATGCCGGTGACCACCCAGCAGAACCAGTAGGTCCAACCAGTGAAGAAGCCCGCGCACGGGCCAAGCAGGTCGTAATTGAAATCGACGAACGACTTGTAATGCAGGTTGGACAGCAGCAACTCGCCCATCGCGCGCATCATGAAGAACAGCACGCTGCCGATGATGGCGTAAGCGAAGATTACTGAAGGTCCGGCCAGACTGATGGTCTTGCCCGACCCCATGAACAGACCGGTGCCGATGGCGCCACCAATGGCGATCAGCTGTAGGTGGCGGTTGCGCAAATTGCGCTGCAGGTGGTGCTCGGTGCCTTGGGTGGCAACCGCAGTATCGTGGTTCTGCATCGGCGGTCCGGTCCCCTCGGAGGCTTGGCGGAAAGGACCATCCTAAATGATTTCGCTACCCGGCCAAGCGGCATGGCCTCACTGCGCGTCGTGGAAAATGATACCCAGCGTATGGCGTTGCCCGTCGCGGACCCGGCTGACGCCGTGGCGCATGGCTACCCGGTAGGTGCCGCGTGTGCCGCTGACAGGGCGGTGATTGACCGCAAAGATCACGGCGTCACCCTGGCGAAGCGGCACCACCTCGACGCGCGACTGCATGCGCGGGCGCTGCTCGGTGAGTACGAATTCACCGCCGCTGAAATCGCGTCCTGGCTCGGATAGCAGGATGGCCACCTGCAATGGAAAGACGTGTTCGCCGTACAGGTCCTGATGCAGGCAGTTGTAGTCACCGGGGCCATACTGCAACAGCAGCGGGGTGGGGCGCCGCTGTTCTGCGGCATGGCAGCGGGCGAGGAAGCTGTCCAGCGTATCGGGAAACGTCGTGTTGATCCCCAGTTGCGCATGCCATGCGTTGGCAACATGGGCGAGATGCGGATAACACAGGGTGCGCAGTTGTTGCACAAGCGCAGGCAGAGGGTAAGAGAAGTACTTGTACTCGCCGCGTCCGAAGCCATGCCTGGTCATCACCACGCAGCTGCGGAAACCGTTCTGTTGGGCGTACAGCTCTGATAGCGCTTTGCACGCGTCGGCTTCCAGCAGGCCTGACAGTCGTGCGCTGCCCGTTGCGTTCAATTGTTCGGCGATCGCACCCCAATCACTATCGTGCAGACGCTGCGCGAGTGAAGGGCTAATGGATGTCGTGGTCATGGGATGGCTCTGGCGTGCATCGATAAAGCATGTGCGCGTGAGGCACCCATGACCATCCGGTTCTTGCGCTACGCAAGGATTACCTGTGGAGATATTCAGCTCGTGGCGACAGAACGCCAACGTGTGGGCGTGTCGCCCTCCCATTGGCGAAAGGCGCGATTGAAGGAATTGAGTTCCTCGAAGCCGAGCAGGAAGGCGATCTCTCCCGTGTCCAGGTCGGTGGCATCCAGCAGTCGGCGTGCAAGGTGGTGGCGAACCTGATCCAGCACTTGCTGGTAGCTCGTGCCGGCTTCGCCTAGCCTGCGCTGCAATGTGCGGGTGCTCAGATGCAGGGCGTCCGCGACTTGCGCCATACGCAGATGACCGCCACGCATGCCACGCGCAAGGACGTTCCACACCCTGTCCCGCAGCGGCGTAGCAGCGGTTTGCTCGCGCAGCGAGCCTTCCAGCATCGGGAGCAGGTCGTTGAGGTATCCCTCGTCCTGCGTGACGAAGGGTAGCTCCAGGTCTGAGCGCTGGTAGACGATGCGATCTTGCGGTGCGTTGAAGCGCAGCTCGCAGCGGAAGTGCGCCTGCAGCAACACGCCATCCGCAGGCCGACGGGTCAGTTCGATACGACGCAAGTGAAGAGAGTGCCCCGTGCCGCGCTCGGCCAGGGCAAAGTTGGAGGCGAACATGGCATCAACGAGCAAGGGCGGCGTATGGCCCTCGGCCAGCATCCAGCGCATGGACACGGCGGCCTCATCGCGTGTCAGCTCCACCACGACGTCCTCGGGACAAGTCAGGCGTTTGTAACGCGCCAGTTTGTCGAGGGCGTCGCCGAGGGTGCCGGCATGCAAGGCGGCAGCCGTCACCATGTCGTAGACCTCGTGGCGCGTCCCGTCGCCAAGTCTCAGGCCCAGCGACGGGTCACTGCAGAGGTCACCTACGGCGTGCCAGAACGCAAAGAACTGCGCAGTAGTCACCACGGGACGCGGCACGTTCATGAGATCCAGCGACAGGCCCGCGCGTGTCAGCACGGCGGGCACGTCGAGGCCGATCGCTGTCATGCGTGCGAACGCACCACGGCTGAGCGGAATCTGGTCGGCTCTCATCGTCGGGTTACCCGGATGGCTGGGCTTAAATGACTGATTGCACCATCCGGTCGCGCTCTTCGGCGGCTTCCGGTGTCAGGTCGAAATCGGTCGAGAGGCTGAGCGTACGCCACTTGGCGTCCTCTGCCGCCATCTTCGCGGACTGCTGTTCGGCCAGGAAGACCGCATCCGATCCGAGCAACAGGCGCAATGGAGGCTGGGGTTCGCGCGCAATGGTCAAGATGGCCTGGGCAGCCTTGGCCGGATCGCCGGTTTCGTTGCCCACGTAGCTGCGGCGCGCATTGAGCATGGGGGCAAGCACCGCGGTGTACTCCGAATCGGCAGCCGGCTCGAATACCGTCATGGACGGGCCGCCCCAGTCGGTGCGGAAGCCACCTGGCTCGATCAGCGTCACGTGGATGCCGAAACCGGCGACTTCCTTGGCCAGCACTTCGGAGAAGCCTTCCACGGCCCATTTGGCCGCCTGATAGGCCGCAAGCCCGGGCACGCCGATACGCCCGCCGATCGACGAGAACTGGATGATGCGACCGGAACGCTGTTTGCGCAGCACGGGCAGGGCGGCGCGGGTCACGTTCACCGTGCCGAACAGGTTGGTTTCAACCTGAGCGCGGAAATCGGCTTCGCTGCCTTCCTCAATGGTGGCCAGATTGCCGTAGCCCGCGTTGTTGACCACGACATCGAGGCGGCCGAACGCGTCGACGGCCGTCTGGATAGCGGCCTGCGCCGCCTTGGTGTCCGTCACGTCGAGCGCAACCGTTTTCACCTGGTTGCCGTAGCGCTCCACCAACGAGGCGAGTTGGGCGGGCTGGCGGGCCGTAGCAACGAGCTGGTGGCCGGCGTCCAGCACGGCTTCCGCCAATGCTTTGCCGAAACCGCGCGAACTACCGGTGATAAGCCATACCTGAGACATGGGTAACCTCCTGCTGGGGTCTGTGGGTAGGCAGACCTTAGGAGGCGGGCAGGGGTGGCAGGTAATCCGATCGCGCCAAAAGTGGCGCGGCGGGTTTACCAGGTGAGGTCGTCGGGCACCTTGAACTGGCTGTAGAACTCGTCGTCTTCGCTCGAGGTTGCGCTATCGGTCGGCTTGCCGTGATCCAGCACGATGAATGAGGCGTCACGCTCGCGAATCTTGTCGGCTGCACCGCGCGGCAACAGCTCGTAACTATCACCGGCGCGCACGACCACCAGGACGCCCTTGGCCAGTTGAGTACGCAGGGTTTCGTTCACCAGCACGCTGTGGATCTTGTCCCCATCGGTGAAGCGGTAGCTGATCTCGCCTTCGCGCTTGACCTTGTTGGCCTCGATGATCTGCCGTACCTGCGCGGCGATCTCGCGCGCCTGCGCCTGGGCATTACGCTCGGCGGCGAGGGCACGGTCACGCTCGGCCTTTTCGGCCTGCAGTCGCTGCGCATCGACCTTCTCTTCCGGCGGGGATGCGGCGCCTTTACCCTGGCGTTGCTTGACCTGCTCTCGCGCTATCTGGTCGACCTTGCCCTTCTTGGCGAGGCCGGCTTTGAGTAGTTGTTCCTGCAGGGGGTTGCGCATGGGACATTCCGAGAAACGTGACCCTTCATTGTAACGCCGTTCCACCATTGCTCTGTCGGGCCCGCTCAGCGGCTGCGAGACCAGACATGGCATCATGATTTCAGCAGGGGCGCTGGCGCCCGCAGGAAAGGACATGCCGTGATACCGCATTTCTCCGATCACTCGGCCAACGAGCGCACCTATCTGGCCTGGGTGCGTACGGCGATCTCGGTGATGGCGTTCGGCTTTCTGCTGGAGCGCTTCGATATCTTCCTGCTCTTCACCACGCGGGCCGCCGAACGTGCGGCGGAGGGGCTCCATACGCGTGCCTCGCAATGGCTGGGCCTGGGGTTACTGCTGGTGGGGGCGCTGATGATCGTTGGCGCCACGCTGCGTTTCTACCGCAACCGACGCGCGATTGAGTCGGCGGAGTCGTCGATGTACGGGGATTCCTGGGTGGCGCGGGCGATGGCGATACTGCTCGTGCTGATGGCGATCTTTCTCACGGGATACGTGGCCAGGCAGATTGCTGCACTGAGTTGAAGCGCAAGATCCGGATATAGCGGAGCCGTTTGCCTGGTTACCTTGGCCTGCCCAATGAAACGAGAAGGGCAGTGAGCATGAATCAACTTAAGGACAAGGTCGCCATCATCACGGGCGCCAGTTCGGGCATTGGATACGAGGCGGCAAAGCTGTTTGCCAGGGAAGGGGCAAGGGTTGTTGTAGGCGCGCGGCGAAAAGCCGAGCTTGACGCGTTGGTCGCGGAGATTGCCCATGCTGGTGGGCAGGCCATGGCAGTCGCTGGCGACATTCAGGACGAGGCTGTGGCGCGTCAACTGGTTGAAGTGGCCGTGGACTGCTTCGGTGGCTTGGATATCGCGTTCAACAATGCGGGCATGACCGGGGATGCGCATCCCGTCCATGAACTATCGACAGCGTCGTGGAACGAGACACTGAACACCAATCTGACCGCGGCCTTCTTGGCTGCCAAGCATCAGATTCCCGCCATGTTGGCCAGGGGCGGCGGTTCACTGATTTTCACATCCACCTTTGTGGGCTACACAGTGGGCTTCCCGGGGATGGGGGCCTATGCGGCGAGCAAGGCCGGGCTTATCGGCCTGAGCAAGGTCATCGCGGCCGAATACGGTGCCCAGGGCATTCGGGCGAATGCGCTACTGCCAGGAGGCACGGATACGCCGATGGGGCGTGCAGTCGCCAACACTCCGGAGTCGCTTGCCTTCGTGCAAGGCCTGCATGCGTTGAAACGCCTGGCCAAGCCGGCAGAGATTGCACAGTCGGCGCTCTATCTGGCGTCCGATGCGTCCAGTTTCGTGACGGGAACGGCGATGCTCGTGGATGGCGGCGTTTCCATCACTCGTACCTGAGTTAAATCGCGCGGAAAGAAAAACGGCGCCGTATCACTACAGCGCCGTTTTCAGTTTCAACGTGGTGGCCGCGATCAGAGCGCTTCGAACACGCCAGCCGCACCCATGCCGGTACCGATGCACATGGTCACCATGCCGTACTTCTGCTTGCGGCGGCGCATGCCGTGCAGCAGCGTGGCAGCGCGGACCGCACCCGTGGCGCCCAGCGGATGGCCCAGTGCAATCGCGCCGCCCAGTGGGTTCACCTTGGCCGGGTCGAGGCCCAGATCGCCGATCACCGCCAGCGCCTGTGCGGCGAAGGCTTCGTTGAGCTCGATCCAGTCCAGCTGATCCTTGGTGAGGCCGACCTGCTTGAGCGCCTTCGGAATCGCTTCCTTCGGGCCGATGCCCATGATCTCCGGCTTCACGCCCGCCACCGAGTAACCGACGAAGCGGCCGATCGGGGTGAGGTTGAACTCCTTGATCGCCTTCTCGCTGGCCAGCAGCAACGCGCCCGCACCGTCAGACATCTGCGAGGAGTTACCGGCCGTCACCGAGCCGCCGAACTTGTCGTTGCGGAACACGGTGCGCAGCTTGCCGAGCACTTCCATCGTGGTGCCCGCGCGCGGACCTTCGTCGGTGTCGATCAGGCGGCTGTCCGTGGTGATACCGCGCGTAGCGAGATCGGGGTAGTGATCATCGAGCTGGAACGGGGTGATCTCATCCTTGAACTCGCCAGCAGCGATGGCAGCCAGCGCACGGCGATGGCTTTCCACGGCGAACGCGTCCTGCTGCTCGCGGGTGACCTTCCACTGTTCGGCCACCTTCTCGGCGGTGATGCCCATGCCGTAGGCGATGGCGACATCTTCCTTGTTGGCGAAGATGGCGGGGTTCATCGCCACCTTGTGGCCCATCATCGGCACCATGCTCATGCTTTCGGTACCGGCGGCGATCATCAGGTCGGCCACGCCGAGCTGGATGCGGTCGGCGGCCATGGCAATGGCCTGCACACCCGACGAGCAGAAGCGGTTGATGGTGACGCCCGGCACGGTGTACGGCAGGCCGGCGAGCAGCGCACCGATGCGCGCCACGTTCATGCCTTGCTCGGCTTCGGGCATGGCGCAGCCGACGATCACGTCTTCAATGCGATGCGGATCGATGCCCGGTGCCTGCGCCATCACGGCGCGGATCACGTGGGCGAGCATGTCGTCCGGACGGGTGTTACGGAACACGCCGCGCGGCGCCTTGCCGACCGGCGTGCGGGTGGCGGCGACGATGTAGGCGTCTTGCACTTGCTTGGTCATTTGGCTTCTCCGTGAAGCCGGGAATAGAGAATCGGGAATAGGGAATGGGAGTTCCCTAGGCGTCTTCGGTATTTCCGGCTCTGCTGAATTCAAAAAAGTCGTGGTGGAAACAGGGATTTGAGCGTCGGTGTACGGGCTTTCCCGATTCCCGATTCGCCGTTCCTTAATTCCCTGCAAACCGCTCAGTTCCTGAGCGGTTTGCCTGTCGTCATGGTGTGCGCGATGCGGGCCTGGGTCTTTTCCGTCTTGGCCAGCTCCACGAAGTGCTTGCGCTCCAGCTGGAGCAGCCACTCTTCGTCCACCTGTGAACCGCGTTCGATCTTGCCGCCGCACAGCGTGTCCGCGATGCGCGTGGCAATGGCCACGTCATGCGGCGAGGCAAAGTAGCCTTCCGCGAGGTTGGCAAGCGAAGCCTGGAACGTAGCTGTGCCCACATCACCTGCGACCGGGATGTTGCGAGCCATCATCGGCGGACGCCAGCCGGTTTCGGCCAGCGACAGCGCGACCTTCTTGGCGACATACAGCAGCTCGTAGGCGTTGAACACCACCACGTCGCTGTCGCGCAGCAGGCCGAGCTGCTTGGCTTCCATCGCGCTGCCCGACACCTTCGCCATGGCGACCGTCTCGAACACTTTCTTCAGCGCTTCGAACGGATCTTCCGGGTTCGACTTCGCGGCGCGGATGGCGAGCTCATGCAGGCCACCACCGGCGGGCAGCAGGCCCACGCCGGCTTCCACGAGGCCGATGTAGCTTTCCAGTGCGGCGAC
Organism: Dyella sp. ASV24; assembly: GCF_016428905.1. Classification (GTDB taxonomy): domain Bacteria; phylum Pseudomonadota; class Gammaproteobacteria; order Xanthomonadales; family Rhodanobacteraceae; genus Dyella. Next base: position 6,794 of record NZ_JAELTQ010000033.1, on the reverse strand, counting down.
GGTACGTGCCGAATGCATCTGGAACTCGCAGCCGCCGCCGAGGGCAAGGCCACGCACGGCCGACACCACCGGCACCAGGGAATGCTTGATGCGCATGCTGGTGGCCTGGAAGTTGGCGACCATCTTGTCGAAGTCGTCGAACTTGCCAGCCTGCAGCAGACCCAGCGCGCCCTTAAGATCAGCGCCAGCCGAGAACGGCTCGCCGGTCTGCCAGATCACCACGGCCTTGAGCTGCTGTTCGGCGACGTCGATCGCCTGCTGCACGCCGTTGAGCACGTGGTCGTTGACCGTGTTCATCTTGGTCTTGAACGAGATGATGCCCACACCGTCGTCGCCCAGCGTCCACAGGCGCACGCCCTCGTTCTCCCACACCGTGGTGCCCTGGTCGAACTTCTCGCCAAGGATCGGATCGGGGAACAGCTGGCGCTGGTACACAGGGTGCTGCGAACGCGGCTTGTCGGTGTTGGCGCTGGCCGAGTACGAGCCGTTCTTGCCATGCACGCCGGTGCGGCCGTCGGTAACCCATGCGGGCAGCGGTGCCTTGCTCATGGCCTTGCCGGCGGCAATGTCCTCGGCGATCCAGCCGGCCACCTGCTGCCAGCCCGCGGCCTGCCAGGTCTCAAACGGACCGAGCTTCCAGCCGTAGCCCCAGCGGATGGCGAAATCGACATCGCGCGCGGTATCGGCGATATCGGCCAGGTGATAGGCGCTGTAGTGGAACAGGTCGCGGAAGGTTGCCCACAGGAACTGTGCCTGCGGATCATTCGACGCACGCAGCTTCCCGAATTTCTCGGCGGGGTCCTTGATGGCGAGGATGGCGGCGACTTCGTCGGACGCCTTCTGTTCGGACGGGCGGTAATCCTGCTTGGCCACGTCGAGCACGACAATGTCCTTGCCGGCCTTGCGGTAGAAACCCGCACCCGTCTTCTGGCCCAGCGCGCCCTTTTCGATGAGGGCGGAGAGCCACACCGGCGCCTTGAAGTATTCATGCCACGGATCGTCGGCCAGCGTGTCGGCCATGGTCTTGATCACGTGCGCCATGGTGTCCAGGCCGACGACGTCGGCGGTGCGATAGGTCGCACTCTTCGGACGACCCACGGCCGGGCCGGTCAGCGCGTCGACGGTATCGAAGCCCAGGCCGAACTGCTGCGTGTGGTGCATGGTGGCCAGCATCGAGAACACGCCAATGCGGTTGCCAATGAAGTTCGGCGTGTCCTTAGCGTACACCACGCCCTTGCCGAGCGCGGTGGTAAGGAAGGCTTCGAGGCCTTCCAGCACGCTCTTGTCGGTGAGCTTGGTCGGGATCAGCTCGACCAGGTGCATGTAACGCGGCGGGTTGAAGAAGTGCACGCCGCTGAAGCGATGGCGCATTTCTTCCGGCAGTGCCTCGGCCAGGTTGTTGATCGACAGGCCCGAGGTGTTGGACGCGATCACCGCGGTCGGCGACAGATGCGAAGCGATCTTCTTGTAGAGATCCAGCTTCCAGTCCATCCGTTCGGCAATCGCCTCGATGACGAGGTCCACGTCCTTGAGGTGATCAAGGTGTTCGTCGTAGTTGGCAGGGATAATGGTTGCGGCGACGTTCTTGTCAGCCAGCGGGGCAGGGGACAGCTTCTGCAGATTGGCGATGGCCTTCAGCGCGATGCCGCTCTTGGGACCTTCCTTGGCGGGCAGGTCGAACAGCACGGTTTCGACACCGGCATTGCTCAGGTGCGCAGCGATCTGCGCGCCCATGACGCCGGCGCCGAGTACCGCGGCCTTGCGGATACGTAGCGCTTTGGGGATGGATGGAGCGGTCATTGGCTTCTCCGTAGTGCGAAACGCTGGGGGTGATGGAACGTTGGGTAGTGAGACGGACGGCCGTAGCCGCCCGAAAGAATTCGGTGGTGCGTGATCAGGGGGATTTGAGACCCGCGGCGGCGAAGCGGATGAGGTGCTCGGCGGTTTGTTCGCGGTGGCGATGCTCAGGTACGTCGCTTTTGCGCTGGATCATGCCGAAGCCCGACATGGCATGCGTCAATGCGCCGGTCACCAGATCCACGCGCCAGTACAGCTCCTCCTTGCTCAGGTTCGGCAGCAGGCGCGCGAATTCGGCGGTGAATTGGCGCATCACGTGGCCATAGTTGTCCGACAGGAACTTGCGCAGGGTGTCGTCATGCTCGGCGAACGCCCTGGCCAGCACGCGCATGAAGAGCGAACCGTTGCCATCGTGGGAGAGCTCCAGTGCAGGCACGATGAAGGCTGCCAGCACGTCCTCGATGGTGGCGTCGGGCTCTCCGGTGATCTTTTGAAGGGCCGCCATGCGGCGCCCGTTGAGTTGGTCCAGACGGCGGCGGAACACCTCTTCGATCAGGCGATCCTTGGAGCCGAAGTGGTAGTTCACGGCGGCCAGATTAACCCCGGCGGCCGAGGTCAGCTGTCGCAGGGAGGCGCCTTCGAAGCCGTGGCGGGCGAACAACTCCTCCGCCGCGCCAAGAATGCGTTCCTTGGTGGGCATGGAAGCACTGGTGACTGGCATGGTCCGCAACCCCGGTCAGGAATCAAACGATCGTTTGAGGATACGCGGGTCGATTTACGCCCGTCAAACGGTCGTTTCAGGAGGACTCCGAAAACCGGCGCCCGGCTTGCGTATCAGGTAGAATCTGTCAAACTTTCGTGAGCTAAATCCGCATATCTAGACAGGATTTGGCGTAAGTTTGCCGGCAACGACCGGCCCGCCCATTCAGATACCAGTTTTTCCGGAGCAGACCCACATGGCGCTGGAGCGCACCCTTTCCATCATCAAGCCCGACGCCGTTGCCAAGAACGTGATCGGCGAAATCTATGCACGCTTCGAGAAGGCTGGCCTCAAGGTCATCGCTTCGAAGATGAAGCAACTCTCGCGCGCCGAAGCTGAAGGCTTCTACGCCGTGCACAAAGAGCGTCCGTTCTTCAACGCGCTCGTCGAGTTCATGATCTCCGGCCCGGTGATGATCCAGGTGCTGCAGGGTGACAACGCCATCCTGAAGAACCGCGATCTCATGGGCGCGACCAATCCGAAGGACGCTGCGCCGGGCACGATCCGCGCCGACTTCGCCGATTCCATCGATGCGAACGCTGTGCACGGTTCCGACGCTGCTGAAACCGCTGCTGTCGAGATCGCGTACTTCTTCGCTACGACGGAAGTGCACGCAAGGTAATTAGTGCGTTCATCCATGAACGCGAAAATCAAGAAGCGGCCATCCATGGCCGCACTCTTCACGAAAACCGCGTTTCAATGGATGGCGTGAGTAACAAGAGGGCGGCATCGAGCCGCATATTTGAAGATGACTGACCAGGCCGTACCCACCATCACCACCGACAAGGTCAACCTGCTCGATTTCGATCGACAGGGCCTACGTGACTTTTTCGCCAGCATTGGCGAGAAGCCGTATCGCGCCGAGCAGGTGATGAAGTGGATCTATCACCGCCTGGAAGACAACTTTGAAAACATGACCGATGTCGGCAAGGCGCTTCGAGCCAAGCTCGAAGCGTCGTGCTATGTCGGTGCGCCCAAGACCATGTTCGACAAGGGCGCAGCCGACGGCACGCACAAGTGGCTGCTCGGCATGGACGGCGGCAACGCCGTCGAGGCGGTCTACATTCCCGAGCCCACTCGCGGCACGCTGTGCGTGTCTTCGCAGGTGGGGTGCGGCTTGAACTGCCAGTTCTGCTCCACCGCGACGCAGGGCTTCAACCGCAACCTCGCGACGTCTGAGATCATCGGACAGATGTGGGTGGCGGCCAAGTACCTCGGCAACATCACGCACCAGAACCGTCGTATCACCAATGTGGTGATGATGGGCATGGGCGAGCCGTTGCTGAACTTCGACAACGTCACCAAGGCGATGAGCCTGATGCGCGATGACCTGGGCTTTGGCCTGGCGTCCAAGCGCGTCACGCTGTCCACCGCCGGTCTGGTGCCGATGATCGACAAGTTGTCCGAAACCATCGATGTGTCGCTGGCCGTGTCACTGCATGCGGCAAACGACGAGCTGCGCACCGAGCTGGTGCCGCTCAACAAGCGCTATCCCATTGCCGAGCTGATGGCGTCTTGCCAGCGCTGGCTGGATCGCAAGCCGCGCACATCGATCACGTTCGAGTACACCCTGATGAAGGGTGTCAACGACCAGCCTGAGCACGCACGCCAGCTCATCAAGCTGATGCGTCGCATGCCGACGTGCAAGGTCAATCTGATTCCGTTTAATCCTTTTCCTGGCACGCGTTTCGAGCGCTCCGACGCCGAAACCATTCGCGCCTTCCAGACCCAGCTGCTCAATGCCAATGTGCTGACGATGCTGCGCCGCACCCGCGGCGACGACATCGATGCCGCATGTGGTCAGCTCAAGGGGCAGGTATTGGATCGCACCCGTCGCCAGGCCGAATTTCGAAAGCGTCTGGACGAAGGGGCGAGCCATGCGGCTTGATCGAATCCTGCTGAGTGCGGGTACGGCCGTGCTTATGGCGGCTTGTGTGCCTGTGTCCAATACCAATACGGCCACGCCGCCTCCGGACAAGATTCCGCGCACAACCAAGGCGGAGCAGAAGCAGGAGGGCGCACGCGTCCATACCGAGCTGGCTCAGCAGTACCTGGTCAACGGTGACCTGGAAGATGCACTGGTCAAGATCAACAAGGCCTTGCAGTTCGACCCCAATTACGTGCCCGCCCACACCGTCGCCGCGGTGATCTACGAGCGGATCAACGACATGCCCAATGCCGAGCTGCACTATCGCAAGGCGCAGTCGCTGGGCCCGGACAAGGGCGACACCAATAACAATCTCGGCTGGTTCCTGTGCAGCCGTGAGGGTAAGACGGCCGAGGCGCTGCCGTATTTCCAGAAGGCTGTGGCTGACCCGTTCTACCAGACCCCCTCGCTGGCCTGGAATAACGCCGGCATCTGTGAGCAAAAGGCACAGAACCTGCCAAGCGCCGAGGCGGACTTCCGCAAGGCGCTCGAAATCGACCCAAATAACGGCGGGGCGTTGTATCAGCTCGCCAATGTGCTTTATCTTCAGAACGATGCGTTCCGCGCGCGTGCCTTTATCCAGCGATTCGATGCGCTGGGTCAGCCGACCGCGGCATCGCTCAAGCTGGGGCATGACATCGAATCACGGTTGGGCAACAGGGATGCTGCTCTTAACTACAGTAGGCGACTGCAAAGCCAGTTCCCGGATTCGGAACAGGCGCGCGCCCTCGACGCAACTGCACGCCAATGACCTCTCAGCAGTCAAATCCGGCCGACAGCGGCAACCGAGAACTTCCTTTTAGCCAAGCACCCGACGTCACCATGGATACCGAACCCTCTCCGCTGGAAGCGATCAAGGGCAGTCTTGGCGGGCGTTTGCGCGCAGCGCGCGAGGCTCGTGGACTAGGTGTTGAGGCATGCGCACATGCGCTACGCCTGCCGACCCGCGTACTCAAGCAGATCGAGAGCAACGAGTACGGCGGCATCGACTACCAGGTCTACCTGGCGGGCTATCTCGCCAAGTACGCGCGCTATCTGGGCGTCGACGAGACTGAGGTGAAGGCGGAGCTCGAACAGATAAGGCTGGCTCAGCCCTCGTTGGTCGCCACTGGCGGTATCTCGCATTCGCGCTATTTGCTCGAGAACTATGCGCGCGCCGCGACCTACGTGGTGCTGACGGCGGCCATTGTGGTGCCCACCATCTGGCTGGGCGTGCGTGGCACCCTGGATCGCGACGTCAGTCACTTGGCGCCCTTGGATGCCGCCCCTGTAGCGCAAGTGGATGCACCTGCTAGCAGCACCAGTGCAGCTGCGGCTGCCGTGGTTGCTGCGCCCGTGAAGGCGCAGGATGGTGCGGCGGATGTCGCCGTGGCGCCGCAGCAGGCGGCGCCACAACAGGCGGCTCAGGAAGCGCCTCCTCCGCAAGATCAGCCGCTGATGGCCTCCATGACGCCATTTCCCAATCTGAGTGGCGATACGCACGCTGCCCCCCAGTCCGCAGCGCCCGTGGCCTCCGATACCGTGGGTAATGGTTCGCACAGCCTGGTACTCAACCTGCAGAGCGCGAGCTGGGTCGAGATCACCACCAAGGATGGCTCGCGTCTTGAGTATGGCTTGCTCTCTGCCGGCATCTCCAAGACCTATCACAGCGATCAGGCTATGGAAGTGCGCATTGGCAATGCCAACGGCGCGCAGGTCACGCTGGACGGCCAGCCCATGGCGCTGGACAGCTACCGCCGTTCGAACGTCGCTCATTTCCGCGTAGAAATGCACGACGGCAAAGCAGCGCCCACCGGCGCCTGAGTCGAGCGCCGGGCCTGTGCGGTCTGGCGCAATCGGTTATGCTTGCCCATTGTCCGCTCGGTGACGAGCGGGCAAGTCGGGCTGATTTCTTTTCCGCATGACGGGTGCCGCCAGAGGCCCTCGACCTGTGGTTCCCCTAGGGTGATTGCATGGCATTTGAAGCGTACGACGACTACGAACAGAGCGAACGCGTACAGCAGTGGTTGCGCCAGAACGGCCTGTCCATCGTCGTTGGCATTGCGATCGGCCTGGTCGGTATCTTCGGCTGGCAGCAGTGGAACAAGCACAAGGCAGAGCATCAGGCTGATGCCGCGAACCTCTATGCGCAGATTCAAGTGGCGGCGGCCTCTGGTAAGGCAGACAACGCCGACCAGCTGACCGATCAGCTGCTCAAGGATTACACCGACTCCGCTTATGCCGTTTTCGCCGTGAGCGATCGCGCGGAGCGTCAGGTCCAGGCCAAGCAACTGGATAAGGCTATCGAGTCCCTGGGCTGGGCTGAGACCC
>NZ_JAELTQ010000335.1 GCF_016428905.1 Dyella sp. ASV24 | reverse complement strand
CTGCAGTACAAATCGTTTCTGTCACCCTCATGTCTTTCTTTCTGGGTCCTGCAGCTGTGTACAAAGGGTTTAAAACAAAAAAGACTAATCCATTTCTGGTGTCTTACAGCTACGTCTCACCGCGCAAAAGAGCCCAGCGTACCTTTGAGCTTTTGAATCTCGGCCTGCCGGATAATGCTCTTCCCTGGAAGCCACACGGCATTGGCGCATGCGAGGGCCTGCACTGCGACGCCTCGATTGAGGTCACCGAAGGTATTCGAGAGTGGGACTATGGGGATTACGAGGGTGTCACTAGTCCTGATATTCGAAAGCTGCGCTCTGAACAGGGATATGGCGCGACATGGGACATCTGGAAAGATGGCTGCCCAGGCGGAGAGTAAGTTTTTTTCCCTTTCTTGTAC
>NZ_JAELTQ010000334.1 GCF_016428905.1 Dyella sp. ASV24 | reverse complement strand
AGAGACGTGGTGGTAGGCAATACCGCCATAGCCGCCGTAGCGAATGTGATACGACGCCAGCGTGTTCTGATCGTACATCTCGTACTTTGTGCCGTCCGCCGCCGCGCGCTTGCCATCGCCCCAATGCTTGGGGAGCTGCAGGTTTGCGTAGCTATTGATGATGTCCCGGCAGGCAGCTGACAACTTATTGGCATCGATATGCCGGCGATTGACGAACGAGAGCATGTGCGCCGATACCGCGCCCCGGAAATGCCGGGCGGCCTGGTTCGGGCCCAGGTTGCATCCGTAGGTAAAGGCCGTCAGCACATAGCGTTCGGCCGGCTGGTCGATCTTAGGATCGGAGCCCGACAAGGGTCCGAAGTGACGGTGCCAGTTGGTCCAGTGCCCGACGTCGCACAACAC
>NZ_JAELTQ010000333.1 GCF_016428905.1 Dyella sp. ASV24 | reverse complement strand
TTTCTCGATCTTCTCGTTCCCTGTCAATGAGTGGTCCGAACCCGCTCGCAATCGACTTGAGGCTCTTCTGTAAGCGTTCTTCCACACCTGACACCTGCTGACCCACTATTTTTAAGACATGGTTATCCGACAGTGAATCAGATTGCATGTTAGATATAGTGTTCTCGAATTTGCTTCGTAAAGGCACGAGCACTTCCACACCAGTAGCCAAAGTTTTATACATTGACTGACAAGCTCTCGAGCAGTCGGACAAGTTTGTAGTGTTTGATATCAATGTTTCTTTGACTGATTTGGTATTGTCGGTGCCTGTATTCCCTTCCGAAACCTTTTTGAATAATTCCGTAATAAGCTCGCTATGAGACGAGTGTTGGGCCGTAGACGAATGATCAACATTGTCTAATTT
>NZ_JAELTQ010000332.1 GCF_016428905.1 Dyella sp. ASV24 | reverse complement strand
GGGTAATGATTGACGCACAAAAAAGGTATCAAACGGGGAGGGATTGAGCAGAGGTCGAGGGGATGGATGGGGCGGCTTGGGCGGTTATATGGGAGAGTGGAGGAGGGCAGTGCACGAGTTGTGCGGAGGACGGACGACAAGAGATCGTCATTTGGCAGAGTGGTTTCTACGGCTACGTCATCTGCTGGTCAAAGTGGGGCGATGTGGCTCAACCCTGCTTCTGCCACTGCTGGGGGGTGTGCAGTGGTAAGTAGTTGGTTGACGGGACAGCCCTGACACATCTGCTCTTGGTGTTCGATGCTTGCTGGCGTTGGCCGTGTCGCTGGTGCAACGAGACGCTAAAAACTCTATTGACGAGCCATAGATGGATGGGGGGAAACTCGGGTGTGTAGGGTTTCCTCCA
>NZ_JAELTQ010000331.1 GCF_016428905.1 Dyella sp. ASV24 | reverse complement strand
ATTGTAACCATATTGTCCATGTGGAAAATGATACGCGATACGCTGGCCAGTAAACTCGCATGCACTATGCCATTCTAAACACAACCTTTGCAGGATAATTTTCTTGTTTTACTGATGTACATTTCTCAGATGCTTGCTCGGACAGAGACTTCACCTTAGCCATCGTCCATATGCCCATCTAATTCGGTGCAGAGCCTTTGCCTGCACGTTGATGCCCTTGATATTGGCCAAATCTTCCACGTCTTCCAGAAAATCCCTTTCAATTTCTCGAGGAAGTAATCTCCTCGCCAAGCTGCGCAAGACGTGCAGCTCGCATAAAAGCAAGCCGTGGTCCTTGTACGACAACACATTGCTCTCTGCCGGCCGCGCCTCTGTCAGAATGCGGTCAATGTTACGAAGCACCCG
>NZ_JAELTQ010000330.1 GCF_016428905.1 Dyella sp. ASV24 | reverse complement strand
GCTCCAGCTTCATACCACCAGCAAATGGCAGGAGATTTCACTTCTGACGACGAATATCTATCTGGAGGATTTTCAGACGCAGATGATGACCGTCCCCTAGCCAGCAATATTGGAGGCGCTTTCTTTCTAGAGAGAATGGCCAAGTCGCCAGAGTTGGAGGGCAAAAATAGCAACCTGCGCCGCCTCACAAGCCGTTCGCGTGATGAGCGGGCGCGAGAAAAGACACCACCGCAGCCGACGCCTCGCATGCCTACGACGGGTGTATTCCCAAAGGCGCAAGGACATGCAGATGCGCTTTGAGTGTATTGGGTATGCGATGATCCAATGAGCGTATTTTGGTTCAACTGTGACCGTAGAAGGGTATTTAAAGAAATTGGACAAAAGTTTGATATGATATGTATACGCA
>NZ_JAELTQ010000329.1 GCF_016428905.1 Dyella sp. ASV24 | reverse complement strand
GAGGTCCTGGGGGCGCGAGACGGCAAGATGGTGATGTTGCCGCCCAACGTATATGCCAGAATACAGTAATCAAACAGATAATTGTATGAGCTGAGTGGCAGGATGAACGCTCAAGGCGTACTGTTGTAGTGTTTTTGGGAGAGTCTTGACGTGAAATGATTTTGGGGGGTCAAAACGTCGAAAAATCGACGAAGCAATCGGCGAACGAGATGAATGCAAATATGCTGCTGTACGACGGGTGGTCGAACAGATGATGGCGCTAATCGTAATCGTGCATCAAATACAAAAATCGTCTGGATCGTAAATTCGTTCAAAGGGACGGGACTCTTCAAGAATCCAGACCAGCGTCAACGGCGGCGCAAGACTTTGGTGAAGGGCGAGAGAGGAGTGCCGCACTTGTGCAAGGC
>NZ_JAELTQ010000328.1 GCF_016428905.1 Dyella sp. ASV24 | reverse complement strand
CCGGGACCACAGACAAGGCTCCAATAATAACAGACCAGAATAGGAAGCGGTTGCTGTAAACATCCTTGAAGAAGGGAAATCTGCTGTCATCATCGGGGTTGAGACGGAACATGGAGCGGCGCAAGCTCTTAAACTCCCAGGCAGAAATGAGAATCAACCAGGTTAGCTCCGCAAAGGTAGCAGCTCGAGCTTTGAAAACGGGCTCGCAGCCTTTTGAGAACTTTGTATTGCAGTCCTCGCCAAGGTCGCCATCGTAGGCGCCATAGATGATGATGCAGAAGGTGCACATGGTGCAGACACCCATGATGACACCATAGACAATCATGTCGACAATGATCTGGTTGGTAAAGACACCGCGGCGCTTGTCTTGAGGGGGCTTCCGCATGACGTCCTGCGCCGCGCCTTCA
>NZ_JAELTQ010000327.1 GCF_016428905.1 Dyella sp. ASV24 | reverse complement strand
TCCTTGTACTGGCCCATAGACCCGATGGCGAGACCCTGGCCGCCGTGAATAACTGTATCGTACACAAAGATGTTACTCGAATTGCCCTTGAGCGCGATCGCATCGTCACCGCTCGTTATATCCCACCGGCGAAAGGTAATGTTGTCCGAATAGATCGTGTCGACTCCGTCCGTATTGAGGGTGCTCCATTTACTGGCAGACGTGTTGTTGACGTAAATATCAGTAAACTCGATATTCTTTGAGTAGGTAACAGCCATCGTCCACATTTGGCTTTGGACGAAGCGCATGCCACGGACGACAGAGTTGCTCATCTTTCGCCAATTAATCATCATCGGTCGGCGTGGGAGATTTCCTTGACTCTTGGCCCAGTCGTACCAGACTTGTCCATTGCCATCAAGAGCGCCGACC
>NZ_JAELTQ010000032.1 GCF_016428905.1 Dyella sp. ASV24 | reverse complement strand
TGCTGCGGGCGTTGGCTTTACGGCCATTTTCTTTGGGTTACTTTTCTTTTGGGCCAGCAAAAGAAAAGTGACTCGGCCTCCGGCAGGAGGTCGAAACGCCCGCTGCGTAAGCGGCCAGATCGCGATAACGCACGAGGCGACAATCGCGCTCACGACTCCTGGATCCCGGCCTACGCCGGGATGACGGCAAAGAAGAAACACTGCGGCGAGCACCCGCCCCTCACCCCAATCCTCTCCCCGCAAGAGAGAGGGAGCAGAACTGAGGCGCAATATGCGCAGCCAATTAATCGAAAGACCAAACCCGCCACAAGCCAACAGGGTGAACGATTAAACCCGCGGGACCGCGTGAGTCCGTAGCTTCACACCACGCCAAAGGGCCGCTTTCACAAGCGGCCCCATTTCCACTTACAACTTTGCCGTCAGCAGCTTTTCCAGCTTCCGCTGATCCACCGCAAACTTGCGGATGCCATCCGCCAACTTATCCGTCGCCATGGCGTCCTCGTTATGGCCCCAACGGAATTCTGCTTCCGTGATGGCCTTGGGCTTGGCCTGGGTGGCGCCGGTGTCATTCAACGCGCGCGGCAGTGGTGAGGTGTCCTGGTCCAGCTTTTCCAGCAAGTCAGGGCTGATCGTGAGGCGGTCGCAACCGGCAAGGGCCTGGATCTGGCCGATGTTGCGGAAGCTGGCGCCCATCACCACAGTCTGGAAGCCGTGCTCCTTGTACCAGCTGTAGATGCGGCGTACCGATTTCACGCCCGGGTCTTCCTCCGGCGCATAGCTCTTGGTGTCGGTGTTGGCGACGTACCAATCCATGATGCGGCCGACGAACGGCGAGATCAGAAACACGCCAGCTTCGGCGCAGGCCACGGCCTGTTCGAACGAGAACAGCAGGGTGAGGTTGCAGTTGATGCCGCGCTTCTCGAGCTGTTCCGCAGCGCGGATGCCTTCCCATGTGGAGGCCAGCTTGATCAGGATGCGGTCACGCGTTACACCCGCGTCGGCATACAACTGCACCAGTCGCTCAGCCTTGGCGATGGAGGCATCCACGTCGAACGAAAGGCGCGCGTCCACTTCGGTGGACACGCGACCCGGCACCAGTTCGACGATCTTGCGGCCCACAGCTACAGCGAGGTGATCGCTGGCGTGCACCAACTGTTGCTCGCGCGAGTTGCTCTTGCCCTTGGCCCACGCCACGGACTCCTCGATGACCGGCGCGAACTTGGGGTTCTCGATGGCCTTGAGCAGCAGCGACGGGTTGGTGGTGGCGTCCACCGGGCGCCAGCGGGCAATGGCTTCGATGTCGCCGGTATCGGCGACGACGGTGGTGTACTGGCGCAGCTGTTCGAGTTGGGAAGACACGGCGTTATCCGGCATAGAAAACCATGATTCTCCACCCTAAGCGTCTTTGGGCAAAGACGTTTGTGCGTCGGCCCGTTCATCGATACCGGTGACGATGCGGGCGTGGCGTTGGTAGGTCCAGTACGCCCAGGCCCAGTCCAGCATCACCACGAGACGGTTGCGGAAGCCGATGAGAAAGGCGATGTGGGCGATCAGCCAGACCCACCAGGCGAGTATTCCCGACAGCTTCAGACGTCCAAACTGCGCCACCGCGGCCATGCGGCCGATGGTGGCGAGTGCGCCGTCGTCGCGGTAAGTAAAGGGTTTCGCGGTCTTTTCACCACGCCAGCGTGCCTTGAGCAGGGTGGCGACGTAATGTCCCATCTGTTTGGCCGCGGGCGCGACGCCGGGAACCGGCTTGCCGTTGGCCTGGGTGACGGCGGCAAGATCGCCGATGACGAAGACATCGGGATGGCCCGGCAGGCTGAGATCAGGCTCCACCAATACGCGGCCGGCGCGATCCAGCGGGGCGCCCAGCTTGCGACCCAAGGGCGAGGCGGCCACACCGGCAGCCCACAGCACGGTGCGCGCGGCGTAGGGCGTTCCATCCAGCATCACGCCTTCCCCATCAATCGCCGTGACGGAGGTGCCAAGGCGCACTTGGACACCGAGCTTTTCCAGCTGCCGCCGTGCCTTGTCCGACAGATCTTCATCGAATGCGGGCAGCAGTCGGGGGCCGGCTTCCACCAGCAGCACGTTGGCGCGGCGTGGGTCGGCACGGCGGAATTCGCGTGGCAGGGTGTGGCGAGCAATTTCCGCGACGGTTCCGGCCAGCTCCACGCCGGTCGCGCCGCCGCCGACGATGACGAAGTTGAGCCATGCCTGCCGCAGCGTCGGGTCTTCCTCGCGCTCGGCGCGCTCAAAAGCGACCAGCACGCGCCGGCGGATGGCGAACGCGTCCTCGAGTGTTTTCAGTCCTGGAGCGTGACGCTCCCATTCGTCGTGACCGAAGTAGGCGTGCGTGGCGCCAGTGGCGACGATCAGTGCGTCGTATGGCTCGTCACCGCGAGCAAGTTTCACCACTTTGCGATCAAGATCGACGTCCCGTGCGTCGTCCATCAGCACGGTGACGTTGGCTTGTTTTCTAAGGATCTGCCGCAGCGGTGCGGCAATGGACGGCGCGGACAGTCCCGCGGTCGCCACTTGATAAAGCAGCGGCTGGAAAAGGTGGTGATTGCGTCGGTCGATCAGCGTGATGCGGGCGTCGGTGTCTGCCAGTTCGCGCGCCACGGCGAGACCGCCAAAGCCGCCGCCGATGATGACGACATGAGGACGTGCGTTGGACGATGCATTGCCTTCCATGTGATGCCTCTTTTGAAGTGAAGAGAATCATTGAAGGTTCCGTCGCGTCGTCCCGTGCTCAGTAGAGGTCGATGGGGTCGACGTCGAGCGACCATCGCACACGACGCGCCGAAGGCAGCGTCGACAGCGATGGGTACCAAGGTCTAAGCGCGCCGTGCAGCGCGCTGCGTGTTTCGGCTTCGATGAGTAGTTGGCCACGATGGCGGCCAGCGCGCAGTGGCATGGGCGCTGGCATGGGGCCGGCCAACTGCAGCGGTTTGCCGGCCAATGCGCTTGCCGCTTCTGCGAGAAAGGCATCGACATGTTCGCGTTGATGGGCGTCCGCACGCAGCAACACCTGATGGCCGAATGGCGGTAGTTGCACGCTGCGGCGTTCGTCGAGCAGCGTCGTAGCGGCTGCGGCATAGCCTTGCGCGAGCAACTGACGCAGCAGCGGATGTTCGGGGTGATGCGTCTGCAGCAGCACGCGCCCGGGTTTCTTCGCGCGTCCCGCGCGACCGGCCACTTGCACGACCAGTTGCGCCAGCCGTTCGCTCGCGCGGAAATCCACGCTGAGCAGCCCTTCGTCGACGCCGACAATGGCAACTAGCGTGAGGTTGGGCAGGTCGTGGCCCTTGGCCAACATTTGTGTGCCGACGAGGATGGCGGGGCGGTCCTCGTGCAGGCCTTCCAGTAGTTGTTCGAAGGCATCACGCCGGCGCGTGGTTTCGCGGTCGATGCGCATCACTGGTACGTCAGGAAACTGCGCGGTCAGCGCTTCTTCCAGGCGCTCCGTGCCCTGGCCCTGCGGCTTGAGTTCGGGGGAGAAACAGGACGGGCATTGCCCGGGCATGCGTGTGCTGTAGTCGCAGTGATGACAGATCAGTGTGCGGCGCGCTGCATGCAGTGTCATCGGATGTTCGCAGCGGGGGCATTCCGCATGCCAGCCGCAGCTGTAGCAGAGCAGCACCGGTGCATAGCCACGGCGGTTGCGGAACACCAGCACCTGCTCCCCGCGTGCCACCGTATCGCTGACAGCGGCAAGCAGGGCAGGCGAGAGGCCGTGATCCAACCGCTGCGCGCGCATGTCCACGATTTGCACCTGAGGGGCGCGGATGGCTCCCGGACGTGCGCGCAGGTGCAAGGTGCGATAGCGACCGGCCTGTACGTTCGCCAGTGACTCCAGTGACGGTGTGGCCGAGCCAAGCACCACCGGCACGTTGAGCGCACGCCCGCGCAGAATGGCGAGGTCGCGCGCGTGGTAACGGAAGCCTTCCTGTTGCTTGTAGGCGCTGTCGTGTTCCTCGTCGACCACGATCAGGCCGGCGTTGGGCAGCGGGGTGAAGATGGCCGAGCGTGTGCCGAGGATCACCTTGGCTTCGCCGGAGCGTGCGCGCAGCCAGGCGCGTGCGCGATCACCTTCCGCCAGGTTGGAATGCAGAACCTGCACCGCGACACCGAGGCGATCGCGCAGGCGGCGCACGGTCTGCGGCGCGAGGCCGATCTCCGGCACCAGCAGTAAGGCCTGCTTGCCTTGGGCGATGACTTTTTCGATCAGTGCGAGATAGACCTCGGTCTTGCCGCTGCCGGTGACGCCGTCCAGCAGAAAGGGCTGGAAGGCGCCCAGGGATTCCCCGATGGCATCCACGGCCTGTTGCTGCTCGTCGCTCAGCGATGGCGCGCTCGTGACTGGCACAGGCCCGGCCGTTTGGGTGCGCGTGCGTTCGATCAGGCCTGCCTCGTCGAGCCGACGCGCGGCGTCGCGCCAGCCGGGCAGCATCTCGTGCAGCAGTTCGGCGGTCTGCGGGCCGCGTGACAGGGCGTCGAGCAAGGCGCGGCTGCCGCCACGCCGGCTGCCCGCATCGAGGGCGCTGCGCCCGGCGGCGGTCAGCGCCCAGGCCTCCTCGTGCAGCTCAGGGAGCGCGCGGTCTTCGCGCAGGGCCAGGGGGAGGGCGTTGGCGTAGGCCTCGCCGGGTGCCCCTAGCCAATAATCGGCGGCACGGGCAAGGGTGGCCATCAACTCGGCGTCGAGCAGGGGGGCATCATCCAGTACGCGGAGCACCCGTTTGAGCCGGGCGTTGTTAACGGCGGACTCTACCCCGGCCTCGACCACGACGCCGACCGCCTTGCCTTTGCCGAACGGCACCAGCACCCGGCTGCCCGCGACTGCCTCGCCGGTGGCTGGCGGCAGGTAGTCGAACAGGGTTGGCAGGGGCACCGGCAGGGCTACGCGAAGGACGGCGGGCATGAAGACCTCTTGGCGAACCAGTGTAACCGGCCCGTTGCACCAGACGGAATTCCAGCCGGGTGAAACGCGTCGCCAGGCCGTTTGGCCACTTGGCGATGGCTTGCGGGTGCTTGCTGCCCTGTCATCTAGAAAGGGCAGCTAAGTGACTAACGGCAGGGGGCTTTTCACGTTATCCACAGCCTCTGTGGATAACTCTGTGGATGGGCCGTTGAGGGAGGCCTCTGGGGCGCATGAAAACGGCCTTCCGTACGCGCTGTTCAAGTTTTAGCCACCCAAAAAAAATCAACAAATTCAGTGTGTTGAATTTTTTGCTTGGCTGGGGTTCATACAATTGCCATAGGCACGGGACTTGCCTTGACAGCCATGTGACGCTGTGCAAAACCCCCGCTGGAGGTGCTTTCAGGGCTTGCCGAAATTGCGCAGTTGCCTGGTTTATGTGTGATTTGTGTCACAGAAAGTGGTCGGCGGCCGGCGTCAGTTCGTCATGCCCAGGACCGTCGCGAAAGCGAGCGCCACCGAAGCCAGGATCGTGTAGCACCAGCCGACGAACAGGTACTTCACGATCGTCATGAACCAACCTTGCCGGTAGACCCTCTTCTGCATAAGCAGCAAATAGATCAGCGACCAGATCCACAGTGCCCATAGCAGCAGGCGCAGCGGTATGCCGACCCAGGCGGCATGGGGTGTCAGCCACATCTGCAGGGCGAACAGCATCATGCCCAGCAACAGGCTCAGGAACAGGAAGGCGTGGCTGTGCAGCGCCACGATCAGGTGCTCCATATAGAGCCGGCGTTTGAAGAAGTAGGTGATCTTCAGCAGCAAGGCAAACAGGGGCATCAGCACGAACATGGTCTGAGGCAGTGCGTGGAACACCGAGGACACGACGCGCTCTTCGGCTTCGGCCGCTTGTTCGCCGCCATTCTGCATGTCGCGGATGTTGGACACGGCGCGCGCCCTGGAGCGGTCCAGGCTGTGGTTGATGGCTGAGGGCAGCCAGGGGATGTCGATCGTTGACGAGCTGTAATCCATGTCGTCGACGATGACATTGGGCATCGGTGGGGCGTGAAGCTCAGCCAACCGGTGGTTGGCGTGGTCGCGTTCCACGTTCACCAGCCGGTTGAAGTGCTTTGCCTTCTGGTCGCTTTGCCCCTTGGACTTCTCGATGTCTTGGCGCATCTGCTCGAAATGCGCCCGCACGGCGTCCGGCGTCGTGTCCTTGGCGAATTCGCCGGTGCCGACACTGGCTTTGGGGCCGAACTCCAGCAGGCCGGAGCTGCCCATCACCAGGTGGGATACGAAGAAGGCCAGCAGGGCCAGTACAAACATCAAGCGGAACGGCGCCACATAACGCTGGCGGCGGCCCGCAAAGTATTCCAGCGTGAGGAAGCCGGGCTTGAGGAATAACGGCGGCAACGTGTGGATAACGCGGCCGTCCACGTGCAGCACCATGTCGAGGGTGTCTTCCACCATGTGATGCATGGGGCGCAGCACGGTGTGGATGGACTGGCCGCACTCGTGGCAGAACTCCCCCTGCATCGGCGCGCTGCAGTTGGCGCAGTGCACGCCTTCGAACGAGATGATTTCCTTCTTCACGCGCTCTCCCCCGAGATGATCAGCCGCGGATCTTGGCACAAGCGGCTTGCGTAGACAGCAGGCGTGGGGCGTTTCCGAAAGAGCTGTCGGTAAGGATGACGACAGGAGTGGGTTAGACTGTCAGCTCAGGAGTCCTTCTATGCTGTCTTTCCGCCCCGATCGCGCCAAGGTGGCGCACGAGGTCGGCGCCACGGTGCGCCTTGCCCTTCCCTTGATCGCCGCGCAACTCGCCGCGGTGGGTCCGAACTTCGTCGATGCCGTGCTCGCCGGGCACCTGAGTGCGCATGTGCAGGCGGCCGTGACCACGGCGGTCAGCATCTGGGCGCTGGCGCTGGTCAGTGGCCTGGGCATGATGATGGCGGTGCCGCCATCGGTCGCCCAGTTGGATGGCGCGGGGCGTCGTCACGAAGTGGGCGCGGTGTTTGTGCAGGCGTTGTGGCTGGCCTGGGGCATGGGCATCGTCCTGTGGTTCCTGGTGCGCCATGCCACGCCGTTGCTCGACTGGATCGGCGTGGTGCCGACGTTGCGCACCGACGTCATGCACTTCCTGCACGCCATCAGTTGGGCGGCGCCGGCGATGACGAGTTACTTCGCTATCCGTGGTTTGTCGGAAGGCCTGTCGATGACGCGCCCGTCGATGTACTTCGGCTTTGGTGGTCTGCTGGTGCTGGCGCCGCTGGGCTACGTGCTGATGTACGGCAAGTTTGGCCTGCCTGCGCTGGGCTCGCTGGGTAGCGGTATCGCCACCGCGACGGTGTTGTGGCTGGAGATGCTGGCGTTCCTGTGGTTCGTCATCAAACACCCGGCCTATCGCGACGCCAACCTGCGCGGCGGTATGGCGTGGCCCAAGCCGAAGATGATCTTTGAGCTGGTGAAAATCGGCGGCCCGATGGCCGTGACCCTGTTGGCCGAGGGCGGTCTGTTCGTGGCGGTGGCGTTGGCCATCGCGACGCTAGGCGAGACGGTGGTGGCCAGCCATCAGGTGGCGCTGAGCGTGGCGACCATTGCCTTCATGGTGCCGTTGGGGCTCTCGATGGCGATTACCGTGCGCGTGGGTAATGCGGTCGGTCGTGGCGATGCGCAGGGCGTGCGCTATGCCGGCTTGTGCGGTGTCGGGCTGGCGCTGTGCGTGCAGACCGTCTCCTCGACGGTGATGCTGACCCTGCCGCACGTGCTGGCGCGTGCGTATACACATGATGCGGGAGTGATCGCGCTGGCGGCACAGCTGATGGTGCTGGCAGGACTGTTCCAGTTCTCCGACGGCATCCAGGTCACCTCGAACGGTGCGCTGCGCGGCCTCAAGGACACGCGGGTGCCGATGGTGATCACCCTGTTTGCCTACTGGGGCGTCGGGATGCCGGTGGGCTGGTGGCTGGCGTTTCGCCACGACATGGGGGCGCGGGGCATGTGGATTGGGCTGATCGCCGGCCTGACCATGGCGGCCATCCTGTTGTTTACCCGTTTGTACCGCAGCACGTCCCGCGAACGCTGGCGAGGTTCTGTCTGAGGTTCATCGGGGCCTGTGTCCCCTCCCTGCGCCGGAGCGGGCAAAGATGACAGGCGTGTGCGGCTTGCACCACATGACCTTCACCGCGCGAACAGCTACGCTGTTGCGGACATCTTGAGGAACCTCGCATGGCGGAGCCCCGTACTACCGGCTTTTGGGCCTTTCTCTGCGTTCTTGGACGCGGCATCAACATCGTCAGGTTGACCCTTCTTAACCTGATCTTCTTCGCCTTCCTGTTTCTGTTCCTGCTGGTGCTGATTGTCGGTTTTGCCGGCACTCGCGCCGAGCACAGCATTCAGAGCGACAGCGTGCTGGTCATCAAGCCCAAGGGCGATCTGGTGGAGCAGTACAGCATCGATCCGATGCAGCGCGCGCTGGCCAGCCTGTCGGGCAATCCGCCCAAGCAGATCCAGTTGCGCGACCTGGTCGGCGCCATCGACGCGGCTGCGAAGGACGCGCGTATTACCCGCATCCTGCTGGAGCCCGGCGAACTGCAGGGTGGCGGCTTCGCTGCATTGCGCGAAGTGGGCGCCGCGCTCGACCGTTTCCGCGCCGCCGGCAAGCCGGTGGTCGTGTGGGCGCCGAGCCTGGATCAAGGCCAGTACTACCTCGCTGCGCATGCTGACCGCGTGCTGGTCGACCCACAGGGTGGGGTGATGATCACGGGCTTGGCCAACTACCGCTTGTTCTACAAGGATCTGCTCGACAAGCTCGGCGTGGACGTGCACTTGTTCCGCGTCGGCCAGTTCAAGAGCGCTGCCGAGCCGTACATCCTCGATCATGCCTCGCCTGAAGCGAAGGAAGCGGACAGCTTCTGGATGGGCGGCTTGTGGGACAGCTACATCAACGAAGTGGCCAAGCTGCGCAAGATGGATCCGGCCACGCTGCGTTCGGATATCGACACGCTGCCGGAGGCCATCGCCAACGCCAAGGGTGATCTTGGCCAGCTCTCGCTGGAGCAGCACCTGGTCGATGGTGTCGCGACGCCGGCTGAAGTGAACGCGATGATGCGCAAGGAAGGCGTGCCCGCCGGCAAGAAGGGCGAGGGCTTCCGCCAGGTATCGTTGCCGCAATACGCCGGCACGATTTCCGAGGACGCTACGCAGACGCCGGGCGTTTCTGTGGTGGTCGCTGAAGGTGAAATTACCGGCGGCAAGCAGCCGCAGGGTACGGTGGGCGGCGATTCCACCGCTGAGCTGATCCGCGCCGCGCGCGAAGATAAGCGCACCAAGGCGCTGGTGTTGCGCGTGAACTCGCCGGGTGGCGAGGTGTATGCCGCCGAGCAGATCCGCCGCGAAGTGGCGCTGACGCGTGAGGCCGGCATTCCAGTGGTGGTGTCGATGGGTAACGTCGCGGCCAGCGGCGGCTACTGGATCTCGATGAACGCCGATCGCATCTACGCCGAGCCCAACACCATCACGGGCTCCATCGGCATCTTCGGCATGATCATGACCGTGCCGGGCACGCTGGACAAGCTGGGCGTGAAGAGTGATGGCGTGGGCACCAGCCCGTTGGCGGGTGCGTTCGATATCACTCGTCCGCTCGATCCCAAGGTGGGCACGGTGATCCAGGCCACCATCGAGAAGGGCTACCGTGATTTCGTCGGTAACGTGGCCAAGGCACGCGGCAAGCCGTACGACGCTATCGATGCCATTGCGCAAGGGCGCGTGTGGACCGGCCAGCAGGCGTTGGATCGCGGCCTCGTCGATCAGCTTGGCGGTATCGGTGAAGCCATTGCCGACGCCTCCCAGCGCGCCAAGCTTGGTAAGGACGCGCCGGTGCGTTACGTGGAAGAGCCGATGGGCGGCTTTGCACAGTTCCTGATCAGCCTCAACAACGACGCGATGGTACAGATGGCGCAGTCGTATGGCGTGCAGTTGCCGTCGTGGGTTGCCCACATCAACACGATGGCGCCGGAACTGAAACTGTTGCGTACCGCACAGGCGGGGCGTCCCAACGTTTACGCCTACTGCTTCTGTTCGCCACGTTGAAAACGTGGAATCCCGTCGCGCGATAGCGCGACGGGATTCCGATGCATCGAGCCGTCGCCGGTTTCCGGCGGCGGCTTTTTTTATGCCTCGACGGTCGCGGATTCACGCATGCGTCGTGCTGCCGCCACCATGGCGACGAGAGCAGCACGCACCTCGGTCCAGCCGCGCGTCTTCAGGCCACAGTCGGGATTGACCCACAGCTGTTCCGGTTTGAGCACGTCGGCGGCCTTCTGCAGTAGCTCCGTCATCTCTTCGACATTCGGCACGCGCGGCGAATGGATATCGTAGACACCCGGGCCAATGTCGTTGGGATAGCGGAACCGCACGAAGGCATCGAGCAGCTCCATGCGTGAGCGCGATGTCTCGATGGAGATCACATCGGCGTCCATCGCAGCCACAGCTTCGATGATGTCGTTGAACTCGGAGTAGCACATGTGGGTATGGATCTGCGTGGCATCCTCCACGCCCGACGCGGAGAGGCGGAAGCTCTCCACTGCCCAGGCAAGGTAGTCGCTCCAGTCCTTGCGGCGCAGGGGCAGGCCTTCACGCAGTGCGGGCTCGTCGATCTGGATGACGCGGATGTCCGCGGCCTCAAGGTCGAGTACTTCGTCGCGCAGAGCCAGGGCAATCTGCCGGCACGTGGTGGAACGCGGCTGGTCGTCGCGTACGAACGACCATTGCAGCACGGTCACTGGACCGGTGAGCATGCCCTTCATCGCGCACTTGGTGAGCGACTGCGCATAGCGAGACCAGCGCACCGTCATTGGGGCGGGTCGCTGCACGTCGCCGTAGATGATCGGCGGCTTCACGCAGCGCGAGCCGTAGCTCTGCACCCAGCCCAGTTTGGTGAAGGCGAAGCCGTCCAACTGTTCGCCGAAGTACTCCACCATGTCATTGCGTTCGAACTCGCCATGCACAAGCACGTCCAGGCCGATGTCTTCCTGGAAGCGCACGCAACGTTCTGTTTCGGCTTCGAGGAACGCTTCGTAGTCCTCGACGGAAAGCTTGCGGGACTTGAATTGTGCGCGCGCTTCGCGCACCTCGTGTGTCTGCGGGAACGAGCCGATCGTGGTGGTGGGAAACAGGGGGAGATGCAGGTGCTTCTGTTGCGCGGCTTTGCGCGCCGCATGCGGTGAACGACGCGACAGGTCAGCCGCGTCGATGGCGGCCACGCGCTCCGCCACGGCAGCGCGATGCACACGCTCGGACTGCTGGCGGGCCAGTTGGTGCTCACGGGCAGTGTCCATCGTGGTGTAAGCGCGCACCAAGCCTTTCACGGCATCAGCCAGCACTCGAAGCTCACCGATCTTCTGCGTCGCAAAGGCAAGCCATGACTTGAGGTCGGCAGGTAGCGCGGTTTCCACCGAGGCGTCCACCGGCACATGCAGCAGTGAACACGATGGTGCGATCTGCACGCGTTTGCCGCCGTAGCGATCGTGAGCGCGGCGGAGCGTTCGGAGCGCGCGATCCAGATCGGCGCGCCATACGTTGCGTCCGTCAACGAGACCGAGCGAGATGATCTTCTCCTCGCCCAGTGCGTCGAGCACGGCATCAAGCTGCTCAGGTGCGCGCACGAGATCGATATGCAGGCCATCGACAGGTAGCTCCGCGGCCAGTGGAAGGTTCTCGGCAAGCGGACCGAAGTACGTCGTCAGCAGTAATTTCGGGCGTTCCGCGGTGGCCAGTGCGTGATACGCGGAACGGTAGGCCGCGTGATCATCGCCATCCTGATCCAGCACCAGGCAGGGTTCGTCGATCTGTACCCATTCGGCGCCGGCCTGTTTGAGCTTCGTCAACAGTTCCGCGTAGACAGGCAGCAAGCGCTCCAGCAGTGCCAGGCGATCGCTACCATCCACGGCTTTGGAGAGCAGCAGGAAGCTCACCGGTCCCAGCAGAACGGGGCGGGCTTCCAGGCCTTGTGCGCGAGCTTCGAGATATTCCGCGACTGGCTTGTCGCCGCGAAGGCGGAAGTTCTGTTCGGCGTGGAGCTCTGGCACCAGGTAGTGATAATTGGTGTCGAACCACTTGGTCATCTCCAGCGCATGCAGATCGATGCCGTCACGCTGCCATCCGCGCGCGAGCGCGAAGTAGCCGGCATGCGCATCGCGCTCGACCAGGGATCGATAACGCTCGGGAATGGCATCGAACAGGAAGGCTGTGTCGAGTACGTGGTCATACAGCGAGAAGTCGTTGCATGGAACCACATCGGCGCCAGCCTCTTGCTGCAAGGCCCAGTGCTTTTGCCTGAGCGCCGACGCGGCCTGTTCCAGCTGTTGCGACGTAGTTTCGCCGCGCCAATAGGATTCCAGTGCGTGCTTGAGCTCGCGCCGTGGGCCAATGCGGGGAAAGCCCAGGTTGGTAACGGTAGTCATGTTTGCGTGTCCTCGATTCGTGATGAATGAGGAACGAAGGAACTGCGCCAAAGCGATGCAAATCGCATCGACCTTCACGCCAGCGACCTTCGCCCCCTCGGGCGAACCGGAACAGCCGCGGGCGGACACGGAAGCGCACGCCGCGAGCGGGGGCCACGACGCGACATCCGGCCGCTTCCCCTCGGAAGCTCCAGGTCTGACAGAAGGACGAGCCTTCTGGCCGGGGCAGGTCTTCGGGCTCGTGGACATGAAGCACGTCAATGCTTCGCCTACTGTCCGCCGCTTCCCGGCCGTCAGGGCCAGTGCTTATGGCGAAGGTCGTTTCCACACACCGCTGCGGGGCAGCGCCGGAATTGGCCCGTATGGGCCGCACCGGCTTCCCTTTTCATTTCATCCTTTCATCGCGATGAAAGGATGAAAACCACCAGCGGCGCAAAAGTACGCCCGCGCCGCAGGGCGCGTCAAGCGATTTCCTCAGGGGCTTAGACGGCCAGACGGCCCTATGCGATGGCGGCGCTGTAATAGTCGCCGTGGCGTTCGACACACACGGGCATACCGAAGGTTTCGGAGAGCAGTGCGCCGGTGAGCACATCGTGCTTGGCGCCTTGTTTGTGCAGGCATCCATCGCGGAGCAAGGCGACCTGCTGGATCTCGGGGAGAATTTCTTCCACGTGATGCGTTACCAGCAGCAGTGTGGTGCCATGACGCGCGAGGCCGCGCAGGTTTTCCAGGAAACGCCGGCGACTCGCCATATCGAGGCCCGCGCAGGGCTCGTCGAGCAGCAAGGCCCGAGGGCGATGCACCAGGGCACGGGCAATAAGCACGCGTCTTGCCTCGCCGGTGGACAGGCTGGCCATCGCGCGGCCAAGCAAGTGGGTGGCGCCAGCTTGATGCAGGGCCTCGTCCGCTCGCTCGCGCATGGCCCGCGTGACCTGATGGTCGAGCCCCAGCCGTTGTGCGGCGAAGAAGCTGGACAGTACGGCTTCGGAGACCTCGAGCGTCGCGTCGGTGGTGCAGTCGTGTTGCAGTGACGGCGATACGATGCCGAGTAATCCGCGCAGATCAGAGACGTGCCAACGATCGCGGCCGAACACGTGTACCGAGGCGCGGCCGTCTTCCCGCGCGAGCGGATATAGCTCACGTGTGATCAGGCGCACCAGCGTCGATTTGCCTGCGCCATTGGCGCCGAGGATGGCGGTGTGCTGGCCAGCGCCAATGCGCAGGCTGAAGCGATCGAGGATCAATCGGTCGCCGCGCATGACGCTGGCGTCATCGATATCCAGCAGCGGCGCATCGGCAAGTTCATCGTGATGGGCATTCATGTTAGACACGATGCACGTCCAGACGTCCATTTGCCAAGTGCCGATGTTTACTGCTGCGCGGCCTCGATCTGTTGCTGCTGCTTCTTGGCCTGTTCATCAACCGTCTTTTGCACATCCGCGGCGCGTTGCTCGTCCTTCTTCATATCGTCCCACGGTGTGGCGACGCGTGCGGTGCTTGCGGCAGCAGGCGTGGACTGCGGTGCAGGCGCCTTGCCAGAGCATGCGGCCAATGAGAGCAGGCAGAGCAGGGGAACAAGTCGTTTCATGAAAGGACTCTCTGGTGGAAGGTCACGCCAACATGGTACGCGCCAACGCTTGGCGCAGAACGTGTACAGGCTCTAAGCTCGGCGCATGAACGCACGCATCGACGCTTGGCAACTGCAAGGACACACGGCCCTGATCACCGGCGCCAGCAAGGGCATCGGTTATGCCACTGCCCGCGAGCTGGCCGGCCTCGGCGCCAATCTGCTGTTGGTGGCGCGCGACGCAGATTATCTGGAACAGGTGCGCGTCGAGTTGCTGGACGATTTCCCGGGCATCGAGGTCTTGGCGTTCGGCGCGGATCTGGGAGAACAGGAAGACCGTCTCGCTGTGTTCGACTGGGTGGCTGATCTTGGCGCACCGCTCTCGCTGCTGGTGAATAACGCGGGTGGTAATCGCCCGGCACCGACGCTGGCCTACCACGAGGACGAATACCGGGCGATCTTCGAGCAGAACCTGTTCTCGGCCTTCGAAATGTGTCGGCTGGCGCACCCGCAGCTTGTGCAGCACGCCAACGCAGCCATCGTGAATGTAGGTTCCGTCTCGGGTGTGACGCATGTGCGCACGGGATCGCCTTACGGCATGACCAAGGCCGCGCTCCATCAGCTCACTCGCAATCTGGCGGTGGAGTGGGCGGCAGATGGTATTCGCGTCAATGCGGTGGCGCCCTGGTACATCCGCACCCAGCGTTCCGAGCCGGCGCTTGCTGACGATGAGTACCTCGATGAGGTACTCGACCGCACGCCGTTGCGCCGTATTGGCGAGCCCGAGGAAGTCGCTGCGGCCATCGCTTTCCTGTGTTTGCCTGCGGCGAGCTATGTCACCGGCCAGGTGCTGGCGGTGGATGGTGGCTTTCTCAATTATGGGTTCTGACTTGCCGCTCGCACGGGCTTTGCCACGGCTGAAAGGCGTGGCTATCTGGCGCTGATCGCGCGTTTTCCACAGCAGATGTGGATGGGGCCATGGCAAGCCTGTGGATAGGCCACGCAAGTGCGTGCCAGCGTAGAAGTTTCATCGTCATGCGCAAAACATCGACAGCGGCCGATGGTTTTCCACAACGAATGTGGATGGCCTCTTGGCAAGCCTGTGGATAGACGACGCAAGTGCGCGTCAGCGTGAGATTTTTATCATCGTGCGTACTTTTGCAGCAGCGCTGACGCTCGGATTTCCACAGCCTGTGTGGATGGCCTATGGGCAAGCCTGTGGATAGCTGACGCAAGTGCGCGCCAGCCGGGGATTTTCATCATCGTGCGTACTTTTGCAGCAACGTCGAGGCATGGATTTCCACAGCGAATGTGGATGGCCTTTGGGCAAGCCTGTGGATAGCCGACGCAAGTGCTTGCCAGCGTGAGCTTTTCATCATCATGCGTACTTTTGCATCAGGCTTGGTGCAGCGTTTTTCCACAGCAAATGTGGATGGGGCATGGGTAAGCCTGTGGATAGGCGATGCAAGTCCATGTTGTAGCGACGCTTTCATCATCCTGCCCAGATTTGCGTCAGCTCGCGGAGCCATTTTTTCCACAGTGTTTGGGGAAACCCTGGTAGCAAGCCTGTGGACAAGCCGTCATTGGCCTTGCGCAGCATAGACTTGCATGACATTGCGCAAAAAATACTCAGTCGTCATTCAACAGCTGCGAAGTTGTCCGTGCAGCTCTTGCTCGCGTTGTTCCAGCGGAGGCTGGTCACTCTTGAACGCGCGCCTGAGCTTGCTCTCGATATCGTCGTACGCATCGCGAAGAGCACGGCAGGTTTCGGCGCGCGTCAGTGGGCGGCACTGGTCCTGTACCCACACGTAGTAGTTGGCGATGAGCCCGGGTGTAACGCGCCCGCGGTTGAGCTCCGGCGCAGATGCACCGGCAGCCCCCGGTCCACCGTACGCCTTCGAGAGAGGCAACTGCGCGTCGCCGAGAATCCCGTAGGGCACCTGATAGGGCTGGGGATCGCCGTTCTCGCTGGTGTATGTCTTGCCATCAGTTGCACGGATGCACGCATAGAGGGCGGGCAACGACGATTCCATAGGGGGCGGCGGTAATGGCGGAGGCGGGGCAGTGACGGCCTGGGGTGAGGGAGCGGATTCGGGCTGGGCCGGCGTGTAGGCGGGGGTATCGTCCAGTTGAAGTACCTGTTGGCGTTGCTGGCCCTGGCACGGTTTGTCCTGGAACGACACCTTGCCGCTGGCATCGATGCATTGGTAAGCCGTGCCTGCAGCAGCCGGGAGGCTCAGCAGCAGGAGCAAGGCGAGAAAGCACAGGCGGATCATGCCTATCCTCCCAGCGGTTTGACTCTTAGAACTCGGCGACGTGTTCTTCGGCGGCGAACCCGAGCGTCACCGCACCTTCGCCCACATTGACCATGCCGGTGATGCTCATCGGTGCTTCCATCAACTCAACGCCACACTCTTCGCATGCTGTGCGCAGCCCTGCATAGCCGGGCAGTTTGTCCAGTTCGGCCAGATCACCGCCGTAGCTCACGCATACCGCGGGCACCAGCAGGCCAGCGTGGACGCGTTGCGCCGCGTAGTTGAAGAGTGTTTCCGCGCCGTGCTCGAACCCGCGCACTTTGCCGACGGGGCCTGTCTCACCGCGATAGCCGCGCAACAGCGGCTTGATGTCCAGTGCGGAGCCAAGCATGGCGCTGAGCAGACCCACGCTGCGATCGCCTTTCTTCTTGGCGCGGGCACGCAGGTAGTACAGGTCCCGCGGCAACATGTAGCCGTAAGAGTTGTTGGCTACATAGGTAAGGCGTTCGCGGATAGCTGCGGGTTGTTCGCCCGCCTGAATCAGGCGAGTGGCTTCGACGATAGCCGGCCCTGAACCTGCAAACAGTGTGCGGGTATCGATGACGCGCATCAGGAACGGGCCTGACATGTTGTTCTTCTCGCGCACTTCGCGATAGTGCTTGAGCACGGCGAAGCTCGCCTTGATCACATGCTCGTTGATGGCGCTGCGTGTGGCGGTGATGGTGAGGCAGAACACGCAGTCCTGCTCAAGCACCAGTTTCTCGAGAAACAGTTTCTGCACGTCTTCAACGGAGCAGGGGATAGTCTCGGCCGAATGGCTCCGGCTACCGAGGTTGCGATCCAGGAAGCGGTGCAGCTCAATCTGGTTGCGGTTGTCCATAAAGACTTCGTCGTCAATATGGATGGTGATGGGCATCACCGCGATGTTGTGTTCTTGCAGGAACGCCTGCGGCAAATCGCAGGCCGCATCGATGGCCAGTCCCATCCGCATAGTGAAGACTCCCCAGTCCCGTAACGAGCGAGGGCAACATAACACGCACCCCTGCATGTGCCGACCCCGACTCCTGGCTCATGATGCCATGGGTATCGTGATGCCATGGACATGGCGATCTGGTTGAGGAAGCGCCGCGAGCGATGCGTTTCAGTGGTTTCATCGGGGGTATGGTGTCGATGGGCTGTCCTTCTCTTGATGAGGGATGCTTCCAGGCCGTTACCGATGCAACCAATGGCCTCCCAAACGGCAATCCCTATAGACATATAAGAAGGAGTCATTCGCTCACTCGGATGACATCGCCGCAGCCCTTGTTGCAGGCATGTCTGCCGTGGTGGACGACAGCAGGTCCCGTCTTCTCCGCCTGGTTGGGTCCAACCTGTTCAGGATGGGCTGTCCACCGGCTACTATGGCGACACATATCTGGCATCGTGCCGGCGTGGCGTCGCCGGTAACGCGCAACAAGGTTTTGTTGCGCTGACCTCATGGGGTCTCAATGAAGGACAAGCAGGAGATCGTCTCCAACTGGCTGCCGCGCTATACCGGCACGCCTGTGGAGCAGTTCGGGCAGCACATTCTGCTGACGAATTTCGGGCACTACGTAGACCTCTTTGCCGAGTGGCACGGGGTAGAGGTGCAGGGGCGGGACCGTCCCATGCCCAACGCCACCGCTGACGGCATCACCCTCATCAACTTCGGCATGGGCAGCCCCAATGCCGCGACCGTGATGGATCTGCTCAGCGCCATCCATCCCAAGGCCGCCGTCTTTTTGGGCAAATGCGGGGGGCTCAAGAAGAAGAACGCCATCGGCGACCTGGTGTTGCCGATCGCCGCCATCCGTGGCGAAGGCACCTCCAACGACTATCTGCCGCCGGAGGTTCCGGCGCTGCCGGCCTTCCAGTTGCAGCGTGGCGTATCCACCATGATCCGCGACCTGGGCTACGACTACTGGACCGGCACGGTGTACACCACCAACCGCCGGGTCTGGGAACACGACGACACCTTTAAGGAATACCTGCGGCGCACCCGCTGCATGGCCATCGACATGGAGACCGCCACCATCTTTGCGGCGGGCTTTGCCAACAAGATTCCGTGTGGGGCGCTGTTATTGGTCTCTGATCAGCCCATGATCCCCGAGGGCGTTAAGACGGAATTAAGCGACCGGAGCGTGACAACGCAATTTGTTGAACGCCACATACGCATTGGTATTGAAGCCTTGAAGCTGGTTCGTCGTCGCGGGCGCAGCGTAAAACACCTGCGTTTTGAGGACGACGGCGTCACCGACTGAACTTCACGGAAATCAGTGGTCTGGCGCGATACGGAATGTCGCGTCAGGCCGCTTTCACTGTGGCTTCACCCCGTTCCAACGAAGGTCGCTGCACCGCAGCGGACGCGGGTACTTCAAAGGGGTTCTTATTCCGAACTAGATAATTCGCAAGTTAATGCGATATCTGTCGCGACGATAGTAACTTCTTGCTGTATAGATTTTATTGACTATCTGTAAGTAAAGCGTGATAAATGCCAAGCGCTGTGGGCTGCCATTCGGTCGGTCCACACCTGAATTGTTTGGGTGAATCGGGCGCGGGTTTGAGGCGGGGAAATCTTTCAAACCCAGTCAATATAAATAACGGGAGGGTGTTCTCATGAAGTTCGGGGAAAATAAACTGTGCACGTCGGTTCGCCTGGCTCTGTCGCTGGGTATGCTCGCAGCGAGCGCCTACGGCACTGCCGCTTTCGCGCAGGACGCGCAGTCGCAGTCCAACACGCCGCCGCCGGCTGATCAGTCCAAGAGCAAGACGCTCGAAACGGTCACCGTGACCGGCTCGCTGATCCGTCGTGTCGACGTCGAGACGGCCAGTCCCGTCGTGACCATTGACCGCGCCGCCATCCAGGCGACCGGTAAGCTGACCCTGGGCGACCTGGTGCAGCAGCTGCCGGCCATGACCGGCGGTAACGTCAACCCGCAGACCAACAACGGTGGCGGTACCGGTACCTCGTCGATCAACCTGCGCGGCCTTGGCTCGCAGCGTACCCTGATCCTGGTCGACGGCCAGCGCCTGCTCAGCAAGGATCCGAACGCCATCCCGGCAGATGCCATCGAGCGCATCGAAGTGCTGCCGAGCGGTGCATCCGCGACCTATGGTTCGGACGCCATCGGCGGCGTCGTGAACTTCATCCTGCGTAAGAACTACCAGGGTGCCACCTTCACTGCGAACGTCGGCCAGTCCGACCGCAATGACGGTGACTCGAGCGGCTATACGTTCACGTTCGGCCAGACGTCCGATAAGGGCAGCATCATGGCCGGCATCAACTACAGCCAGCAGGATGGTGTGCTGGCCGCCAACCGTGACTTCTCCAAGAACGCGCTGACGCTCACCAATGGCAAGGTCATCATTGGTGGTTCGTCGTACACCCCGGTGGGTCGCATCCAGCTGCCGACCGGCATGCAGGGTGCTTTCGGTGGCTGTGAGTACATTTCGCTGAACCCCGGCGGTAACAGCCAGGCGGTGAATCCGTCGAACTATCACTGCTATACCGCCAAGGACAAGTACAACTACGCGGCGATCAACCTGGACATGACGCCCCAGGAGCACACGGGCGCGTTCTTGAACGGTGAATATCACCTCACCGACCATGTCACCGCCTACGTCGACGCGATCTACCAGAAGACCTCGTCGAACTTCCAGCTGGCTCCGGGCGTGTACGGCACTGACACCGGCGTCACCGTGTCGGCCACCAACCCGAACAACCCGTTCGGCGTGACCTACAACGCCTCCACCGGTAACTCCTTCCGTTCGCGCCTTACCTCGGTTGGCGTGCGTGAGGCGTTCAGCGGTCGCGAAGACGCCCAGATCAACACAGGCTTCAAGGGCGACTTCACCGTCTTTGATAAGAACTGGAACTGGGACGTCGGCTACAACTACGGCCACGAGAGCATCGTGACCACGACCTCCGGCCTGGTCGACCAGACCCAGCTGTACACCGGTGCGGCTTCTGGCTGCCCGAGCGTTGCCGCCTGCCAGTTCAACCCGTTCGATATCAACTCGCCGGGTTCCACCGCTGCCATCAAGGCGGCGGAAGTGACTGTGCCGAGCAACTTCTATGAAATCCAGAAGACCTGGCACGCAGGCATCAGCGGCGAGCTGTTCAGCCTGCCGGCTGGCGCCGTGCAGCTGGCCGTGGGCTACGAAGATCGCAAGGACTACGAGCATCAGGTCCCGGCAACGCAGCTCATCATCAACCCGGCAACCGGTACCTGTAACCTGGGCAGCCAGTGCTTGGTGCAGGCGCAGGGTGGTTACACCACCAAGGACCTCTACGCGGAAGCGTTTATCCCGGTCCTGGCTGGCCTGCCGGGCGTGCAGTCGCTGAATCTGACCATTGGTGACCGCTACTCGCGCATCTCCAGCTTCGGCAGCACGAACAACTTCAAGTTCGCGCTGGAATACAAGCCCTTCGATGACCTGCTGCTCCGCGGCACCATGGAAGACGTGTTCCGTACGCCGGACTTGGCCGAGCTCTACACCGGCGCCACCGACGCTCCGTACGTCAAGACCGACCCGTGTAACGGTTACACCGGCGCTCCGGCGGGTTCGCCGCTGGCCCTGGCCTGCCAGAACGTGCCGACCAATGGCACCTTCGTCAACGCCGCGGCTGCTTCGCAGACCCAGACCAACGCGGTCATCCAGGGTTCTCGCGTGGCTGGCCTCTCGGTGAAGCCGGAACATGGCAAGTCGTATGACTTCGGCTTCGTGTACAGCCCGTCCTACGTGCCGGGCCTGTCCACCACGGTCGACTTCTGGCGCGTGAACCTCAATGACACCATCACGGCGGTGAGCCTGCAGGGTGTGATGGACCTCTGCGCGTCGGGTGTGACGAACTTCTGCCAGTACATCCAGCGTGCACCGGCGGGTAGCACGAATGCGGGCCAGCTGCTGCCGAGCTCGATCGAACCGATCGGCAACCTGGGTTCGTTGAACACCAGCGGTATCGACTGGTCGGCTAACTACAAGCTGCCCAAGTTCGACACCATCGGCCAGTTCAACGTCGGCCTGAATGCCACGTACCTGAAGTACTACGACCTCGAGACGGCCCCGGGCCTGCCGGGCAACATCACCTACCACAACGCCGGTCACTTCCTGCCGTACGGCTCCGCAGCCGAATCGGCATGCCCGGGCGGTTCGGGTGTGTGCTTGTTCCCGCGCTGGCGCGCACAGGGCTACGTGGATTGGATGGCCGGTGGCTGGAGTGCCGAGTGGCGCATGCGCTACATCGGTCGCTTCCAGAACGGCGGTGCAGCCGGTTCGCCGGAAGACACCTCGCCGGGCGGTCCGCTCACCTCGGGCCTGGTGCTCAAGTACGGTGCAACGGTCTACAACGACGTGTCGATCGGCTACAACATCGCTCCGATCAACACCCGTCTGGACTTCGGCGTGAACAACCTGTTCGACAAGCAGCCGCCCATGCTGTATGCGAACAACGTGCTCAACGCCAACACCGACCCGAGCGACTTCGACCTGATGGGCCGCTACTACTGGGCTCGCGTCACGGTCAAGTTCTAAGCGCTCGATTTAAGCGTTAACCTTGATGGGCCGCGTGAATAAATCACGCGGCCCTCTTTTTTTGTGTTGGCCATGAACTCCAAAACCATTCCTTCCATCATGGGTGCGCTGCAGGCAGGTCAGTTCGCGCTGGCAGAAAAGCTTGGCCGCGATGCCCTGCAGTTGAATCCGCGAGAAGAGAACGTCCTGACGCTTCTGGCGCTGAGCCTGCAATATCAGGGGCGCCCCGGTGAGGCATTGGCCGTCTACGGGGATCTGGTCCAGCACTACCCGTTGTCCAGCCTGCACTGGAACAACTTCGCCACCCAGTTGATGGAAGTAGGACGCCGCGACGAGGCTTTCGCGGCGTATCAGAAAGCGGTGGGGCTGGATCCCAACAACGCAGTTCCCAAGGCTCAACTCGGCTTGATGCTGGTGGAGCGCCACCAATATCCGGCCGCGCGCGAGATACTGCTCGACGCATTTGAACTAGATCGAGAGTCGCCATGGATTCGCATACGCGCAGCGCGCGCCTGCTGCGGATGCCAGGATTTCGATGGTGCGGCCGACCTGCTCAGGCCCTGGCGTAGCTGGATTCCGTTGCAAGACGACGCGCTCCAGATGGATCTTGCGCAGGTGCTGACGCTGCGTAATGACCTGGTGGACGCGGCGGCGCTGCTCGAAGACCTGTTGACGCGTCAGTCAATGGCGCCCGAAGTGCGTCTGCTGCTGGCGAGCCTGTACGAACGGCTCAATCGGCTGGATGAAGCCGAAGCGATGGTACGTCCGGTGCTTGATATTGCCAGCCGGGCAGGGGGCGAACTCCGCCTTGAGGCTGAATACCTGTTGGCTACACTCGCCCAGCGTCGTGGTAACCATGCCGGCGCGCGGCAATTATTGGAGCAGTGCGGCCCGAATGGCCCCGAGGATGACCAGCACTATTTTCAGCTGGCTGCATCGTGCGACAAGCTCGGTGATGTCGATGCGGCGATGCGTGCGCTCAACGAAGCGCACCGCGTGAACATCCGCCTCAGGCAATACGAGTCACCCGAGCATTACGCGCCAGGGGCGAAGGCACTGCCCAGTGATGCGCCGAGCGTGACGACCGAACAGTATGCGCGATGGCCACAACATATCGCCCCCGATGCGCACGACTCGCCGCTGTTCGTCGTGGGCTTTCCGCGTTCGGGAACCACGCTGCTGGAGCAGATGCTGGACGCCCATACGGCCTTGCAGTCGATGGACGAAAACCCGTTCTTCAGTCGCTTGTCGCTGATACTTCGACAGCACGATCAGCGCATCCTTGACGACCTGAGTGTGCTTCGACAGTACGACTGTGATGAGTTGCGCAAGCGATATAACATCATGGTGGCGGAGCGCATCAACCGTCGTTGGGATGCTCAGCTGGTCGACAAGAACCCGTTGAACATGCAGTGGCTGCCGATGATCCACCGTCTGTTCCCGGAGGCCAAACTCATCCTGGCGGTGCGCCACCCCTGCGATGTCGTGCTCAGTTGCTACATGCAGAACTTCCGCGCCAGCGTCCTCGCGGCGGCATGCAGCACGCTGGATCGCCTCGCCCACGCTTACGTGGAAACCATGACGACATGGCTGGAGCAGGTGGATATTCTCCGGCCCAACGTGATGGTCTCTCGCTATGAAGATCTGGTGACGGATTTCCCGCGACAGGTCGAGCGTCTCGCCTCCTTCATCGGGCTCGAGGACGCGTCGCCGATGCTGGCCTTCGACCAACACGCGCGCAACAAGAGCTTCATCGGTACGCCTAGCTATTCGCAGGTGATCGAGCCGGTGAACCGCAAGGGCATGGGGCGTTGGCAGAAGTATCGTCAGTACCTGGAGCCGGTGCTGCCTACGCTCGAACCCATGCTGCGCCATTGGGGTTACTCGGTCGACGAGTGACCGCGTTGACGTTGCCGGCGTCAGTACTCCGGCAACGCCAGCAACTCGGGCAGGTAGGCCGCGTAGCGTTGCCAGCGGCCTGCCGAACGTGTGTATACCGGTTGGCGTGCCTGCCATACGCTGGCCGTGCTGATAGGCGAGGGTGTCGGTGCCGTCGCTGCTGGCGGGGCTGGAGGCAGCCGTAGCCATGCTTCGAGTGCGGCGAGTTCTTCGTCCGGTGCAGCCACGAACGTTTCGTAGCGCACCGTGCGGATGGAGCCGCTGTAGCGTTTCGTCCAAAGCGCCATCAATCGCCGGCAGCCGTGGATCACCGCCGCGATGTCATCGAAATCGTAGGCATAGTCGTGTGCGCGATCGTGGAATGACTGCATCCATAGCGATAGCGCGGTATCGCGTGCGTTGCGTTCGCAATGGATGATGCGCGCGTGCGGCCACAGTGTGAGGATGAGATCGACGTGCAGCAAGTTGAGTGGCTGCTTGTCGATGATCCAGTGTGCGTCCTGCTCGCCCTGCCGCGCGTGCGTCGCATAAAGCGCGGCGGCATCTTCCAGTACCGTGCGCTGGATGGTCGCCGCCTGCGTCACGCGTTGGGCTGCGACCTGCAGCCAACCCAGCTCGCCACGCGCACGCACCTGTGGGTGTCGAGCCAATCGCTCGGCGAGCAAGGTGGTGCCGGAACGCGGCACGCCGACGATGAAGACCGGCGTCCAGTCGTCGGCAGGCTCTAGCGGCGGCCCATACGATGGTGCGCCCAGGCGTGCCTCGATGCTGCGTTTCCACAGCTTGCGCGACCACGGGTGGTTCTGTTGCATTAGCGCATTGGCTTGCCGTAGCACCTGTACCGCTTGCTCGACCTCTTCCACGTCGTCGTAGGCCTTGCCGAGAGCAAACAAGGTGCCGCTGCGCGCCGCATCGCTGAGGGCGGAGCGTTGCAGCAGTTCACGGAAGAAAGCGAAATCGGGGTGCTGCGTGTCGCGGTAACGCTGCAGGCCGGCGAGCCCTAGAGGGATGTTCCACTCGACCGCATCTGGGCTCATCGCCATGGCGATGTCGTAATGCCTGCGGGTGCGCTCAAATTGTCCTAGCTGGATCGCAAGCATGCCCGCGTAGGCGTGCAGGCGTGGATCCTCTGCACCGTTGGCAATGGCTGCCTCGCAAATCGCCGCTGCGTCTTGTTGGCGGCCGTAGTCGTCCAGCGCCTCGACAGCGCGGATGACGGTATCCGCGCTCTGTTGCCCATGGGCGAACAGGGCATGCATCGCCTCGGCGGCATCGTCGAGACGCCCCTGCTGGCGTAGAAGATCAACAAGCAGAAAGGTCGACGCGGCGTCGTTGCCATGGTCAGTCAGCCATTCACGCAGGAGTGATTCCGCGCGTTCATGCTGGCCCGCCTGCCAGCACAACCCAGCAAGCCCGATGCGAACATTGGACGACGCGGGGAAGTGTTCGCTCGCTTGTTCATAGAGCGCAAGCGCGGTTTGCACTTGGCCCTGCAAGGCCAGGGCGCGTCCTCGCGCTAGCCACTCCGCTTCCGGCGCGCCTGCTGGAGGCACGGACGCGTTCATGCGCTGAGAGTCGGCAGGCCGAGCGCCTTGCGTAGCGGATTGAGCAGGGCGCCGTACTGCGCGCTACGCGCCGTGTCGCGTCGCAACGGCTGGCGCACTTGTGTGGCACTGGGCGAGCGGACGTCACGACGATTTTCGTGAAATCGCAGGCAGGCTTCCTCAAAGGGCAGCTGGCAGAAGGCGAGCAGCTCGCGAATCTGCGTTTCCGGGTCATCGATCATTGCTTCGTAACGGTGTTCGCGCACCGCGTCGGGATGCAGGCTTGCGCTGCGCGTGACGCTGCGATCAAAGTCGCGCCAGAAGGTCGCCAGATCGTCGAAGGTGCGCGTGTAACCGTTGTTGGCATCCAGCGGCTGGCGGTAACAGGAGAAGCAGGTTTCCAGCGGGTCGCGGCGACACACCACCACGCGCGCTTCCGGAAGCATCGCGCGGATGGCGCCGATGTAGATCCAGTTGTTGGGTAGCTTGTCGGTAAATACCGGGCGCTCACGACGCCAATGGGCGGTGCGTTCCAGGTAGTGGCGGCCAAGACGCTGCCAGTCTTCCGGTTGCATGTCGCTGACCCAAAGCGGGAAGGGCTTGCCACGACGGCGCGATTCCTCGCCCAGCACATAGGGCAGGTCCGGCAATTCACCGGCGCCTTCCACCGACGAATGCGTGGCCAGGATCTGTTCCACCAGGGTGGAGCCTGAGCGCGGCAAACTCGCGATGAAGATGACTTCCCGCCCCAAGGGTTCCGACGAGGCAGGGCGCGGCGGGTCGAATGCGTCGGTGATCGATGCCACGCTGCTGGAGAACGCTGTGGCGCTCCAGGGATGGCTGCGCTGTGCTACGGCATTCGCGGCAGCCAGGGCATCGAGTGATTCGGCGTAACGGCCACGCTCATCCAGTGCCTTAGCCAGGGCAAAACCGATGGTGACGCGATCCTGTTCGCTCGCCTCGGGTCTGGCCTGTGCCGCGCGCATCTGCGCGATGTCATCGTCGCTGAAGCGTTGCGTGCGCAAGTCGGCCAAGCCCCACCAGGCCAGGCCGGCGGTGGGCTGCACGGCGATGATCCGGCGGTACTCCGCGGCAGCTTCGTCCACGCGTCCGCGAGTGCGCAGGATATCCGCCAACAGGGCCCGGGCGGAAAGGTGACCCGGCGCGAGTGAGATCGCACGCTGCAGGGCCTCGGCGGCCTCTTCGTTGCGCACACTCTTGGTCAGCATCACACCAAGGTTGAACCACGCCATGGCGAGATCAGGCTGAAGCTGGCACGTGCGGCGCAACGCGGTGATGGCGGCCTCGTACTCCCCTGCGTTGCCCAGCAGAGAGCCCAGGGTGTTGTGGTACATCGCGTCCTGTGGGCGCAGCGCAATGGCGCGCCGCATCGTAGCGACAGCCAGTTCATGCTTTCCGCGCATGCTGTGGATGCCGGCCTGCATGCGCAGAACCTCGGGGTGATCGGGGTAGGCCGCGATCACGCGAGCCAATTGCCTCTCCGCATCGTCCACGCGGCCGGCGTCCAGCGCCTGGGCGGCGATCATCACTTGTTGGGTGGCGTTGGGCCCCAGCCCCTGCAGTCGCGGATTCATCAATAGCCCGGTTGAGAATGATGTCTGCGCCGCGCATCTTCCTGCGACGCCAAAGGTGCATGCGGCTCGTCAAAACATGCTTATTATGCATACACGCACGGCAGCAAAGACTGCAGCGTTTCGGGGATAGATGGCAGCAATGCCTTTAAGCGCGGGGTGACAATGAGCAACGGTGTTGAAGGGGGAGTGGCGGCGCTGCGCGAGTCGGCGTTGCACGGCCTGCGCACGGGGGACGTGGCAGCGGCCGAACAGTCGTTTGCACGGTTGCTGGAGCGGGTTCCGGATGATGTGGAGGCGCTGCAGTTCCTGGCCGCCAGCCGCCTGATGAAGGGGGATGCGCTGGGCGCCGTCGCCTTGCTCCAGCGTGCAGTGAAGGTGCAGCCGCAGAATCCGGACATTCTTCATCAGTTGGGCGCAGCGGAAATGGCTGCCGGCTATGTCAGCGGCGCGA
The DNA here is from genome assembly GCF_016428905.1 of Dyella sp. ASV24. GTDB lineage: Bacteria > Pseudomonadota > Gammaproteobacteria > Xanthomonadales > Rhodanobacteraceae > Dyella. The sequence continues at coordinate 11,314 of NZ_JAELTQ010000032.1, read as the reverse complement.
TCGACAGCCTGCGGCGATGCCTCGATGCGGCGCCGGGTCTGTTCGTGGCCCGCCTGCGCCTGGGGATGGCGCTTGAGCAGCAGGGTGATCAGCGCGGCGCGGTGCTCGCCTACTTCGGCGCCGTCAACAGTGCGCAGGCGCACGGCCGCTGGATGAGCGATGCCACGACGGCGCCGGGGCTCCGCGATTCCGTCCGTCATGCCATGCGCGTGATCGACGCCTGGCGGCGCAGTACGTTCGATGCCGTACTCGAGCCCCTGCGGCAGCGTTATGGCCAGGGTGAACTGGCGCGCGTGGAGCATTGCCTGGCCATCTACCTGGGCGAAAAGCCGGCCAACATCCCTGATGGCCGTCAAAAGCCCAAGTTTCTCTATTTTCCAGATATCCCCAGCCAGCCTTATTACGGCCGCGAGCGTTTTCCCTGGCAGGCCGACTTGGAAGCTGCCACCGAAGTTATTCGCGACGAACTGCTCGCCGTGCTGGCCGAGCAGCAGCCGCTGCTACCGTTCCTGGGTAACCAGAGCGCGGATGAGCTCAAAGGGCACCTGCGCTCCTCGGGGGCGCAGCCGGCGCAGTGGGACGCCTACTTCTTCTACCGTCATGGTGATCGGTTCGACGAACACCATGTGCGGTGTCCACGCACCTCGGCCGTGTTGGATCAGATTCCACTGGTGCGCATCCGCGACCATGCGCCGGAAACCCTGTTCTCGGTGCTAAGTCCAGGGGCGCACATCCTGCCGCATCGGGGCGTGACTAACACGCGTCTGGTGACGCATCTGCCCTTGATCGTGCCGCCCGATTGCGCGATCAGCGTCGGGGGTGAGCTGCACGAGTGGAAGGAAGGTCGTTGCGTGAGCTTCGACGATACCTTCGAGCACGAGGCGTGGAATCGTAGCGACCGTACCCGCGTGGTGGTGATTCTGGACAGCTGGAACCCAGACCTTACCGAGGTCGAACGCCTGGCGGTCACCGACCTGGTCGAAACCATCGGTGACTTCAACCGTGCCAGCGAAGTCCCGGTTCCTGGCGGCTGACCGGGGTGCCCTGGTTCAGCCGACCTTGGCCGCCGGTATCACGGTGGTCAAGGTCGTATGGGATGTGGGCAGCGCGCGGATGACCTGACATTGCGCGCGCAGGTCCTCGTAGGAGGCAAGGCGGCTGTGCAGCCAGCGCTGCAGCTTGGGACCGAACAGGCTGTCGACCTTGCGGTCAGCTTCTCGCACCTGGCCCCCAATGGCCGAGAGCTTCCAGGGTTCGTCCTTCAGGTTGGCGATCGGCTGGTGGTTGGCATTTTCCAGCGGTGCATCCGGTGACAGCTCAAGGAAGGCGCAAAGACGCGCCCATTCGCTGTCCGGCTCGCGCACCAGATCCTCCAGGAAAACGAAGTGATGCTGGGCCCGCCCTACGTGCTGGCCATGGATCTCCATGGCGCGATTCCAGCGCCGCGCCCAGTGCACGGTGCCCCCGCCGAATGCGTCGTCGTTCTCAAAGCGCAGATAGACGTCGGCCAGCGAGGCCAGCACGTCCATGCCCCGTCGCACCACGTGGACAAACCGGGCATCAGGTGCGGCGGCTTCGATCTCCGGGATGTAGAGCAGGTGGTTCGGCGTCTTCTCCAGCCACATGGAGCGTTCGGCTGAAGCGGCGGAGCGGTCCAGCACGGCGAGGAAACGCTGGGAAAGACTGTGGTGATGATAGGTCGGCAGCATGGCCGGCCGCTTGCCGGTCAACTGCACATGCAGGGCGGCGTAGGTTTCGCGCGCATGGCGACGGGTAAGTCCGAGCGTCTGGCGCCAGCGACGCAGGCGACGGATGTGTACACGCGCATCGCCCCAGCGTATGGCCAGGTCTCCGTGCAATTGTTCGAAGAACGCAGTTTCCGGCAGCGTATAGACCGCGGGGTGCCGCGCCAGCAGCGCCTGGACAATAGTGGTCCCGGAACGCGGGCAACCCACGACAAAGGTACGCCGCATGGCGCTGTCTCCTGAACGATGACCGCAGCCGTGCGGTCAATGGACCTCAGTAACGCGCGATTTTGCGTTACGTTGACGAAGAATACAGGTTCACGTAAGGAAAAAAAGACGCCGTTGTCACTTTTGATCCGTTGGCGTCCGCGAACTCCCTGATTAACCTGTCATCCTTAGTTCCCCCGTTCGGATGACCCCATGCACGCACTGACGTTTGACCACTTTGGCCCCGCCGCGGTGCTGCGCTGGACCGAGCGCCCGGACCCGGTGCCCGGCCCGGGTCAAGTTCTCGTGCGGATGAAGAGCGTTGGCCTCAATTTCGCAGATGTTTACCGGCGTAATGGCAACTACCACCTCAGTGGGGCGGCACCTTGGGTGCTGGGCTATGAGGGGGCCGGGGTGGTGGAGAAGGCCGTGGACGGGGACACGCGCTTCCCCGTGGGTACCCGCGTCGGCTTTGCCGACATGCCTCACGCCAATGCCGAGCTGGTCGCGGTGGATCGCGACCGCCTGATTCCCCTGCCTGATGACATCGACGACGACACCGCCGCGGCCGTTCTGCTGCAGGGGCTGACCGCGCAGTACCTCGTCACCGACAGCTTTGCTGCGCGAGCCGGCGATGTCGCCGTGGTGCATGCCGCCGCGGGCGGCGTGGGCCTGCTGCTAGTGCAGATGCTCAAGTCGTTGGGTGCGGTGGTGCTGGGCATCGCCTCAAGCGAAGCCAAGCGCGACGCAGTGATCACGGCGGGCGCCGATGCAGCGGTGGGGTATGGGGAGTGGGTGCAGGCTGCGCGCTCGTTGACCGGCGGTCACGGCGCCAACGTCGTTTACGACTCGGTGGGGCGCACGCTTGCAGATAGCCTGGCGGCGGCGCGCATCGGCGGCACCGTGGTGTTCTATGGCATGGCCGCTGGCGATCCCGATCCGGTCGACCCACGCCTGCTGATGGACCGCTCGCTCACCCTCACGGGCGGCGACCTGTGGAATGTGCTGACCGGGGCGGAGGTGCGCCGAGAACGGACGGCCATGCTGTTCGAACAGATCCGGCAGGGCGCGGTGAAGCCGCACATTGCCGCGCGTTTTCCGCTGCGCGATGGAGCCAGTGCGCACGAGTATCTGGAGAGCCGTGCCGCCATCGGCAAGGTACTGCTCACGCTGTAACGCCTTCAGAAGCGATCGCTGTCCTCGTTCTCTTCCACCGGCAACACCTGGTGGAAGACGCCGTAGTCGATGTGGCTGACCCCGAGTTCATCGTCGTGCACCAAATCGATATAGCGATGGTTCCAGCGCCACTCACGATGATTCCACTGGCGGCGGGCGAGCATCGGTTGCGAGGTGGTTTCGTCGATACCTTCAATGCTCAGCATCAACGTGGCTTCAACGGCAGCCAGGTCTTCCGCACTCATGCCATACAGCGGGCTGCCTTCGTCGATCACGTGCATCAGGCTCCAGCTCAGCGTGAACACCGGATGGCGGTCGCGCAGCAGCGTGAGGTCATGGATGCGGCGCAGGCGAAAGCCCTCCGGCGAGGTTTCGCGCAGTAGCAAGTGCAACTTGGCGGAGGCTGCGGCGATCACGTTCTGGCGCGCGTTCGCCGCGCGGATCATCAGCGTGCGCTTGCCGTGCACAAGGCGGATCACCGGATGATCGGCAAACATCATCTTGGCTCGCGGGCGCGAGAAGCGGGCAAACACCAGGCCGGTCACCAAGGCGATGCTCAGCATGCCGAAGAAGATCTCCACCGTCGCCACCAGATGGCCGTACACCGTTTGCGGGTGCATGTCGCCATAGCCAACGGTCGCCAGCGTTTCCACACTGAAGAAGAACGCGCCCGCGAAGTTGGCGGGAAACTGATTGGCGATGGCATGGTCGCCCAACTGGTAAAGCAGCGCGAACAACGCGTTCAGCACCAGGAATATCGCAGCAGCCAGCCCAAAGAAGGTCGGCCAGCGGATGGTGAGCGCAAAGTGGTAGATGTCGTCCCAGATGCGTTGCGTCAGCCCTTCGCTGACAAACGGCCGTCCGCCGATCTGGATGGTGCGGGGGCGATTGAGCCACTGGTGCAACCAAGCGGGCATAGGCGATACCGATCGGGAAGGGCTGCACCATTCTATCGCGGCGCCCTGGCTTCAAGCGGGGTGGGCTGCCTGTACATCACGCCAGGTGAGGTACAGACGAAGGTCGAACTCCTGCTGGTGATAATCCGGCTGCATGTACTCGCACAGCTGATAGAACGCCTTGTTGTGCTCGGCTTCCTTCAGATGCGCCAATTCGTGCACCACGATCATTTTCAGGAACTCCGGCGGCGTATCCCGGAACAGGGCGGCAATGCGGATTTCCTTGCGCGCCTTCATACGGCTGCCATGCACATGGGAGATCGCCGTGTGCATGCCCAGCGCCTTGTTGATCACGTCGAGCTTGCTGTCGTACCACACGCGGTCGATGCCGGGTGCGTTGCGCAGGTGTTCCTGGCGCAACGCGTTGGTATAGGCATAGAGCGCTTTGTCACTCTGGACTTCGTGGCGGCCGGAGTGGCGTTTCTGCAGGTACTCGCCCAGTTCGCCGCGGTCGAGCAGCTGGCGGACCTTATCGAGCAAGGGCGGCGGGTAGCCACCCAGGTACTTCAAGGTGCTCACGGGGTCAGCGGCTCGTCATCAAAGCCGGTGTAGCCCTCGGGAAATACCGGGGTGCCGTCGTCTTCCAGTGATTCAATGGCGGCCAATGCCTTCGCCGCCGCAGCTTCGGCCAGCTCCTTGTCGCGGAAGCTGCGGTTCTCGCAGATCGCGAAGTACACCGGGAAACCGGCCCGCCCGAGCGGCGACACCACCACGCAAGCGGTGTAGCGCGAGCCTTCGGCGATCGCCGTGGCGCGGACCGCGTAGTAGTCAAAAATGCGTTCGGTCATGTCGGCGATCTGCAGGGGGTAGGGCAGCCATTTTAACCGGCAGGCTGTGCCACCATGCGCGCCATGTCTGTTTCCGTTCCCCGGCTTGTCCTCGATACCAATGTTGCCCTCGACCTGTTCGTGTTCCGAGACCCCGATTGCGCCCATCTGATGGACGCGTTGCGGGACGGCACCGTGGCCGCCGTGGTGGACGAACCGTGCCGTGCGGAGTGGCTGGTGGTGCTGGAATATCCCGCCTTCGGGCTCACGGACGCCGCGCGCGGCGACGCCGCAGCGGCATTTGACCGTTGGGTCGCCTTGTTGCCCGAACCGGCCCTGGTGTCACCCCCAGCGGTGAAATTGCCGCGCTGCGCCGATCCGGACGACCAGAAATTCCTCGAACTGGCGCTGGCGGCGGGTGCGCAATACCTGCTCAGCAAGGACAAAGCCTTGCTGCAACTGGCTCGCCGGACGGCGCGCGAGGGCTGGTTCCGCATCCTGTGCCCTTCGGCATGGGAAGCACCCCGGTCGTAAGCGTACGATTCACAACTGATTGATCGCATCTTCGCGATGCTCGGACAGCTAACTTTCGAATCAGGTGGAGTGTGGTGATGAAGATCATGCAGAGCGTGGCAGGTGCGGCAGTGCTGGTGGCCATGGTGGCGCTGACCGGTTGCGGCGTGACCAACGACCACGACAAGGTCATCAAGGATGTGGTGTCCAATCGCCAATTCCTCTATCAGGCGCCGGGTGACGGCAACGCCACGCTGCAGGTCGTGCGTGCCAATGGTTATTTCGGCGGTGGCTGCTCCAGTCAGGTGCTGATCGACGACAAGTTCGCCGCGCAGCTGGAAACCGGCGAGCAGGCGACGCTTTACCTGCCCAGTGGCGCGCACACCGTGTCGCTGCGTAACTCCGGCGCATGCCACAAGGTGAGCAGCGATGCGCACGTGGATACCACGCTGGCGGCGGGTGAAAGCGCGACCATCGAAGTCAACAAGTGGGGTTCGTCGCTGTCGCTCGCCAAGCGCTGAGCGACATGCCGGCCTGGACAGGTGAGGAGGGTGACATGCTCGAAGCTGTCCTCATCCATTGTCCGTATTGCGGCGAAGCCATCGAGATTCTGGTCGATGGCTCCGCTGGCAATCAGCGTTACTTCGAGGATTGCCAGGTCTGCTGCCGACCCATCGACGTCAGCGTAAGCATCGACGAAGACGGCGACCTGCAGGTCAGTGTGGGCTCCGAGGACGACGCCTGAGGGGCTTACGCGAGCTGGGTCGAATCGACCACGTCCACGCCCATAGTGTCGAAGCGCACCCGCGTGGAGAGATCGGTGTCCGGTGATACGGGGCGCGTAAGATCCCACAGCACATGGGTGCGGTAGCCCAATTCCACCGCGTCCTGTGCCGTCCACAGCACGCAGACATCGCGCGCCAGTCCACACAGATAAACCTCGTCCACGCCCTGTTCGCGCAACCAGCCATGCAGCGCCGTCGATGGGCGCTTGCCATGCGGCCCGTGGTTCTCGCGGAAACCACTGTACGAATCCACGCGGGGGTCATCGCCCTTGCGAATCACGGTATCCACATGGGACCAGTCGATGGACGGGTGCAGCTCCGCGCCCGGCGTGTGTTGCACGCAGTGCGGTGGCCACAGCGTCTGGGCGTGGCCGTAGAGCGGAATGCGGTCGAAGGGCTCGCGGCCGGGGTGCGACGTGGCAAACGACACATGGCCGGGTGGGTGCCAGTCCTGGGTGGCGACGACATGCTTGAAGATGTCGCGCTTCAACAACTGGTCGATGCCCGGCACGATGGTGTCGCCCTCGTGGCAGGCAAGCGCGCCACCGGGCATGAAATCCGGTTGCACGTCGACCAGGATAAGGGCGGCGCGGCTGCTGATGGACGGGTTCATGGTCGCGTCGGGTCTCGCAAAAGGTTGCGGCCGAAAGTCTAGCGAGCATGGGGCCAGCGAGGTGTGATGCGCTCGACGCGCAATCCGGCGGCGATGCAAAACGTTCAGGGTCGAAAACTTTTCGCGCCGGCTACGCGAGCTGCGCGGTCAGGCAGTCCGCGCAGGCATAATTGACCCACAGCAGCCGATGGGAAACAGGGGCATGTTCTTTGATCAATCCTGGATGGGGTACGGATACATCGGCTCGCTGGAGGCTGGCGCCATCGCGCTGGTCATCGCTCTGCTGGTCTACACCGTGCTGCACCTGTTTGGACGTACCCAGGGGTGGAGTCAGGCCCTGGAGATCGGCTGGGCGACTCTGATCGCCATGGTGCTGGCCGGCGGCAACGACTTGTGGAACCTCGTCTATTTCAATTACGGGCGCGTGCAATCGCTGCAGTTGCTGCGCGTGCGCCTGGCCGAAGTGCACGATCCCGACAACCTCGGTGGGCGCGTGATGGCCGAGTTCATCGGCGTATGCATCGGTGTCTACCTGGGCTGGCTGGTGGCCAGCCGCCGGCGGCGGCGCCAGTCCGAGTGACGCGGCTGACGCCCATCGCGGCCATTCTTTTCTTGTCCTGAAGTAGTACCCATGAATGCTCATGTTGAACCGGGCGCCAGCGGATCGCCGCTGACCCTGCGCATTGTCCAGATCGTCCTTTTCACCTTCCTGGCGTATCTGGTGATCGGCATGCAATTGGCGGTGCTGCCACCGTTCGTGCATAACGATCTTGGCTTCGGCGCGGTGCTGGCAGGGCTGGTCATCAGCACCCAGTATGTCGCCACGTTGCTCAGCCGCGGCTTTGCGGGACGCACCTCGGATACGGCCGGTCCCAAGCGCGCCGCCCTGATCGGCCTGACAGCATGCGCAGCCAGTGGCTTGCTGATGATCGTCGCGGCCCTGTTGCGCGGCTGGCCGGTGGCGTCCGTCGCCGTGATGCTGGTGGCGCGTCTTGCACTCGGCATGGGCGAAAGTTGCGTGGCCACGGGTTGCATCATGTGGGGCATCCGGAGCGTCGGCACCCAGCACACGGCCAAGGTGATCTCCTGGAATGGCATTGCTACCTATGGTGCGCTGGCGGTGGGCGCGCCCCTGGGCGTGGTGCTGACCGGTGCGCTGGGTTTTGCCAGCATTGGCGTGGCGAGTCTGCTGCTCATGGCGATTGGCCTGTTGCTGGCATGGCGTCGTCCCGCCGTGCGAAGCGAAGCCGGTGAGCGTATGCCGATGCATCACGTGTTCGGTCGCGTGGCCCCTTACGGTATGGGACTTGCGTTAGGTTCGGTCGGTTTCGGCGTCATCGCCACTTTCATCACCTTGTATTACGCGAGCCAGGGTTGGTCCGGCGCTGCGCCCACGCTAAGCATTTTCGGCGTGTGCTTTGTCGGTGTGCGTCTGGTGCTGGGGTGGACCATCGCGCACTTCGGCGGTTATCGCACGGCGTTGGTATCCCTGCTGGTGGAGTGTGCCGGCCTGATCGTGCTGGCCACCGCCAACCATGCCGGGGTGGCCATGCTCGGTGCGGCGTTGAGTGGTATCGGCTTCTCGCTGATATTTCCCGCGCTCGGCGTCGTGGCGGTGGAGCGCGTAAGTGCGAGCAATCGCGGCGCGGCGCTGGCTGCGTACTCAGTGTTTATCGATGTGGCGCTAGGCGTCACCGGGCCGCTGGGTGGCTGGATCGCTTCCGGTGGCCGCTACGCACCCATGTTCGTCGTGGCGGCAGCCATGTCGCTAGCTGCGGCGTTGCTGACGGCCGGCTTGTTCGTGGTCTACGGAACCAAGGCCGAGGGCTAGTCAGAGAACCGGGATCAAAGCACCGGATCGAACAGGCGGGCGACATGCATCGCCAGCCGCCGCAGATACGGTGCCTTCTCGTACTCCGCTTCGGTGACTTCGTGCGCATGGGCGAAGTCGTTGTCCAGCATGGCTTCGACCTGCGTGGCGAAATCGCGGTCCACGTTAAGCGCGCTGATCTCGAAATTCAGACGGAACGAACGGTTGTCCAGGTTCATGCTGCCAACCGACGCCGTATCGTCGTCCACCAGCAACACCTTTTCGTGGATGAAGCCGGGCTGGTAGCGGAACACACGGATGCCCGCACGGATGGCGTCATGCGCGTACAGCGTCGAGGCGAGGAACACCGTGTGATGGTCCGGCCGCGACGGAATAAGCACGCGCACATCCACGCCGCGAAACACCGCCAGCCGCAGTGCCGACATCACCGCCTGATCCGGCACGAAATACGGCGTGGTGATCCACAGGCGGCGGCGTGCCGCGTGAATCAGCGCGACGAAAAACAGCGAGCAGGTTTCCTGTCGATCGGCTGGCCCTGTGGCCGCAATCAACGTATGCGCCGTGCCATTGCCTGACAGCGGTTTGAGCAGTGGGGGCAGGGCACCCGTTACCCAGTGCCAGTCTTCCGCAAAACTCCGCTGCAGATCCGCCACTGCGGGGCCTTCGATTTCCAGGTGTGTATCGCGCCAGGGCGCAAGCGGCGGCTTGAGGCCGAGATACTCGTCGCCCACGTTGAGTCCGCCGACATAACCGCGCATGCCGTCGACCACGACAATCTTGCGGTGGTTACGGAAATTCAACTGAAAACGGTTGCTGCGCCGCTGCGTCGCGAACGGATGAATACTCACCCCCGCTTCGCGCAATGTTTCCACGTAGGCATGCGGAAGTGCATGGCTGCCAATGCCGTCGTACAGCACGCAAATGTCCACGCCTGCACGCACGCGGTCGATCAACACCTGCTGCATGCGCTTGCCGAGCATGTCGTCGTGGATGATGAAAAATTGCACCAGCACGCATCGCTGCGCAGCACCGATAGCGCTCAGGATCGCTTCAAACGTGGCGTCGCCATTCACCAGCAGGCGAAGCTGTTGTCCCTCGTGAAAGCGTGCGCCCAACATGCGAGCGATCTCGCCGTAACGCTCGGTGACTACCGGTGGGCTGTGCTCGTTGGCGAGCTGTTCGTCGGCGAGGGCCTGGATCTGGCCACGCCGCGCACGGTGCAAATCCACATAGCCGTGGAAGCGGCTGCGCCCGAGATACAGGTACGGCACCAACGTCACGTAGGGCAGGAACACCAGACCCAGCGCCCAGGCGAACGCACCCTGCGGCGTGCGCGTATTCATCACCGCGTGCATCGCGGCCAGCACGCCGGCAACGTGCAAGGTAAGCAGCAAAGTACCGACGATCGTGGTCAGCATGGTTCGTGTCCTTAACGCATCGCGGCGCGCACGGTATCGAGCACATCCTGCTCGCGCGCTTTCAGTTCCTGCTGCAGATGATCCACGAACAGGCGGATGCGTGCAGGCAGGTAGGCGCGGCTGGGGTAGATGGCGTAGATGTGCGCGTCCGGCAAGATGACCTCGCTCTTGAGCGGAACCAGCCGGCCCGCGCGCACGTCCTCGGCAATATCCCAGGCGGACTTGAAGGCGATGCCATGGCCAGCGAGTGCCAACGTGCGCATCAGATCGCCGTTGTCGCAGGTGATCGCGGCGTCCACGCGCAAGGGGCGCGGCCCTTCGGGCGTCTGCATGATCCAGGGCAACACACTGTGCCCAGGGCGGTGCAGCATCAGGCAGCGGTGGTGCCGCAATGCTTCCACGGTGTCGGGGCGTCCGTGGCGTTCCAGATAGTCGGGCGAGGCGCAGAGCACGCGGAAGTTACTGGTCAGCAAGTGCGATACCAGCCGCGAATCGGCCATGCTGCCACCACGCACGGCGACATCCACCCCATACTCGAACAAGTCGAGCATGGTGTCGGAATTGGTCAGGCGCAGATGAAGCTGCGGGTGCTGCCCCGCGAAATCCGCCGCGATGGGGCCGACGTACTGCCGCCCCATATCCACCGACGCGGAGATGTGCAGTTGCCCCCGCACCTCCAGCTGACGCAAGCCGACTGCCGAATTGGCGTCGTCCACGTCGGCGATGATGGACTGGCAGCGCTCGAAATAGATGGTGCCCTCCTCGGTAAGCACCAGCCGGCGGGAACTGCGCTGCAGCAGGCGCACGCCCAGCGCGGTTTCCAGCCGGGTCAGCCGCTTGCTGGCGGCCGCTGGCGACAGACCAAGTTCTCGGCCGGCCGCGGACAAGCTGCCCTCGGTGACGGCGCGGACGAACAGGCGCATGTCGTCGAAATCGACCATGGAACCCCGGACCCTCACGAAGGAGATCTTTAACTTACGGGAAAAGATGCCTCTCTAGTTTGCTCAATTCTCACAGGGGAGGACAAGGCGCAGAGTGGCGGCCTTTCCGTCAGGGCTCCCTCCCATGAACGCTCAAGATTCCCGTCCAAGGTCCGGCGCTTCCGCGCCTGACCCCTCCCGGCTGGCCTTGCTGGCCCTATCCGTGGCGGCTTTTGCCATCGGCACCACCGAGTTCGTCATCATGGGCCTGCTGCCCGAGGTGGCCTCGGACCTGCATGTCAGCATCCCCTCCGCCGGCTTGCTGGTCTCTGGCTACGCGCTGGGCGTGGCGGCGGGCGCGCCGCTGCTGGCGGCGCTCACCG
>NZ_JAELTQ010000326.1 GCF_016428905.1 Dyella sp. ASV24 | reverse complement strand
GGATACAGTAGTAAACTAGAAGAGGGGCTGGTTTAGGTTGAGCTGTTGCTTTATGGCCGTGGCTCGTTTTTCTGGTTGTCATTTCCTGCCTGCATCATGGCGTTTTTTGTGACGTTTTCTTTCAGAGTGTTTTCTGGTATGTATAGCAACAGACAGACAGACAGACAGACAGTGCAGTGAGTAGCTGGGAGCTGCACACGATTGAAATTATCTATAGTCAAATATGGTTATACGTCTTTTCACAAACTTGGTCTTTTACTTGCAATTTGTGTAGGTACCTAGTTAGAGCAACATCCTTGTACGCTTACAAATATGGTTATACGTCTTTTCAAACTTTGCCTTTTATTTGCAATGTCTAGGTAACTAGTCAAAGCAACATCCATGTACTCTTACAATTCATCCTTGGGA
>NZ_JAELTQ010000325.1 GCF_016428905.1 Dyella sp. ASV24 | reverse complement strand
CTGTACTACTCGTCCTGATACCGGTGCTCGACCACCTTGTGTCCGTTCCCAGACGTCCAGGTCATGTAATAGTTCGGCGCGTTTTCTAGGGTTCGCGGCGTCGCAGTTTGCGTTCCATATCGTCATCCATTCCTTATGGCGTCGTTCTAAGAGTTGTCGAGGCCCTTGGTTCGGTATTCCGAGATCTGCTAGCTTCTTCCGCAGAGCTTGCTCTTTGTACATGGAGTAGTTTACGGCTGGTAGGCGATCAAGGTTGCTTGGTTGCTTTCGCTGCATCTGCCCTCCGCCGCGCTGTTGTATTGGATCGTGTATCGGCTTCTCTGATGGGCCTGGACATGATTCTATATGTGTAAAGACTTGCCATTCTTTCATGCGCCGTTGGCACATCGGGCAAGGCACAAGTCCGTCG
>NZ_JAELTQ010000324.1 GCF_016428905.1 Dyella sp. ASV24 | reverse complement strand
CCCTCCCTCCCTGCCGCCGCTCTCCTCTAGTCGCTCGACCCCATCCCCTCCCCCCCCCCCCCCCCCGCGCGCCCCCCCCGCCCCCCCCCCCCCTTCCCCCCCCTCCCCCCCCCCCCCCGCCCCGGCCCCCCCCCCCCCCCCCCGCCCCCCCCCCCCCCCCCCCCCCCCCCCCCCCCCCCCCCCCCGCCCCCCCCCCCCCCCCCCCCCCCCCCCCCCCCCCCCCCCCACCCCCCCCCCCCCCCCCCACCGCGCACCCCCCCCGCCGGCCTTTTTTCTATGTTATGACGGGATACGATAGTGACTGTCCTGTCTCGTGGGCTGTGTGATGTGTATAAGAGTCAGTTACAAGCCTTGCCATGATCCGCGTGATACCCGTTGGCCTTCGCATCGGCTTCGATCATATATGCGC
>NZ_JAELTQ010000323.1 GCF_016428905.1 Dyella sp. ASV24 | reverse complement strand
GTACCTACATGTCGCAAAGTACCTGTCAGGAACAACAGGGATTACTAGTTCTGTACGAGTAGCAAATCAAAGAAGCGGGAAAAGAAACCACGCTACGGGCACACACACACACACACTAACGAGCAACATGCAGCGATGCTGGGTAGCTTGCTATCTCGTCCGGTCCCGGGTCCGTCGGGATGTAACGTGCGGTAGCGACAACGAAAAACACCTTTATGCAGGAACACGGAGCTGAGAGAGAGAGAGAGAGAGAGAGAGAGAGACATAGAGAGACCTAAGACTGGCCCGGGTAAATGTTGTGTTGGTGCGTACACTCGGCGGTAAATGCCCTGTTATTCGTAAGTAGAAGAAGAAGCAACTTGAAGTTAATGGGTAGTACTCGTATCATATGGAGTCAACAGGAATGAGAC
>NZ_JAELTQ010000322.1 GCF_016428905.1 Dyella sp. ASV24 | reverse complement strand
GGATTGGGGCACGGCGATCGGTTTCGCGATCGGTGCGGTGCTGTCCGGTGCAACCGGCTACATCGGCATGAACGTCTCCGTGCGCGCCAATGTGCGCACAGCCGAAGCCGCTCGCAACGGCCTGGCATCAGCGTTGAATGTGGCCTTCCGCGGCGGCGCCATCACCGGCATGTTGGTGGTGGGCCTGGCCCTGCTGGGCGTCACGGGCTATTACGTAGCGCTGGGGCACATGGGCTACGAGACCATGCATGCACTGCATGCGCTGGTGGGCCTGGCCTTCGGCTCGTCGCTGATCTCGATCTTCGCGCGTCTGGGCGGAGGCATCTTCACCAAGGGTGCGGATGTGGGCGCTGACTTGGTCGGCAAGGTGGAGGCCGGCATTCCCGAAGATGACCCGCGCAACCCTGCGG
>NZ_JAELTQ010000321.1 GCF_016428905.1 Dyella sp. ASV24 | reverse complement strand
CTGCATGGTCGAAGCCCAGCCAACGAGAAGCAGCGACGCCAAAATTTCGGACCCATCAGCTCTCCTCCAGCCAAGCTTCGTCGCTCAAGCTGCCTGCCTGTCCGTCCCATCCTCACCACGCCTCATCCCATCTCAACAAACCACGTCGCCCAGCCGTGAATCAGGTGTCCGGACATCTCGGTCGAGGCAATTCTCACTTGCCCCTTTGCAGCACACACCCCTCTCTCTTTGTGACCGATAGTCGGACTACGAAGCCGCGCAGCCATGTCGAGCCAGAACAACTGGCAGGAGGAGGCGATGCGCCGCCTGCGCCAGATGCAGCAGAGCAGCGGACGCGGCGGCGGTGGCCCTCAGTTGCCGAGAGGTAGCGGAGCTGCGCTGTTGGGTGGTACTCTTCTCATTGGCGGTGCC
>NZ_JAELTQ010000320.1 GCF_016428905.1 Dyella sp. ASV24 | reverse complement strand
CTTGACACTTTTGGTGATGGAGCTGAAACCAAGATCATGGCTCAATACGGACCCAATCTTATTGGGCCTATGGTTAAGTTGTTGGACCACGACGATTATGGTGTCCGTGCTGGCGCCGCATCTGCTCTTGGCGCCATTGCTGCTGCAATGTCTGATGACTTCAAGCCCTATTTCGACAATGTCATGAAGACCCTTGGCCAGTTCGTCATGATCAAGGACAGCGAAGAAGCTATGAACCTCCGCAGTGCTACCTGCGACAGCTTGGGCCGCATTGCTACTGCCGTTGGTGCCGAGACTTTCCAACCCTACGTCATGGACCTCATGAAGGCTAGTGAGGAAGCCCTTAGTCTTGACAACCCCCGCCTCAAGGAGACTAGCTTCATTCTCTGGTCCAACCTGTCCAAAGTTTACC
>NZ_JAELTQ010000319.1 GCF_016428905.1 Dyella sp. ASV24 | reverse complement strand
CCCTTTGATGGCTCGTTTCCGTGCCATTTAGCCTGTCGCAGTTAGCATGGGGTGTCGAAGAGTATGCATTGGGGTCGAGTTGTCTCTTACGGGAAGAGTAGGGTCCTTCTTAGACATGCGCGTCTCAGCGTCGTCATCGTTCTGCTCTTTTTTCTTCTGCAGGTAATGAATTAGTATCGGTTCGTCGGATCATGAAGAGTTCCCGTGGTCCCAACGTACCGACTCGGCCTCTAGACGGTTGGCGATTGATCGCTGGTCCTCTGTAAATTTTGTTAACAATCCAGTTCCTCGGAGAAATTACCATCGACGGGTGGACATACTGGGATCATCATTGTCGTGTGAGTTCTGCTCGCCCTCATGAAACTTGGGTTCGGTGTGCTGCTCAGATTGAGGGACGTTGCGCTGGTCACCGC
>NZ_JAELTQ010000318.1 GCF_016428905.1 Dyella sp. ASV24 | reverse complement strand
CCCCCCCCCCCCCCCCCCCCCCCCCCCCCCCCCCCCCCCCCCCCCCCCCCGCTTTTCAAGCAGAAGACGGCATACGAGAGGGCCTGTCCTGTCTCGTGGGCTCGGAGATGTGTATAAGAGACAGACAGTCGCCACAGCGAGCCCCCAGATTGAAGCGCGCCCAGGCCCCCGTCGAAACACCAGGGCCCTGGCGGGTGCTCACCGCCGCCCGCACACCGGCAGGCGCCGGCCAATCCGGGATGATCCAGGCCCTGTCTCTTATACACATCTGACGCTGCCGACGAAGCTGGAATGGTGTAGATCTCGGTGGTCGGCGGGTCATTAAAAGGGGGGGGGGGGGGGGGGGGGGGGGGGGGGGGGGGGGGGGGGGGGGGGGGGGGGGGGGGGGGGGGGGGGGGGGGGGGGGGGGGGGGG
>NZ_JAELTQ010000317.1 GCF_016428905.1 Dyella sp. ASV24 | reverse complement strand
GGTTTGTAGAGTTTGGATATACGATATCTGGGTCGTTGTTGGCATTTGGCCCTGCCTCAACGACCAAGATCTTGAGCGTCGGGTCAAGACTGAACAGTCGGCTGGATACGACCGAAGCCGAAAGGCCTCCGCCGACAAAGATATAGTCCCACAGCATGTCTACTATGTGATTGTCTCGCTCAGTTAACATCCGAACGGTTATACACGTAAGCGCTGCTGCGTAGCTTGACACCCGAGTAAGAAAAATGTCTCGCGATGTTGCATCTGCTTGCAAAATCAGCGTACGAGGAAAAAGGGTTGTGTCGTCGAACACGATGCCCACGGTAAGCGAGAGACACAATGCCAGATGAAAGGGAAAGGCCCGGAGAGTCTTTTAAATCCCGCTCTAAGCATAGTTTAATGCAGGCTGCTGCAC
>NZ_JAELTQ010000031.1 GCF_016428905.1 Dyella sp. ASV24 | reverse complement strand
GACGCTTAACGACGGCGAGTACGACTCCTCGCGCGATGCGCTCAGCGGGGCGCTCACCGCCAACGGCTTCCTCGACGCCAAACTCGTGACCCATCGTGTGGAAGTGAATCGCGGCGAGCGCAGTGCCGTGATCCAGCTCGCCTGGGATGCCGGCTCACGCTACAAGTTCGGCGACGTGCACTTCGACGGCTCGCAGTTCAAGGATGGCTTCCTGCAGCGCTATGTGCCCTTCAAGTCCGGCGATTACTTCGCGCAGGACAAGTTGCTGCAGCTTCAGCAGGCATTGAACGGAGCGGACTACTTCTCCGTCGTGAACGTACTGCCCGACATCGATACCAAAAAGAACGGCGTGGTCGACGTAAAAGTGGAGCTATCGCCGGCCAAGCGCACCATCTACAGCGGCGGCCCGTTCATCGGCACCGACACGGGCTTTGGCGCGCGCGCCAGCATGGAACGGCGCTGGGTGAACCGCAGCGGCCACAAGTGGAAGAACGAGATCATCCTCGCGCAGAAGCTCAAAACCCTGTCGACGCTGTACACGGTGCCCATGCCCGGCCCGAACCAGCGCAGCTTCAACTACGGCGCCACCTATCGCGACTCCAACACCGACACCTCCAAGTCCAAGACGCTGGAGCTCGTGGCCAACGAAACGCGTCAATGGTACGGCTGGGTGCGTACCGTCGGCGTGCACGCGCTGGACGGTACGTTTACGGTGGGTCAGAAGGCAGGCGAGTCGGACAGCACGCCAGGACTCGAACATGGTCGAAGCAACCTGTTTTATCCAGAGATATCGCTGTCGCGCAAATCCGGCGACAACCCCATCTTCGTGCGCAACGGCTGGTCGCTGACCTTTACTGCCCGCAGCACGGTCGGCTCGCTACTGTCCGATGCCAGCTTCAGCCAGGTCACCGCTGACGGTAAATGGATCAACTCGTTCTGGGGCAACAACCGCCTCATCCTGCGCGCATCGGCCGGTGCCACCTGGACCAACAACTTCGATGACCTTCCGCCACAATTGCGCTTCTTCGCGGGCGGCGACCGCTCGGTGCGCGGCTACGGCTATCAGAGCATCGGCCCCGAGAACTCCTATGGGCGTGTGATCGGCGGCAAGAACCTATTGGTGGGTAGTACCGAGGTCGAGCATTACTTCACCCGCCAGTGGGGCATGGCTGCCTTCGTGGACGCGGGCAACGCGTTCAATGGCACGGACTACCGCCCGAAAATCGGCGCGGGCTTGGGGGTTCGCTGGCTCTCGCCCGTGGGTATGATCCGGGTGGATGTGGGCACACCGGTGCACAACCCGGATAAACACGGCGTGGAATTGCACGTCGTGATCGGCCCGGATCTCTGAGCAGCGCCATGACGAACGCCGACACCACCACCCCTGCCGCCGCGCCACGCCCACGCCGTCGCTGGCTACGCTGGACGCTGCTTTCATTACTCGCACTCCTGCTCCTGCTGTTTGCCTTCCTTGCATGGTTGCTGGGCACATCGTCCGGCTTGCGCTTTGCGTTGGCGCGCGCGGAAGGGTTCACTGACGGCCAGCTCACCGTGCAATCAGCCGATGGGCGCCTGGTGGGTCCGCTTGATCTTTCCGGCCTGCGCTACGCGGACGGCAAGGGATTGGACGTCAAGGTAGCCAAGGCCCACTTGGACTTGCGCGTGCCGGCGCTGCTACGCAAACGACTGCATGTGCTCGATCTCAATGTCGATGGCGTGGACGTCGCCCTGCCACCGAGCGAACCCGATCAGCCGGAAAGCCAAAGCAGTTTCTCGTGGCAGCCCCCGCTCGACATGGTGCTCGACCGCGCGCACGTGGGGACGGTGAAGATCACGCAAGCCGGACAGCCCTTGTTCGCCTCCAACTCTCTGGATGTCGCCGGTAGCTGGACGGGCCGCCGCGGCATCGAATTGCGGCAACTCGCCTTGCGTGCGCCGGATGGGCATGCCGACCTTACCGGCAACATCGTGGTCGGCAGCACGTACCGTGGCGACAGCAAAGCCAGCTTCGCCTGGACAGCCGGCGGCACCGACTATGCGGGCGAGCTGGCCGCGCACGGCGACAGCAAGCAGGCACACCTGGATCTTCAGCTCACGCTACCCATGCCCGCCCGCCTGCAGCTGGACATGGCCCAGGGTGGCGATTACGCGTGGCAAGCAACGCTTGACGCACCACGCTTCGATCCCAAGCCGTTCCTTGGTGATAGCTCACTTACGGGCCTATCTGTCGCACTCACTGGCAAGGGCGATCGCCGCAGCGGCATCGTCACCGGACAACTGGGACTCAACGACTATCAGGTAGCACTGCAGCCGCTGAGCGCGCGTTTCAGCGACGACCTCAACACGCTGACGCTGGAGCAGTTGGGCATCGCCTCGCCGCAGTTCAAAGGCAGCATCAACGCGCATGGCGTGGTGCAGCTTTCGGCCAAACCATTAAGCGCCGACCTCACGCTCGACTGGAAGGATGTCGTGCTTCCCGAGGAGATGGCAGGCCAGCCCTTGCTGAGTCACGGCACGCTCACCGCCAAGGGTTCCGCCGAGCAGTTCCATGCGGAGAGCGCGCTTGCGCTCGGCCCGGAAGGAAAGCTCGCAGACGTCACGCTCGATCTCGACGGTACGCAGAAGCTGATCAACCTGCATGCGTTGACTGTCAAGCAACCCCAGGGCGACTTGCAAGCCAACGGTACGTTGACGCTGCAGCCGGCCCTAGGCTGGCAGCTCGAAGCGGTCGCCCACAAGTTCGACCCCGGACATCTGCTGGCGAAATGGAACGGCTCGCTGGACTTCGACCTTGCCTCGCAAGGCACACTGCCGAAGGACCATCCAGACGTCACGCTGGAGATCCGCAAGTTGGACGGCCATCTGCGCGACCGCACCGTGCATGGCGACGGCAAGTTGCATCTGCCGCCCGAGGGAGTGGTGGACGGCAAGCTGCATCTCGTTTCCGGCGGCAGTGACGCGCTTATTGACGCAAAGCCCGGCAAGGCCAACGACGTCACCATCAAGCTTGCCGTCACTTCTCTGGGCGACTGGCTACCTGAGGCGGCGGGCAAGCTGCAGGGCACGGTCCAGGTGCGCGGTACGTATCCCAAGCTTGCCGTCGACACCAACCTGCAGGGCAGCACGCTGAGCTATGCCGGGCAGCATGTGGATACGCTCCATCTGCTCGCCAACGTACCGGATATCAGCCATCCGGGCGGCAAGCTGGATCTCCAAGCCGGCGGCGTGAATGCCGGTGGCTTGGCCTTCACGCAAGTCAGCGTGCGCGGCGACGGCACGGCGGAGCGGCATAACCTCACCCTGGCCGCGCATGGTTCACCGCTCTCCACCGATCTGGCATTGAGCGGCGGCCTCAAGGGCTCGGCGTGGAACGGTTCGTTGTCCACGCTCAACATCGATCTCGCTGGCCTGCCCCGCTGGCGACTGCAACAGTCCACGCAGCTCTCGTACAACAATGGCGCGCTCAACCTGTCCGAGCTATGCCTCACCGCTGGCGAGCCCCTGCTGTGCGCCGCTGCCAAGCAGGACAAAGCCGGCAATCTCGATGCGAGCTATCGACTGCATGGCCTGCCCATTGCGCTGATCATGAGTGCGGTAAGCACCAGCAAAGTGCCCATGCGCGTAGAAGGTTCGCTCGACGGCAATGGCAGCATTCGCCGCAATACGGCGGGCGCACTCACAGGCAACGCATCGATCACCTCACCCCACGGCTCGGTCGCCTACGCCGACCGCACCGATCAGCCGCTCGTCACCTACGACAATCTGGCGCTCACCGCTCAGCTCAGTCCGTCGAGCCAGCAGGTCGAGTTGCATGCAGGGCTGACCAACAGCGGTCGTGTGGATGGACAGGTCACCATCAGTGGCGCACAACAATCGCTGGGTGGTCACGTCGGCATCCATGTGAGCAATCTTCGCCTGCTGGAGATATTCACCACCGAAGTGGTGAACCCCAAGGGCGCCATGAATGGTGACTTCAATCTCGCCGGCACGCTGTCTGCTCCAGCAATCAGCGGCCAGGCCAACCTCACCGATTTCTCGGCAGAGATCCCTGCGATGGGGCTGAAACTGAGTCAGGGGCACGTGAGTATCGGCACGACGGATGCGCAGCATTTCCGCATCGACGGCACGCTGCATTCGGGTGATGGCCATGTTGTCCTGGCGGGTACGGCAGCGCTTGGTCCCGATGCGCAGAGCGTGCTGACCGTCAAGGGCAGCAACTTCCGGGCGGTCGATATTCCTGCCGCCAAGGTCGCTATCTCTCCGGATCTCGCCGTAACGCACAACGACAAGGGTCTGGACATCACCGGCAGCCTCGCGCTCGACAGCGCCGACGTGAACCTGGACAAGCTACCCGGCGCGGGAGCCACCAAAGCTTCACCGGACGTGGTGGTGGTGGACGATAAACAGCCGCAGGAAGCCGCCAGCCAGATGCCGCTTTCCGCCACGGTGACAGTCAACCTTGGCAATAAGACCCACCTCGTAGGCATGGGGCTCGATGGCCGCCTGCAAGGCCAATTGGTCGTCAGCGAACGCCCCGGCCGCGCGACTACCGGCCAGGGCCAGATCGAAGTGAGCGGCACCTATAAAGCATACGGACAGAACCTGCAGATCGATCGCGGCCAGCTGCTGTTCGCCAGTACGCCTATCGACAATCCTGGTCTGAACATCCGCGCGGTTCGCAAGCTCAACCCCAACGCCACCATCGACGATGGCCAGCAGGTTGGCCTCAACATCGCGGGTACCGCGCAGCGCCCTGTGCTCACGGTGTTCTCGCAACCGCCAATGGAACAGTCAGATGCCCTCTCCTACCTGATCACCGGCAAGCCGCTGTCGCAGGTGAAGGGTGGCGAAGGCAACATGGTGGGCGCTGCGGCCCAAGCCCTTGGTTCGGCCACCGGCAACCTGCTCGCCAAGAGCATCGGCTCGCGTCTGGGCCTGGACGATGTCGGCGTCAGTAGCAGCGACGCACTCAACGGCAGTTCTGCCTTCACCATGGGCAAATACCTCTCACCACGCCTGTACATCAGCTATGGCGTGGGCCTGTTCGATCCTGGCCAGGTGATTACCCTGCGCTACCACTTCAACGCACGCTGGAATTTCGAGGCGCAGAGCGCAACGGACTTCAATCGTGCGTCACTCAACTACCGTATCGAACGGTAAGCCGGATGTTTGCTTCGCAACCGCTCCATGACCAGCATCGTGATCAGGAGCGGTCCGGCAAGGACTGCAGCGACTAGATCGACACCGTCGTCTTCGCAGGCTTGGCGAGATCAACCACCTCGCCACCTGGACAGGATACGTTGTTCTTGGCGCAGTACTTTTCCTTCTGGTTCTTCACGTCATCTTTGGATGAGCCAAAGAACACACTGGGTTTACCCGTACTGTCGCGGACCAACAGCATCATCTGGGAGATGCCGCTATCGCCCTCTTTCGGCGTCGCCTCGCAATGCATCTTACTTTCGGCTTCGCAGAGCTCAACTGCCTGCGCCTGCGCTTCCGCGCGCGTAGTGCGCCCCGTCACGATCGCACGCTTACCCCATGCCTTTTCCGCCGCATCATCCACCGGGCGCGCCAACGAATAGAAGCCACGCGCAGGGGCCTCGGACCCACTCACGTCAATGACAGCCGTGCGTGGCGTGCGCGCATCGAACGTATCCACCAACCGGCACTCGCGTTCCTTCGGGCAGCTGGAACGAACTATGCGCTCCACGATGGCGGGAGCCGAGGCGTTAAGCCAGTAGATATGACCCTGATCATCGAGCGAACGGGCGATCAGACCGTTGCCTACGGTGACGCGAATTTCGCACTCCATGCCGGTGTCGTGGGCACACTGCGTCAGCACCGCATCCTCGGCGGCTTTGTAGCCGCCCTGACCGGTAGCCAGCCATGCTTTGTCATCCCACTTTTCGGGTGGTGTGCCTTTGGGACGCGCTACCGATGCGAATAGCCTGCGCCCAGGGAACGTGGCAGGAAAATAATTGGCTCCACCGGCCATACCATTCACTACCACTTTCATAAGCTGGCAGCCAGTGGAGTACTTTTCACAGTCCCCCATCGCCAGTTTCTGCGCTTTGCGCGCATCACCATCGCCATTAACGAAAAGATTGCCGGCGACATCGGCGACTACAATGATCACCGCCTGATTGCTCCAACCTGCCGCGACACCGCAACCCTCGCCCATGGCTTTTGCACATGCATCCATCGCGACCTGTTCGGCCTGCTTCTCGTTGGCGTATCCCGTAGCGGACCACACCAGATTGGTGTCCGGATGGGTCACTACGGCCATATAGACATCCGGTAGCCGCACCGGTGCGGGAGGCGCCTGCTGGTAACTGCCGTTGTCCACGTACTGGCAAAGCGGAATCGGAGCTATGCCGTTGCCGCCCGGCTGTTCGCCGACCATCACCTCGCCCGGACCAGAGCCATTGCATGGATGAACCTGGGCATGAGCGGGAAACACCGACCATCCCAGCACCAGTACGAACAGCATCCGCATTCCTGCCAAGAAGCCCGCGGCACGTCCCCGCGGGCGGCTGCATCCTTCAGCACGCATCGTCACAATCCTTATGATGTTTTGTCAGGCCATAGCAGCGGCCGCTATCGGTGCCCGGGCCGTAATCCATCCAACGCCCGGACCGGGCGCCCTCCATAGTAGGCTACAGGCCGTCACAAAGTCTCATAGCCCCCGAAGCGCCAGTCCCCCTAGTCATGCCCCACCGCTCCGGATTTGGGACTATCGTTAGGCTTTAGTCACTAAGGAGACCGCCCATGCGGCAACTTCGTTGGATTTTCACGGCGGCCGCCATGGCCACCACCTGCGCCATGGCGGGTACGGCGGCCCAGCCGGCTCCAGCTCACACGGCAGCGCGCAGCGCCAGCGGCATCGATCTGGCTGGCATCGACCACAGCGTGTTGCCCGGCAACGACTTCGACAACTATGCCAACGGCAACTGGAAGAAGACGGCAGAGATTCCTGCCGACCGCTCCAGCACGGGCATCTTCCTGGAAGTGTTCCAGAAGGCCGAGAAGCGCAACGCCGACCTGATCCAGGCCGCTGGCAAGAGCAAGCCTGCCGCGGGCAGCAACGAACGCAAGATTGCCGACTACTACGCCGCGTTCATGGACGAAGGCACCATCGAGAAGCGCGGCCTCGAACCGCTGCAGCCCGAACTCAAGGCCATCGACGCCATCAACAGCAAGGCGGACCTCGCCCGCGTGCTGGGTGATGGCCTGCGCGCCGATGTGGATCCGGTGAACGCCACCAACTTCCACACCGAGCACCTGTTCGGCCTGTTTGTGTCGCACGGTCTGGAAGATGCTTCGCGCAACATCCCGTATCTGCTGCAGGGCGGCCTGGGCATGCCTACGCGCGACTATTACCTGTCCGACGACAAGGCCATGGTAGAGACGCGCGGCAAGTACCTGGCGTACGTCGCTGCCCTGTTGAAGCAGGCGGGCGTGGCCGATGCCGACGCGAAGGCGAAAAGCGTGCTCGACCTGGAAACCAAGATCGCCAAAGCACAGGTCGATATCGTCGACAGCCAGGACATCCACAAGGCCAACAATCCGTGGCCGCTGACCTCGTTCGCCAAGAACGCGCCGGGACTGGACTGGGCTGCCTACTTCAAGGCCGCTGGCCTCGATCAGCAGAAGATCGTCGACGTGTGGCAGGTACCGGCCATCAAGTCACTCTCCGCACTGACCGCCAGCGAACCGCTGCAGGCGTGGAAGGATTACCTCACCTTCCACGCACTCAACGAGAGCGCGTCGCTGCTGCCCAAGGCCTATGCCGACCTCAGCTTCGGCTTCTACGGCCAGACCTTGTCCGGCACGCCCAAGCAGCGTGATCGCTGGAAGCGCGCCGTGGCCAGCACCAACGTCGCACTCGGCGATGCGGTCGGCCAGATCTACGTGAAGGAATACTTCCCCGCCTCGTCCAAGCAACAGGTCGAGCAGATGGTGAAGAACATCCTCGCCGCGTTCGACGAGCGCGTGGACCATATCGACTGGATGACCCCCGCTACGCGCCAGAAGGCCAAGGCAAAAATTGCCAGCATTCGCGTCAGCGTGGGCTACCCGGAAACGTGGCGTAACTACGCCAAGCTCGATATCCGCGCCGACGACGCACTGGGTAACCAACAGCGCGCCGAAAAGTACGAGTACGACCACCAGCTCGCCAAGCTTGGGCAGTCGGTGGATCGCGGCGAATGGTGGATGACGCCGCAGACGGTGAACGCCGTGAACCTGCCGCTGCAGAACGCACTGAACTTCCCCGCGGCGATCCTCGAAGCACCGTTCTTCGACCCGAAGGCCGATGCCGCAGCGAACTACGGATCCATCGGTGCTGTGATCGGGCACGAAATCAGCCACAGCTTCGACAACCTCGGCGCCGAATTCGACGCGCAGGGCAACCTGGCCAACTGGTGGACACCGGAAGATCAGGCGCACTTCAAGGCGGCGGGCCAGAAACTGGTCGAGCAATACAACGCGTACGAGGCCTTGCCGGGCCTGCACGTGAATGGCCAGCAGACGCTGGGCGAGAACATCGCCGACGTGTCCGGCCTGACCGTGGCCTACATCGCGTACCACAAGTCGCTCGGCGACAAGCCGGCTCCGGTCGTTGATGGCCTGACCGGTGACCAGCGCTTCTTCCTCGCCTTCGGCCAGAGCTGGCGCGAGAAGGTCCGCGATGCCGCCATGCGCCAGCGCGTGATCGGCAACGAGCATTCGCCGGGCCGCTTCCGCGCGCAGACCGTGCGCAATCTCGACGGCTGGTATGACGCGTTCCAACCCAAGCCGGGTGAAACGCTGTACCTCGCTCCGGCGGACCGCGTAAAGATCTGGTAACAGACCTTCAGCGCGATGAAAAAGAAAGGCCACGCCTCGTAAGGAGCGTGGCCTTTTTTTCCGGGAGTGCACAGCGCCATTTGTACGAGGCGTTCTTTGTGCCCCGTTAGCTGCGCTGGATCGCCCGCGTCATGAATACGCTGTACCTGTCCTCCACGTAGTCCCCGAACGGCTCACAGAAGGTAAAACCGAACCGCGCATACAACCGTCTCGCGGGCTCAAAGGCAGCGGGCGAGCCGGTTTCCAGGCTCAGGCGTTGATAGCCACGACGTACGGCTTCATCGAGGATGTGTTGCACCATGAAGGCGGCCGTGCCTTTGCGGCGATGGTGCTTCGAGGTACGCATGGATTTGATCTCTCCGTGCGTGGGGTCGAGTTCCCTTATCGCGCAACAGCCCAGCAACAGCCCATCCTCCCACACCGTCCAGAACGTGATCTCCGGACGGCGGAGCCTCTCCAAATCGAGTGCGTGGATGCTTTCTGGCGGCGAGTGCTGCGCCATGTCGTCGAGGTGTTCCTGCAGCAATGCCGCAACCTCAGCACCACGCAGATCGTCAATGCGGATATCCATCGTCATAGCCGTCGCGTATCAGTGTGCAAGCGGTAACGATAACTGCCAGGACACACCGAATCGATCGTTCACCCAGCCGAAGCGGCGACTGAACCCATAGTCATCCAGCGGCATGAGCACCTCGCCACCGTCAGAAAGCACGGCGAACGTCCGGTCCAGTGACTCCGCCACCTCGAATTCCACGAAGATGGAACTGGATGGCGTAAACGAGAATGCATGCTCGATTGGACTGTCCGAACACATGAATTCGGCACCGCACAGAGCAAACCGCGCCACCTTGATCGAACCTTCTGGACCGAGCTCGCCCTTGGCATAGTAATCGACGCTCAGCATGCGCGAGCCCGGGAACGTGGCGAAGTACAGGTCAAGCGCAGTTTGCGCGCTGCCACCTTGGAACATGAGGAATGGCGTGGCTTTGGGCATGAGGACGCTCCGTTCGCTCGAAGCACCAGTCTAAGCGACACGCCGTCTTTCTGCAGAAACGTACACATACGCAACCGTGGTGTTCGAACGCACCTGCTTCGTCAGGCTTTCGCACACGAGTGCTCCCCTGCCACGGCGTCTGGTCAGACGATGCCAAGCCCTTCGATGCCAACGATCTCATGCGCATCAAAACCAGCCATCTCAGCGAAATGGCGGCCACGATCCGCATAGTCGTGGAACTGGTCAAAGCTGGGCGCGCCGGGCGACAACAGAATGGTGCCACCTGCGGGCGTCAGCGTCCGTGCGCGTGCAACGGCCGCAGCAAGATCGCTCGCCTCTTCCACCGCCACACCGGCCTCGCGCAACGCTCGCGCGACGCGCGGACCATTGGCGCCTTGCGCCAGGATGGCGTGCGGCGCACGTACCTTCATCGCCGCGACGAACTCGCTCCAATCCAGTCCGCGATCGTGTCCACCCACAATGAGGGTGACGGTCTGCCCCTGCAGACTATCGAGCGCTGCCAGCGCAGCCTGGGGCATGGTGCTGATGGAATCGTTGATCCAATGAAAGCCATCGTGTTCACCCAGCGGCTGCAGGCGATGCGGCAAGGGACGGAAGGCGGCAAGGGATGGCGCGGCCTCCAGCGCGTCGAAGCCCATGACCTCCAGCGCCGCGAGCGCCGCGCAGGCATTGAGCGCGTTGTGCTCACCCGGCGCGCGCAGCTTGGCCGCCTCGAATACCCGCTGCGTGCCGCGACGAATGAAACCATCCGCAACATGCCAGCCCTCCGGATTGCCGAACACGATGCGATGCGGGTGACTCGACGTGCGCTCAAGCAGCGAAGGCTGCGTGGCATTCACCAACAACTGTTTCGACACGTCAGTCAGCTTGAGCTTGTCTTCGATATAGCGTTCACGCGTGCCGTGCCAGTCGAGGTGTTCTTCGTAGAGACTGGTGATGACACCCAGCTCGACGGGGCCGGCTTCGCCCGTCTGAAAACTCGACAGCTCGATGGCCCAGAGATCAGCGGGCTGATCGACCAGTTCCAGCAGTGGCATGCCGATGTTGCCTGCCAGTGCGGTACGCACGCCCAGGCTGCGCGCGAGATGCGCAAGCAAGGCTGTGGTCGTGCTCTTGCCCTTGGTGCCCGTTACGGCGACGACGCGCGCACCCGGCTTCTCTGCAAACCATAGGGCGGTTCCCGACGACACGCGGATGCCGGCCTCACGCGCGGCCAGCAGGGCGGGCTTGTACGCGGAAATGCCAGGGGACTTCACCACCACGTCGAACGGGGCAAGCGCCGCCGCGTCGGGTTCTACACCGTGCACCGTCAGCGTCGCATCGAACGCCCTCGCGGCAACGACTTCCGCATCGCTGCAGAACAAAGTCAGCGGCAACGCGGGGAGACGTGAGCGAATGGCAGCGATAGCCGCCTTGCCCTCGCGCCCGAATCCCCAGATCGCCACCCGCTTGTCGGCAAGATCCGCGATGCTCAGCGGTAACGGAGAGGTCACGCGAAGAACGCCAGCGCCGGCTGCAGACGCTTGGGAATGCGTTGTTCGGCGGACGGCTCCAACCATGGCTCCAGCGCGAGCTCGCTCACGTCGAGTTGCGGCAGGATGTCACGAATGAAACGTGCCACCAGGGTGTCTTCCTGCCATTCCGAACGCTGGCTCAGTGCATACATCGCAGCGCGCGCTTCGGCGCCCTCACCTACGCATTCGAACGGCTTGTGATCCTGATACTCAAGCAACGCATCGAAACCCGGGGCGAGATTTTCGTCGTCCAGCAGGTTTCGGCCGAAAATCGACAGCAGTCGCGGCTTGGCCAGGAACGGCGCCAGCGCCAGGAACACGAAGTGGCACTTCGGGCACTGACCGCACCAGCGATCGGCCGGCTTGGGGCCCAGGATCTTGAAGTTGCGGTTGCAGCTGGAGAACACGTCGAAGTACGGCGTGAGCTTGGAAAAGGCGCGGGTCACGGCCAGTTCGGAGAACGGCCGCAGCAAGGAGCAGTAATCAAGATCGGCGGCAACGTGCTGGTGCAGCCAGTCACTGAGCAATTGCTCGAAGCTATAGCCCTTGCTCCACTGGTGATTCACCTGCTGGCCTTCGTACTCCAGCGTGGCGGCAGACGCGGAACGCTCGTTGGCGAAAGCAATGCTATCGAAACCGTAAAGGATCGCCGCCACCGCGAGGATGACGGAATTGACCGCCGTCACCGGGATATGGCCGTTCCATGCGCCAAGGCGATTGAGCTCGAACAGGCCCGGCGCGAGTTCGCGCTGGATGTTGAGCAGAGGCAGCCCGGTGCGCTCGGCACAGGCGGCGATCAGCGGCGAATTGCCAACCCACACGGCCGTCGCATCACCGCCGATGGACTTGATCGCTTCCACCGCAACCAGCGAATCCTTGCCGCCGCCAATCGGCACCAGCGTGCGGTGCGGCAAACCCAACGCCTTCGCTTCCGGCTGCGTGGCGCCGCCGCGAGGGAATTGGATACGACCGCGCAGGTCCAGCCCGTTGCGATAGGCAAACTCAGCGAGTCCATGCAGATACAGCTCGTCCAGCAGATTGGCCGTGGCGTCGTCCAGCGGACCGCCGACCACATCGATACGCGGCGGCACACCGGCCTTGTAGTAGCTCACGCCCGCGATGAGATGCAGCATCTTCAGCGCCTGATCGAACGCGGCCTGATGGTTGGCCGGCAGCGCGGGCGCGTTCGGGAAACGCACGCGCTCGATCAGCTCCTCGCCGTGGTCGAAGGCGTAGACCAGCTCAGCCACGCCGTCGGCGTAGCTGCACCGCACGAAGCGGAATACCTGGGTCAGGCGGGGGTTGATGTTGGTGGTCACTCTCAAGTCTCCGTCGACGCTACTCCCTCTCCCCTTCGGGGAGAGGGCTGGGGTGAGGGGCCGGGCTTGCCAAGACCTCCAGGATCACCTCAAGCACGCCTTCCACGTTTTTCAGTACATCATTGTTCCAGAAACGCAGGACTCTGTAGCCCATCGTTTGGAGCTCAAGAGTACGGCGCTCGTCATAAATCAACTGATCGCCATGCCGACCGCCGTCTAGCTCCACGATCAGGCCCGCGTCCGGACAGACAAAATCGACGATGTAACGACTGATTTCGTGCTGGCGTCGGAATTTCCAGCCTTGCATGCGACGGTTGCGCAGGTAATACCAGAGCAATTGCTCCGCATCCGTTTGGGTGCCTCGCATACCGCGAGCCCTGTCGACATTCAAACGCTTCATCCTGCAGCGTCCATTTTGAAATGCTTTCGCGAGCACCCACCCCTCACCCCAACCCTCTCCCCGGAGGGGAGAGGGAGGAAAAGCGAGGCTTACTCCAGGATGATCTCTTCCGCCTCATCCCGCAGGTTGTACGGCGAGGACATCACCTTGCCGTACGCGCCTGCTTGAGCCACCAGCACCACATCGCCTTCCTGCGGCTCCGGCAAGCGCCGGTCAGTGCCCAGCACGTCGCCGCTCTCACAGATCGGGCCAACCACCTGGAATAGCGAAGTGGCGGGCTCGTCCAGGCGCGTGAGGTTCACGATCTCGTGCCAGGCCTCGTACAGCGCGGGGCGGATCAAGCTGTTCATGCCCGTATCCACGCCGAGGTAGCGGATCTGTCCGTTGCCCTTGCCCTTGGTCTGGGTGACCTTGGTGATCAGCACGCCCGCATCGGCCACCAGATAGCGGCCAGGCTCCATCCATAGCTTGTAGTGCGGATAAGCCGCCTTGACCTCGCGCAGCACCTTGTCGAGCGCTGCGATATCGAGCCGCGCCTCGCCCGGATGCGAGGGCACGCCAAGGCCACCGCCGATATCCAGGAACGTCACGCTGCCAATGCGCTCAGCCAGACTGGCCAGCTGACCGTAGACCTCGCCCCAATGGGCGTCATCGAGGATGCCCGAGCCAAGGTGCGCATGCAGGCCACGCACCGTGACGCCATGCGTGTCGGCTAGGCGCAGGAACGCGTCGAGCTGTTCCACCGGCAGGCCGAACTTGCTGCCACTGCCGCCTGTGCGCACCTTCTCGTGATGACCCAGACCACGACCGAGGTCGAGGCGAAGCACCACTTCCTTGCCGCGGAAAAGCTCGCCCCACTGCTCCAACTGGTAGAGCGAATCCAGCGACAACGTGGCACGTGTGGTGAGCGCCCACGCGTAATCATCCTTCGGCGCGAAGTTGGGCGTGAACAGCAGCGGCGCGGACTCAGGCACCACGGCCATCACAGCCTTCAGTTCACCCGGCGACACACATTCGAAGCCGAAGCCTTCTTCCGCAAGCGCCTTGAGAATGGCCGGATGCGTATTGGCCTTCACCGCGTAATGCAGGCGATCCACTGCCGCCAGCGTCTTCAGCTCACGCGCCTGCTGGCGCACCGTAGGCAGGTGGTAGACATAGCGCGGCGTGGCGCCCGCGCCAATCTTGAGCAGATCGGTGCGACGCTCCTCGCGCCACCACGACGCAGCGGGCGGCAATACGTCGCCGGTGCCGTACAGCGCCTGCCAGCTTGGACCGAACAAGGCGCTGTCGTCGGTACGCAGCGCGCCCGCCGTGATCAGCAACTCGTGCAAATGCGGCAGCAGCTCGTCGACTACATTCTCATCCACTACAAAGGTGAGATTGAGGTTGTTGGACGACTGCGAAATCATGTGCACACGCAGCTGGCCGAACTCAGCCAACACGGCGGACAGCGTATGTAGCATCGACCGCATGCCGCGACCGACCAGCGTGATCGCCGCACACGGCGCGATGACCTTCACGCGACACACCTTGGCCAGGTCGCTAGCCAACGCGGCCAGCGCATCGGAATCGAGCAGGTTCTCGGTGGGGTCCAGTGACACCGTCACATTGGTTTCGGCGGAGCCGATCATGTCCACCGACAGGCCGTGTTGCTTGAACTGCGCAAACACGTCAGCGAGAAAGCCGACCTGTTGCCACATGCCCACCGATTCCATCGACACCAGCGTGATGCCCTTGCGCGCACTGATCGCCTTGACGCTGGGCGCATGCTCGCGCACTTCCGGGCCGATCAGCGTGCCTTCCAGCTCTGGCCGATTGGTGTCCTTGATCAGCAATGGAACGCGCGGCTCGCGCAGCGGTGAGAGGCAGCGGGGATGCAGCACCTTGGCGCCAGTGGAAGCGATCTCCTGGGCTTCTTCGTAATCCAATCGCTGCAACAGGCGGGCGCTGGGCACCTGACGCGGGTTGGCGGTGAACATGCCCGCCACGTCGGTCCAGATTTCCACGCGCTGCGCCTTCAGCAACGCACCAAAGTACGAGGCCGAGGTATCCGAACCGCCACGGCCGAGCAGGACCGTGCGCCCCTGTGATTCGCGCGCGATGAAGCCTTGGGTGATGAAGACATCGCCCAGCGCGGCGAGGCGTGTGTTCAGTGCAGGATCCGGTTTGGCCTCGACCATGGCGGAGAGCAGCTTGGTGCGCTCGTTCTGGTTGGGCAGCGCAATCGCCGAGAGGCAATCGCGTGCGTCCACCCACCGCGTGCTCAAGCCGCTATGGGAGAGGAACGCCGCGCCGAGCGCGCTGGACATCAGCTCGCCGTGCGCCTGCACCAGTGCCGACCAGGCAAGTTCGCCCAGCAGCGCCGGGCCTTCGTCAGCCAGCTTCGCCAGCTCGGAGAGCCGAGCGCCGAGGGTATCCGGAACCGCCAGCTGCATGTGATCGAGCAGGTCGTAATGACGCTGTGCGATCGCCTTGGCAGCCTCGATGCGTTTGCCCTTGTCTTCCTGCGCGCACATTTGTTTGAGTGCGTCGGTGATGCCGGTGAGCGCGGACACGACCACCAGCACGCGGGCGCCTTCGGCGCGGCGGCTGGCAACGAGCTCACGGATGTTCTGCCAGCGCGGCAGGGTAGCGACACTGGTGCCGCCAAACTTCATCACGATCCAGGATGCGTCAGCAGGAAGCGACGCGGGGCTTTGCGGGTTCACGAGTACCTACGTTGGTGGTTGGGGAAAACAATCGGGCCAGTGTTGCGCCGCAGCAGGCGGAATGCAACCGCTGCGCTTCGATGGGCGTTTGGATGGCTAAATGCGGATGCGTATGGGGTAGCACGAATAGCTCCCTCTCCCCTTCGGGCGACCCGAAGGTAGTCCCTGTGGGAGAGAGGGTTGGGGTGAGGGGTCGGGCTTGTCTCAGTCGTGGAATCTCAAAAGCTCACTTTTGAAACCTTTTCGCAAGCACCCGCCCCTCATCCCGGCCTTCTCCCCGGAGGGGAGAAGGAGAAGTGCGGTGTTACGCCACCACCACGGGGATTTTGCCAATACGAGCCTGCCATTCTTTCGGGCCCGTCTGGTGCACGGAGGTACCGGCCGAATCAACCGCCACGGTCACCGGCATGTCCTGCACTTTGAATTCGTAGATGGCTTCCATGCCCAGGTCGGCAAAGCCCACGACACGCGAGGCCTTGATCGCCTTGGACACAAGATACGCGGCGCCACCCACGGCCATCAGGTACACCGACTGGTGCTTCTTGATCGCCTCGATGGCAGCCGGGCCGCGCTCGGCCTTGCCGACCATGCCCAGCAGGCCAGTCTGCGCCAGCACCTGCTCGGTGAACTTGTCCATGCGCGTGGCCGTGGTCGGGCCAGCGGGGCCCACCACTTCATCGCGCACGGGATCGACCGGACCCACGTAGTAGATGAAGCGGTTCTTGAAATCGACCGGCAACGGCTCGCCCTTGTTGAGCATGTCGACCATGCGCTTATGCGCGGCATCGCGGCCGGTGAGCAGCTTGCCGTTGAGCAGCAGCACTTCGCCCGGCTTCCAGCCGGCGACGTCCTCGCGGGTGACCGTGTCGAGGTTCACGCGACGACCCTTGCTGGAGTCATAGGTGAGCTTGGGCCAGTGCTCCAGCGACGGCGGATCGAGCGCGACCGGGCCCGAACCATCCAGGGTGAAGTGCGCGTGGCGGGTGGCCGCGCAGTTGGGGATCATCGCCACCGGCAGGTTGGCCGCGTGCGTCGGGTAATCCTTGATCTTGATATCGAGCACGGTGGTGAGGCCACCCAGGCCCTGCGCACCGATACCGAGCGCGTTGACCTTCTCATACAACTCGATGCGCAGCTCTTCCGCACGGTTCTGCGGGCCACGAGCCATGAGTTCCTGGATGTCGATGTGCTCCATCAACGATTCCTTGGCCAGCAGCATGGCCTTTTCGGCGGTGCCGCCGATGCCGATGCCCAGCATGCCCGGCGGGCACCAGCCGGCGCCCATGGTCGGCACAGTCTTCAGCACCCAGTCCACGATGGAGTCGGACGGGTTGAGCATCGCGAACTTGGACTTCGCCTCCGAACCACCGCCCTTGGCGGCAACGATCACCTCGACGGTGTCGCCCGGCACGATGGAGACATTGATGACGGCCGGCGTGTTGTCCTTGGTGTTGGTGCGCTTGCCGGCCGGATCGGCCAGCACGCTGGCGCGCAGCTTGTTGTCCGGGTCGTTGTAAGCGCGACGCACGCCCTCGTTGACCATGTCGTCCAGCGACATGGTGGCGTCCCAGCGGACGTTCATGCCGACCTTGAGGAAGACGGTGACGATGCCCGTGTCCTGGCACAGCGGGCGATGGCCTTCGGCGGCCATTCGCGAATTGATCAGGATCTGCGCCATCGCGTCCTTGGCAGCCGGCGACTCCTCGCGCTCGTAGGCGGCGGCGAGGTTGGTGATGTAGTCGACGGGGTGGTAGTAGCTGATGTACTGCAGGGCGTCCGCTACGGACTGGATCAGGTCGTCTTGCTTGATGGTGGTCATGGCGATGGCTTCGACTCCGGGGAAACGGGGCGTCGAAAACAGGGCTGTCCACGACGCACAACCCATTTATTGTGCCGCAAATGGGCGCCCGGCCTGAAAAGGGCTGCCAAGTCCTTCTTTATTGGGCCGAAATGCGCTTTCGGATGCCCACCGATAGGTCAAAGGTTGTAGGCGCAACATATTGCGGCAACAACTCCAACAACCGCGCCAAAACCGCAAATTTTTGCGCAAAACCAGCCACTTCCGTGATTTAACAAGCGGAGTTAGCTTTAGCTGGCCAGTGCGGATGTATTTCCAGGGGGCGTACTGGGTTTTGGGGAGTCCAATGTCGTCCGTCTATGGCCATGCCGAAAAGCGTGCCGACGCACAGGGCCGTCGTCACAGCGCCGCGGTCAGGGCCCTTTCCACCCTGGAGAAAACACATGCTCTCGACGTTGCAACGCAAGTCGCTCGCAGCCTCTCTCGGCTTACTGTTCTTCGGCAGCGCCACCTCAATGGCGATGGCCGCGGGCAATTCGTCACCAGCAGACCTAGGACCCAGCAATACGAACGAGACGGTCAACGTCACGCTTGTGCTGGGACTTCGCAATCAGGACGCGTTAGAGAATTTCGTCTACAGCACGGTAACCCAGGGTAATCCTTCCTTCCGCCGCTTCCTCACCACGGCGCAGTTCGCAGACCGCTTCGGCGCGTCAGCCGACGACATCGCCAAGGTGCAGGCGTTTGCCAAACAACAAGGCCTGCAACAAGTGGAGCTGCTGCCGAACCACCTTGCCATCAAGGTGAGCGGCACGGTTGGCCAGTTCAACAAGGCCTTCCAGACGTCCATTCACGATTACCGCAATGCCGATGGCACGACGTTCCATCGGCCGAGCGCTACGCCGACGCTGCCCTCGTCCCTGTCGAGCACGCTGATCGTCGCTTCCGGCCTCAGCACCGAGTCGCGCTATCACTCGCGTCGTGTGTCGGCGTTCAAACCGTCGACTCCCGCTTCCGCCTCCACCATGAGTCCCATGGCCAGGACGGCGGCGGCCACCGCACCGGCGACAACACCCTGCACCGGCAATCCGACGGCGACCTGCACGCCCGGCTCGTTTACCGTGGGTGACGTGGCGAACCGCTACAACATCAACCCGCTCTACAAGGCGGGCGTGAACGGTAAGGGCTCCACCATCGGTATCGCCACGCTGGCGGATTTCGTGCCGGCTGACGCCTATACGTACTGGAGCACCATCGGGCTCGCCGTCAAACCCAATCGCATCACTCAGGTGCATGTGGATGGCGGCGGCGTGCTGGGTTCTGCGGCAGGCTCGGGCGAAACCTCGCTGGACGTGGAGCAGTCAGGTGGACTGGCGCCGTGGGCGGACATCATTGTGTATGACGCGCCGAACACCGATGCCGGTTTCTTCGACGTATTCAACCAGGCCGTATCCGATAACAAGGTCGACAGCCTGTCGGTGAGCTGGGGTTCTCCAGAGATCTTCTACTTCCCGCAGTTGAACGGTGGCGTGGATTACACCGATGAGTTGCGCGCCTTCCACCAGGTGTTCCTGGAAGCGGCCGCACAGGGTATTTCGATGTTCGCGACAGCGGGCGATTCCGGCGCCTACGACACCGTGCGTGACTTGGGTGGCCTGCCGACCGACGCCGTACCGCCGCCGCTGACGGCGGACGCACCGGGCTCTGATCCGCTCATCACCACGGCTGGCGGCACCACCGTGCCCTTCACCTATAGCTTCAGCGGCGGCCCCAAGGCCACGCTGGACAAGGAGCGCATCTGGGGTTGGGATTACATCGTCAGCTACTTCAAGACCAACTTCGGCGCGGATATCACCAGCGAAGTGTTCTCGACGGGTGGCGGTGGCGGTGTGAGCGTGTTCTGGTCGCGGCCGCGCTACCAGGCGTTCACCTCAGGCATCCGCAAGAGCGAGAAGAAGCAGACTCTGTACCAGCCGGCCAACGGCTTCAACTACACGCTGCCGGCGAACTTCAAGGGTCGCAACGTGCCGGACATCTCGCTCAATGCCGATCCGGAAACGGGCTACAGCTTCGTGTCGTCGACGGATGGCAGCGGCCTGCTGACCGGCGAAGGTGGCACCAGCTTCGTGGCGCCGCAGCTCAACGGCATCAGCGCTCTGCTGACGCAGGCCACGTATGGCCGCATCGGTCTGTGGAACCCGCAGATCTATGCATTCCAGAACATCTTCAGCTACGGACCGTTCTCGCCCTTCAATGACATCAAGGCAGGCGACAACTGGTACTACCAAGGCGTACCGGGGTATGAGCCCGGCGCAGGTATTGGCACGCTTAACGTGACCAACCTGGCGCTGTTCCTTACCGTGTTCTGATCGTGGGCGCATAGCTCGCACTGGAAGGGCCGGCCTTGCGCCGGCCCTTTCGTTTCCGGTCCCAAGAAGGCCATCGGGGCTTGCTGACAAAAGCCCCAGCCGCCATGCTCGCCACACTTTCCTGCAGCGAAGCATCCATGAGCGACACCTCGACGTCCGGCGGCTACGTCCGTCGCCTCCGCCCGTGGGATGCAGCCCTGATCGTGGTCGGTGGACTGATCGGCGGCGGCATCTTCCTGAATCCCTATATCGCCGCAGGGCGTACGGAATCCGGGCTGGCTTTGCTGCTGGTGTGGGTGGGCGCCGGCGTACTGACCCTTATCGGCGCGCTGTGTTACGCCGAACTGGGGGCCCGCCGCCCCCATGCGGGCGGCAGCTACGTCTACCTGCGCGAGGCCTTCGGGCCATTGGCCGGGTTCCTGTTCGGCTGGACTATGCTGCTGGTGATCTATTCGGGCTCCAGCGCGGCGGTGGCCACCATCTTCGCCAGCTATGCCGCCGCGGTATTCGGGTTGCCCAACACCATGGTCACGCCGCTGGCCGCTGGTGCGCTGGCGTTTGTCGCGCTGATCAATCTGTTCGGCCTGAAACTCGGCGCACAGGTCCATAACCTGTTCACCCTGCTGAAGCTGCTGGCTGTTGCGGTGCTGGTGGTGTGCGGGCTGTTCCTCGCAGGGGCGGGCGGCAAGGATGTGCTGGCTCCGGATCCGGCATTCGCCAACGTCGGCTTCATGGGCGCGGCTCTGCCGGTGCTGTTTGCCTATTCCGGCTTCACCTACCTCAACAATCTCGCGGGTGAAGTGGCCGAACCCCAGCGCACCCTGCCCCGGGCACTGTTCATCGGCATGGTGCTGGTCATCACCGCGTATGCGCTGGTGAATCTCGCCTACCTTGCCGTACTGGGCCATGACGGCCTTGCCGCCAGCCATACCCCGGCCGCCGACGTGATGCAGCGTGTGTTCGGCAGCACAGGCGCCAAGGTCATGGCCATTGGCATTGCGATTTCCACGCTCGGCTTCTGCAACATCACGCTGGTATCCGGTGCACGCGTGCTGCAGGTGATGGGCGACGACGGTCTGTTCTTCCGCAGCGTGGCGCGCCTGCACCCGGTGCACCGCACGCCCAACGTCGCCCTATTGCTGCTGTCCGGCTGGGCCATCGTGCTGGTGCTGTCCGGCAGCTACGGCCAACTGCTCGATTACGCCACATTTGGCGACTGGCTCGCCTGCGCCGTGGGCGTCGCCACGCTGTTCTGGTATCGCCGGTATGAGGGCAACCAGGCCAGTTTCCGTGTGCCCGGCTACCCGGTACTGCCGCTGATCTTTATCGGCACAGTGGGCCTGGTGGTGGTGCAGAGCCTGCAGAACAGCCCCAAAAACACCGGCATCGGCCTGCTGATCATGGCGGCGGGCATCCCGGTCTACCTGGTGTGGCGACGCCTGTTCAGCCGGGCTGCCTCCTAAGGACCGCGCTGCAATGCCACAATGAGTGGATCCCGAAGGAGCTCCGAACCGATGGCGAACGCGCAAGACCAGATGCCGACACCCGGAACAAGCAACACCGTCGTGCCCGAGAAGGTGCGCGAGGGAGTCGACCTGGAGATCAACGGCAAGAGCTATCGCCACACCGGCGACGACCAGATGCCCTTGCTGTGGTATCTGCGCGACGTGCTGCGCCTCACTGGCACCAAGTACAGCGGCGAGCATGGCGAAGGTGGCTATGACCTTGTGCTGGTCGACGGCAAGCTCGCGTCGGCCACCAGCCTGCCGGTGGTCAAGTTGTCCGGTAAAAAGGTGACCACCGTCGAAGGCCTCGCTGCCGCCGACGGCAAGCTCCATCCGCTGCAGCAGGCGTTCGTCGATGAAGATGCCATCGGCTGCGGCTACTGCACGCCGGGCTGGCTGATGGCCTCGCTCGATCTGCTCAATCGCCATCCGCAACCGAGCGACAACGACATCGATCAGTTGCCCAATCTTTGCCGCTGCGGCTGCCAGACCCGTGTGCGTCTCGCCATCAAGCGTGCCGCCAAGGGAGCCCAGGCATGAGCGACGCCCACGAGTCCACGATGCAGCTTTCGCGTCGCCATTTCCTCAAGGTGCTCGCCGGTACGGCCGGGGCGCTGATCGTCGGCATTCCGTTCGCCGAGGCGGCGGACGCACCGGTTCCGCCCTCCATGCTGGGCGACACGCTGTACGGCCTTGGCGCGTACGTCCGCATCGACGCGGATGGCAACGTAGTCATCGGCATTCGTGATCCGGATACCGGCACCGGTACCTCTACCTCGCTCGCGCGCATCATCGCCGACGAGTTGGACGCCGACTGGACGCGCGTCAGCGTGGTGCCACTCGGCCTGGGCGTGGACGACGACAACGGCAAGCCGCGTTGGGTGTATGGCCACCAGACCAGCGGGCTGGGCGATTCCATTCCGGCCGCATGGGCCGACTTGCGCGGCGCGGGTGCGCTCGCGCGCTGGCTGCTGATGCAGGCCGCCGCGCGTCGCCTCGGCGTACCGGCCGATCGCCTGCGTTGCGAGGAAGGCAGCGTCGTCGCGCCGGACGGTCGCCGTTTCGGTTACGGCTCCCTCGCCGACGCCGCCGCGAAGATCCAGCCGCCTGATGCGCCAGTACAGCCGAAGACGCCGGACCACTACACCCTGATCGGCCAGCCGGCAGGGGACATCAACGCGCGCGCCATTGTCACCGGCCAGACCGACTATGCACTCGACACCTACGTGGCGGGAGCCTTGGTGGCCGTACTGTCGCATTGCCCCTGGCCGGATGGCAGCGTGGACAGCCTGGACACCACCGACACGCTTGCCGTGAAGGGCGTGGTCAAGGTGGTACAGATCAAGCCCGAAGCGGGTGTTCCACTCGGCCAGACCGTGCGTTCGCCCGCCGTGGCCGTACTCGCTGAAAATACCTGGGCGGCCTTGCAGGGCCGCGCCAAGCTGAAGTTGCACTGGAAGGCCGGTGCACAAAGCGAGAACAGCGCCTGGTTCGAGCAACAGGCCGCCGACGTGGTCAACGACAAGAACGCCCAGCCGGCCGCGCGCGTGCGCAACGACGGCGACGTCGATAGCGCCGCAAAGAAAGCGGCGCGGCGCGTCGAGGCGACCTATGTGCAGCCATGGCTCGCGCATGCCACCCCGGAACCCATGAACTGCGTGGTGAAAATCGACAAGGACCGCGCCGTCCTCGTCGTGCCTACGCAGGCGCCGCAGCAGGCATGGTCGGTCGTCCAGCGCCTTACGGGCCTATCGCCTGCGCAGATCGAGATCCGCGTGCCGCGCGTGGGTGGTGGCTACGGCCGTCGCCTGGACCACGACTACGTCGCCGAAGCCGTCATGCTCGCCAAGGCGGTGGAGAGACCGGTCAAGCTGATGTGGACGCGTGACGAAGACCTCACGCAGGACTACTACCGCTCCGCCACCGTGCACAAGTTCAGCGCGGCGCTGGACGGCAAGCGCCAGATTCTTACCTGGAATCAGCGCATGGCGAGTGCCTCGGCGCTGGCGCAGCGTGGCGTCCCCGACAATCGCCTGTGGACGTCCGAAGTCGACGCTCATCAGCTGCCGGCAGGGCTCGTGCCCAACCTGCGCAGCGACTGGTATTCCCTGCCTTCGGCCATGTTGCGAGGCCCCTCGCGTGGCACGTCGCACGTGAGCAACGCCTTCGCCGTCGAAAGCTTCGTGGACGAGATCGCCCACTCGCTCAAGGAAGACCCACTGGTCACCCGGCTGCGCCTGATCGGTGAACCGCGCATGATCCCGTTGGGCGATGGACGCACGCTCGACACCGGTCGCCTGATCAACGTGCTGAAGCTGGTGGCCGATCGCATCGAGTGGAAGAACTGGCTGCGCACGGTGAATGGTCTCGGCATTGCCTGCTGGCATGTTGACGGCGCCTACGTGGCGCATGCCGTGGAGGCATCGCTGCAAGGCGACAAGCTCAACATCGAACGCGTGGTGTGCGCGGTCGATGTCGGCCGCGTCGTCAATCCAACCGGTCTCGAAGGTCAGGTGGCCGGCGCCACGCTCGATGCGTTGTCCACCGCACTCAACCTGTCGGTGAGTTACAAGGACAGCCAGATCCAGCAGCACAGTTGGAAGGACTATCCGCTGGCGAGCATGGCGCAGTTGCCCGATACCACTGACGTGATCCTCGTGCCCGGCGACCGTACACCGACGGGCGCGAGCTTCCTTGGTATGCCAACGGCGGCGCCCGCCCTCGCCAACGCGGTGTTCCGCGTAAGCGCGGTGCGCGTACGCCGCCTGCCATTACTGAAAGAAATGCTTCGCATGCTTTGACAAACGGGGCCGAATCGGCCCCGTTTCACTTTGCGCCCCAAGCTTGATGTGCTCGTTCGTTGCGCACACGCAGACAGCTTTGTGATGAAACCGTATACACATTTCGTACGCCGTCACATCTGCACGCTTGAGTAATTTCACCGACGCACAGATCCGCTTTCTGACTTAGGATGCCCTGACTTCGGCGCTACCCCACGGTAACGCCGTTCTCTTGATTGGGGGTGGTAATGCGTTGCGCGTTCGCGTTGGTCGTGCTGCTGTGCTTGTGTATCGCCGTGCCCGCCTTCGGGCAGTCTGCGCCAGCCTCAGCCACTCCCCGTTGCATTGGCCTTGTGCTCGGCGGCGGTGGCGCTCGTGGCGCGGCACACATCGGCGTACTCGAAGTCCTCGAACGCGAACACATACCGGTCTGCCGCATCTCCGGCACAAGCATGGGCTCCATCGTCGGCGGCATGTACGCGGCGGGTTACACGCCGGAGGAACTCCACCACATCGTTACCACGCTCGACTGGAGCGACCTGTTCTCGGACAACCCCGCGCGCCTGGAACTGCCCATGCGGCGCAAGGATGCCGACTATCGCTATCTGCTCAACTTCGAAGTCGGCTACAAGAATGGTCACATCATTACGCCGGCTGGCGTGGTGCAGGGACAGAAGCTGCTGCTGCTGCTGCGCCGCCTGCTGATTTCCACCTGGAACGTCCACGATTTCGACCAGCTGTCGATCCCGTTCCGCGCTGTAGCCACGGACATCGTGGCCGGCAAACCTGTCGTGTTCGGTTCCGGCGACCTCGCGCTGTCGATTCGTTCGAGCATGTCGGTGCCCGGTGCCTTTGCGCCTACCAGCATCGACGACCAGTTGCTGGTCGACGGCGGCCTAATGGACAACGTACCGATCGACGTGGCGCGCAATATGGGTGCGCAGCAACTCATTGTCGTCAACGTTGGCTCGCCTCTGGCAACCAAGGAGCAGCTGAGCAATCCCGTTGCTGTGCTCAACCAGATGGTCAGCGCGCTGATGGAAGAAAAAACCCAGCGACAGCTGGATACGCTGGGCCCTAACGACATCCTGATTACCCCCGCGCTGGGCAACATGAGTGCGGCGGAGTTCAACCGTGGCGCCGAAGCCATCGCGATAGGCAAAGCCGCAGCGGAAGCCGCGCTGCCTCGCCTTAAAGCCTTGTCGGTCAGCCCTGAGCAGTGGTCGGCGTTTGTCGCAGAACATCGTCGCCGTGACTTCGATCCAGGCCTGGTGGCTTTCCTCAAGGTGGACAGCACGCATACCGACACGGCTCCATACGTCGAAGAGCGTCTGGCGAAAGACGTAAACAAGCCTTTCGACCCAGCCAAGTTGGAAACGCAGATCGGCAGTATCTATGGGCAGGGCAATTACCAACAGATCGACTACCGGTTGCAGGACGATAACGGCAATCGCGGCCTGCTGATCATTCCACGCGACAAGCCGTGGGGACCGGTCTACGGAAAGCTGGGCTTCGAACTGGATGATGATTTCGCCGGGCGCAGCGAGTACCTCATCTCGGGCGAAGTCAACGCCACCAACATCAACAAGCTCGGCGCCGAATGGCGCAGCACGCTATGGATGGGTCGCATTGGTGGTTTGGCTTCCGAGTTCTACCAACCGTTCGGCCAGGGCGCATCGACGTATGTGATGCCCTACGGCCTGGTGCGCAACGAGGATTTCCCCGTCTTCACCCCGGATGGCGAGAAGCAACTGGCCGAGTACCGGGTCAAGCGCAACTACCTGGGTTTCGAAACAGGTTGGTCGCCGCTGCCGTACTGGCGCGTGCTCGCCTCGTACACGCGCGGCAGTGACAAAGGTGATCTGCGCATCGGCAACCCGGAAGACTTCTTCAGCGAACAACAACAGTACAGCGTCGCCAAGGTCGGCATGGACTGGGATAGCCTGGACGATGCACAGTTCCCATCCAGGGGCGGGCGCGTCAACTTCTCCTACAACATGTACCGTCCATGGTTAGGCGGAAACCAGACTGGCGACGTGGCACAACTGAAGGCCGACTGGGTGCCGGATTTCGGGCTGGCCGGCACGCGCTACCACCTGCTGCTTGGCATGTGGGCCAGCAGTGCGCTGGACCATGACAAGCAGATGGACCAGTTCTTTGAAGCGCAGAGCTTCCTGGGTGGATTCCTGAACCTTTCGGGTTATCCGGAGAGATCGCTCCACGGCGATCAATCCTTCCTTGGCCGCGCCGTGCTGTACCGGCGCACGGGCCAAATGGACGCTATTTTCTCGACCCCTGTCTATATCGGCGCAAGCCTGGAGGCAGGCAATACCTGGCAGAGCAAGAGCCAGGTGCGGTTTGATTCGCTCATCTACGCCGGCAGCATGTTCCTGGGCATTCAGACACCACTCGGCCCCTTGTTCCTGGGCTATGGCTACGCTCAGGGCGGCCACAGTTCGGTCTACCTGACATTCGGCTCGCTGCTGCGGCCATCACCGTGAGGTAATTTCGCGGCTATCGCGCAGTCTCCACGATCACCGCCGCACAATCCCTGTTGCCGCCCACCCGCCGGGGTGGGCCTTTCACCAGGGAGCCATCACCATGAAAGCGTTGCGTCTGTTCGCTATCGCCGCCGGTCTTGTGCTGTGTGCCTGTTCCAGCGTCAGCATTACCAACCAATGGCGTGACCCGGCATGGCCGGGACCGCCGGCTACCAACGTCGTGGTGGTGGGCATCTCCCGCAGTGACACGATGCGCCACGTCTTCGAAGACACTTTCGCGCAACAACTGCAGGCCGCGGGCATACAGGCCGCACCGAGCTACACGCAGATTCCCGCAGGCACCACCGGAGCCATCGGACTACGTGATCTGGTCAAGTCCAGCGGCGCGCAGGTTGTGCTCGTGACACGCGTACAGCGCGTGGAGCAGAAGGTAAGCGTGACGCCCAGCGGCCCGATGTACGGTGGCTTCTATGGCTGGTATGGCGGCGCGTGGGCTTCCGTGCCTGACGTGCAGCAATACGACGTGGTGACGTTGGAAACCAGCGTATGGGATCCGCGCTCAGAGAAGCTCATCTGGACCGTGACCACCCAAGGCATTGGCACCAAGAACATTCCAAAGGCCACGACGGAATTGGCGCAGACACTGATTCCGAAACTCAAGACCGACGGCATCCTGCGCTGAGCGCCAGATGCCGCCTACGGGTTCCGGCTTAGCGCCGGAACCCGCCGAAGTGACCGCCACCGAATGAGGGGCGGAAGCCACCCATCTGGCCGTGGAAACGATTGTCGTAGTTGCCACGGTCGAACTGCTGGCGCTGCGGGCGATCGACCGACTGTGCATCCCTGCCGCGATCACGCGCCATGCGATCCTGCTCGGTATTGGCGCTATCCGGCGTGGCAACGTGATTGAAGTTGCCGCCTTGATTTGCCTTCTGCCAGCCTTGGCCTGGATCGTACCGATAGACGTTGCCGTCGCGGCCCGCATAGACGTGGTCATCCACATTGACCACACCGCCGTGGTTCACCTGCCCCGTCTCACGGTTGTAGTTCACGTAACCCGCACCACGCGCATCACCGCCGGCACCCTGGGTGTTGAACGCACCCGCCGCGCCCGCGCCCTCATTGGTGCGACCGGCCACACCACCGGCTTGTGTGACACGACCGGTATTCGTATTCACCGCCGTGTGC
This sequence comes from Dyella sp. ASV24, assembly GCF_016428905.1. Classification (GTDB taxonomy): domain Bacteria; phylum Pseudomonadota; class Gammaproteobacteria; order Xanthomonadales; family Rhodanobacteraceae; genus Dyella. Next base: position 11,080 of record NZ_JAELTQ010000031.1, on the reverse strand, counting down.
TGCCCGCCCGCTATGGCGTTGCCTGTGTATGGGTTCACGGCAGCACCGCCCTGCCCGGCCACCACACGTCCTGTCTGTGGGTTGTAGCGAACACCGCCCGCCTGCCCTGTCGTGACGCCCGTGTAAGCGTTGGTGTTGCGCCCCGCATAACCGTAACCATGGCCGCCCGTTGCGGTGTTGTAGTAGCTACCACGGCCGGCTTCGCCGTAGTTGCCCGTCCACGGGTTGGACCACGCCACGCCGCGTCCTGCGACGACGCTGTTGCCCCAGCGGCCATACACGTTCGCCGCTGAAATGGCGCCGCCCCAGTAGCCGGGATAGAAACCGCCGTCCCAATAACCCCACGGCCCCCACCACGGGCCGTACCAAGCGGACGCCCATGCCGCGCCCCAGGCATAACCGAACGCCCAACCAGCCCACGGCGTCCAACCGAAGGACACGTCAAATCCATAGGTCGCAGGACAGCCGTACCACACGTCGCCCACCCAGGAATCGCACGCATAGCCCGTGCCGTAAACGACCACGCCATCGCTGCTCACCGTGCCGTAGTAGCCCGGCGAGTAGCCCACATACACCTGATCATCGGCGTGCCCGTAGACGTATACATAGGTGACATAGTGCAAGGGCGAATTCGGTGGGATGGAATAAATCACCGATGGCACATCCAACGCCACCGACCACGGCCCGTTCGCGGCTGCCGCGGTAAACCACACGCCGTTCTGCACGGCGTAATACGCATCCGGGCTGACGCGTATGACCGGAACCGGCGTGTTCCATGCGTACGACAGCGACGTGCCATCGATCGGCTTGAATTGCGGCGTACCGTCATACGACAGATGCAACTGGGTGGAGCGCGTGTTCACCGTCGCCGTCTGGGGAATGCTGTTGGCGATCAGCGACTCGCGTGCCTCGGGTGTTCCCGGCACAGATGCAAGCACCGCGCTCTTCGGACTGTCGGCGGGAATCCTGGCGAAATCCGCTGGCAGCTCTTTGCCTGCCACGTAGCGCCAAGGGCCTTGGGTCGAATTGGCAGTGAACCAGCGACCCGAGATCAGCACGTACCACGTGGAATCCTGGGCCTGATCGACAAAGACGTCCTCCGACGTATTGGTGACGTACGCGAGCTGCGTACCGGGAATGGTCGCGAACTGCGGGTCACCGTCCACCATGATCAGTTCGGATGGCTGCGTCCGCACCACAATATCCGGCAACTGTCCCGAAGCGAGCGCCTGCTTGAGCGCGTCGGACGGGTTGTCCAGCGTATCCACCTGCTTGGCCTTCTCGGCGGCTTCCGCCGCCTGAAGCACCGACGAAGGAGGCGCCTTCATTGGCGTCCATGGGCCATCCAGCGCCGCTGATCTCACCCAGTGACTGGCGAACAAAAGGTAGTAATGGCCGTTGTCCTGCAACAGCAAGGAACGCGTATTGACGATGCGCGTCACGCCTCCCTTACCGGTGGAACGCACCACCGGCGTGCCGTCGATAAGCACCAGCAAGGCGGGCTTGAAGGAAAAAATGATCTGCGGTGGATCGTTGCGCACGGCGACGTTCTTCACCTCGCCTTGCGCGCGACTGATCGCCAGCGATGCCTCCATAGTGTCCAGGTCGGCCACTTGATTCCCGCGACGCGAGATGTCCTGGAGCAACGATTGATAGCGCGCCTGCTGGCCCGTCGCGGTGGGGAACGACACCTTGTCGATGGTGACGTTCGACAGCGTCACTTGACGCAGCGTTTTGTCGACCACCGTACGCGCGGTGAACCATGCCACGCCGTAGTCCAGCACATCATGGGATTTGCCGTCCGCACCCACCTGCGTACCGGTTTTCACCGAAACAGCGAGACGCCCCTTGAGCTGGTTGCCATCCCAACTTTCGAGCTGCGGATGGTGGAGGACAAGATGCGTGCCATCAACATCGAAACTATGCGGCCACGCGCGGGAGTCGACGGTAACTTGCGACGATGGAGAGGTGGCGGGGGTATTCTGCTGGGCTTGACCGGGGTCATTCACGACCAGACCAAGCACCAGCACGAGACAGGACCAGCGTACTGCTTGCATAAATACCTCGAAGGAAAAGTGCTTCTGTCATCGCTGCGCGGCGCTATGCGAGCATGCGGCGTGCTACGCAGGCTCGGTAGCGAAAATCTTCGAGCAACAACTAGGTAGATCTACCTAGCGGCACGCATCCACGGCCACCACGCGGCCGACACGCCTTCGCGCACCATCGTTGTGCGCACCTACTCGTCTTTGCTGATGGTCAGCTCACCCACGGTGATGCCCATTTCCACGCCATGCCCGACACCCGCAATGGCCAGCGACACCACTCCTTTGGTGAGCACTTGCGCATCACCACTCTTGAGGACTGAATGCGCATTGACATCGGCATAGGTTCCCGGCACTTCGTCAATCGAATGCAGCGCGGCAAATACGCCGTTGCCATCATCGACTCGCGAACTGCCCACTGAAAGTCCGCCACCATTGGCCTCCAGCTTTACTTTCATCGACTTCCCGCCATTGCACGTAACAACGCCCTTGCCACTCACGTGCTTGTAGATCAACGACCATCTGCTCAGATCAAAGCGGAGTTTGCCGTTGAGTTCATCACTGGCATGCGTGACCGTGCCTGCAGACAGGCCGGCAACATCAGAAGGGCGATCAGATGGTTCTTCACTATTCGGGCTCCCGATCAAATGAGCCCGAAGCCTGACCATTGACGGCAAGAGACCGCCAGCGACCCTTTACCGAGGGGACTATCGACGAACTACGAAGGACAACAACGCATGCGGATGACGTCAGTGAAACTGGTCACTCGCCGGAACCCAGGTCGTACTGCTGCGTGCCGGCCCGGTGGGAATCGTTATGGTGTCTGCCGAACAGCCCGGCGGTAGCGGACCGCCTGCAACACGTGCTGCCGAGCACTGAGCCGCATTGTCCAGTTTCACTGTCGCCATCGTAGGTGCTGCGCTGACAGGCGCAGGCGGAACCAACGGGTTAGTTGGCGCGAGCTTCATCTTGTCGTAGACGACATCGTCCACCGGCTGTGGCGGGGCGTCGCCGTTGCCGCAACCAAACAGCGCCATGGGGAACAACGGCATCACCACACACTCCACGCGCACGCCCCGAGGCAGGTGGAAGGTGTGGCGCATGGTGGTCTTTTCGACGGCGTGGCGCAGCGCCGTATCGATGGAGCTCTCGCCTTCGGGCGTCCAATCCTTCTCGAAACGGGTCGACTGGTAGCCGATGTTGGGCGTGCCGTGCGACATGATCTCGGTATTGCCATGCGGCTTGAGCTGCACGTAAGTACCCACCGCGCCCTCTTGCTCGCCCTGCCCCTTGCCACTTTGTCCGTTGCCATTGCCATTGCCTGGCGGCAGCGAAAGATTCAGCCCCTTGCCACCCGCGACGCCCGGTGACTGGCTCGCACCGTTGGGCTGGCCTGGCGTACCGCTGCGGCTGCCTTGCGGCGTCGCGTTCGGCGCACTGCTTTCACCGCTTCCACTGGACGATGGGCTGGACTCGCTGCTGGCCGTATTCGCCTGCGCACTGGACGCGCTCTGAGACGATGCCTGCGCACTCGATGCGGATGTCGCACTCTGCGTCGGTGCCGACTCCGCCGGCGTCTCCGACAACTGCGGGCGCTCGATGGACGGCTTGTTGTCCAAGGCAACAGCCTTGGGCGCAACGACATCCAGATGCGGAGCTTGGGGGTGTTCAACGGTCGGCTGGGGATTGGGCGGCAGCGGCACGGCTTCCAACTGCGGCTCTTCCGCCACGCGGATGGCGGGCGCTTCGATCGTGGGCTGCTCTTTCGGCACCACCGGTGCGATCGTGTTTGGCTGCGGCTGCAGGTTCACCGTGGGTGCGGCCTGCGCAGGCATGGGCACGGCCTGCAATTCGGGCTCCGGTGGCGAGGCGGGTGCTTCCGGGCGGGACACTGGCGCAATGCTCGGACGCGCTTCCGTCGGCACGGCCTTCTCCATCGCGATGGTCGGCGGCGTCACGACGGGGGCCGACTGCGCAGGCACCTCCGGAATGGCCAGCGACGCCGGTGGCGGCATGGGTTGGTTGCCCTCTGCCTGGGGCTTGCGCACCGGCTCGGGCTGGAACGTCGGCGGCACCGGCTTCTCGACGGCGGGCGCTTCCATGGCTACCTGCGGCGGCTCCGGCGCAACAGGCACCGGCTGCAACTGTTCGGCTGGCGCGGGCTTGGGGACGGTCACTGGTGGCAGCGGCGCGGCGGTGATCTCCGGTTTCGGTGCCGTCGCCTTGGACACATCGGTTACCACCGGCGTCTGCATCGCAGGCACGGGTATGGGCGACAAATCGTTGTTGGTGCGTGTGGACGAACTGCTCTGACGCGCCGTGTGCGGCGCGTTGCTCGCATTACCCTTGTGCACCGGCCCCACCTGCTTCGGCGGCGTACCGCGTACGGGGGGCGGCGGCGGCGGTTCCTCCTTGGGCTTTTCGATGAGGCGCACGACCAGCGGTGGTGATTCGTCGTTGACCTCTTCCATCTCGTAGGCCGAGCCGAGGACAGCGCCAAACAGGAACACAAGGTGCACCAGCAGTGCGCAGGCCAGCGCCAGAATGCGCAACCAGCGATCGCGTGGACGCTCGGCGCGACGCCGACGATAGACGGCCGCACTCTCCGCCGCCGACCTGGGCGATGGTAGTGACACAGTCAGTCGGCCGGCGGATTCCCTCTCCATGACGGAAGTGTAGCTGGCGACGCCATTCTGAGAAGTCCTCGGCCCTGCCAGCTCAGTGACTTTCCTGATTTACGGGATGCGCCGCGCGCTCCTGCATTTCCGCATCGACCGAACGCGTGGGCGTATCGACAGGGCAGCCATAGGGCAACGGCTTTTCCGCGCGATAGATGGCGATGCACTCTTCCACGCTCGGCACCTTGGGCGGGGGGGAACCCGGCGCCAGCTGATTGGCTGGCGCCATGCTCATGCGCATATCACCGTCATTGGGTGGCGGTGGTGCCGGCGGATCACCGCCACAGCCGCCGGAAAGCGCGGCGAACGAGATCGAGCAATGGATGCGCACACCAGGCGCGACGTGGAAGGTGTGCTTCACGGTGGTGTCGTCCTTCGCCCGCTTGAGCGCATCCTGGACGACGTTGCCGCTGGTCTTCTCCCAATCCTTGTCAAACCGCGTGGCCTTGTACGGCACCGACGTGGTGTGCTGCATGATCGTTGAATCACCCTGCGGCATCTTCTGCACGTAGCCCCCTTCCGGAGCGGGCGGCACCGTGCTTGTCGTAGCGGGCAACGCGACCTGCCCGCTCTGGTTGTAAAGATTGGGCTGTGGCGCAGGCGGACTGGAGCTCGCTGGTGCAGGCGGTTCTGGCGGGAGGCTCACCGTCATGGCGTTCTTTGCCGGCGGCTCATGCACCACGGGCCGATTGACCGGGCGCGGTGGTGGCACAGGCTCCAGCAGTGGCGGCGGTACCAGCTCCGCCGGCGCAGGTGGACCGGGAGGAGTTACCGCGCGCGGTATCAAACGCACCTGCAGTGCACCCGCGCGCTCATAGCGCGCGATTTCCGACGCTTTCCTCACCTGCATTTCATGCCAGGTGAACCATCCAAACAGGACGTGCAACACCAGCACGATGCCCAGGGCCACCCAGCGACGCCCGCGACTGGGCGGGGCTTTTCGCCAGCGCAGCTGATGCAGCAACGCACGTGTGGGTCCATCGAGTGGCGCCAGTCCGCGTGACGAGGCATCCGGTGGCGTCCAGCGATGGTGTTCGACCTGCTCAGTGTGCTCGATGGGGGATTCTCTTCTCGACTCGGGGGTATGCGCAGGTTGGATGCGAGCCACCATGCGGGGTGGAGACCTCTGCAGACAAGCGCCAGCCTTAAGGGTTCCCCTTCCACCGCACTGCAACTTGACCCAGGGGCCCGATCGCGAAAACCTACACAAACGGCCACCCCGGCCGTACCCGCCATGACCGCCCCCGCGTCCCGCACGCCTGGACGACCATGACGGCCCGCCATCGTCAGCCGCTTGCGCGGCTTCGTGCGGCGCCGCAGGTCACGTCGGCACGATTCCGCGCCCAGCCATGGGAGGGTCGCATCGTGTCGTACAACACGGAAAACATCCGCAACATCGCACTCGCCGGACATGCCGGCGTCGGCAAGACCACGCTGTTCGAAGCACTGCTGCACACGGGCGGCGTCATCCAGAACCAGGGTTCAGTAGAGCGCGGCTCGACCCAGTCCGATACCGACGAACAGGAGAAGACGCGCGGCCACTCGATTGACACGGCTATCGCCAGCATTCCGTTCGGCAAGAGCCACATCAACCTGATCGACACTGCCGGTTACGCCGATTTCCGCGGCCCCACGTTATCCGCCTTTGCTGCCGTGGAGACCGTGGCCATTGTGATCAATGCCGCCAACGGCATTGAGTACGGCACGCGTCGCATGATGGAGCGCGCAGCCGAACGCAAGCTCGCGCGCGTGCTGGTGATCAACAAGATCGATACCGAAGGCGCGCGACTGGCCGGATTGGTGGACGCGCTGCGCGAGGAATTCGGCACGCAATGCCTGCCGGTGAATCTCCCCGCCGATGGTGGAAAGCAGGTGCTCGACTGCTTCTTCCATAGCGAAGGCACCACCGATATCTCGTCGTTGACCGAAGCACACCAACGCATTCTCGACCAGGTGGTGGAGATCAACGAAACCGTGATGGGTCACTACCTCGACTCCGGCGAAGGAGAACTGAGCCCGCAGGAGCTGCACGACGCTTTCGAGCAGTGCCTGCGCGAAGGCCATCTCGTCCCCATCTGCTTCGTGAGTGCGCGCACCGGCGCGGGTATCAAAGAATTCCTGGAGCTGGCTGACCGCTTGCTGCCCAATCCCGCGGAAGGTAACCCGCCCCCGTTCCTCAATGGCGATGGCGAAGAGATCACCGTCAACGCCGATCCGTCGCAGCACGTCATCGCGGACGTGTTCAAGATCGTCAACGATCCATTCGTGGGCAAGCTCGGCGTGTTCCGCGTATGGCAGGGCACCGTGCGCCGCGACACGCAGTTGTTTATCGATGACAGCAAGAAGCCTTTCAAGGTGGGACATCTGTTCCGATTGCGCGGCAAGGCGCACGAAGAAATCGACCAGGCCATTCCCGGTGATATCGCCGCGGTCGCGAAAGTGGAAGAGATCCACTTTGATGCCGTGCTGCACGATTCACACGACGAGGATCGCATTCACCTGGCACCGGTGCGCTTCCCACAACCCATGTTTGGCCTGGCGCTGGAACCCAAGCACAAGGGACAAGAACAGAAACTCTCGCAGGCTATCGGTCGACTGGCAGAGGAAGACCCCTGCTTCCGCCTGGAGCACCACAAGGAGCTCAACGAGACCGTGGTGCGCGGACTGTCCGACCTCCATCTGAAAATCATGCTTGAACGCATGAAGGACCGTTACAGCGTTGAAGTAACCACGCACCCGCCACGCATCGCTTATCGAGAAACCATCGCGGGCCGTGCGGAAGGCCATCATCGCCACAAAAAGCAGACGGGCGGCGCGGGTCAGTTCGGCGAGGTTTTCCTGCGGGTGGAGCCACTGGATCGCGGCACGGGCTTCGAGTTTGTCGACGCTGTCAAAGGCGGTGTCATTCCCGGCCAGTTCCTGCCGGCTATCGAGAAAGGCGTGCGGCAGGCCTTGGAAGCGGGCGCCGTTGCCGGCTATCCGATTCAGGACGTACGCGTCACCGTTTACGACGGCAAATACCACCCCGTCGACTCCAAGGAAGTCGCCTTCATCAGTGCAGGCAAGAAAGCTTTTCTCGACGCCGTAGGAAAGGCCAGGCCGGTCGTGCTGGAGCCCATTGTCGATGTAGAAGTCGCCATACCCGAGGCCAACGTGGGCGACGTCACCGGCGGACTGGCGGGCAAACGCGCGCGCATCATGGGCACTGACTCCCTGCGTGGCGGCGAGATCGTCATCAAAGCACAGGCCCCGCTGGCGGAGTTGACCGACTACCCCACCGAGCTCAAGGCAATGACCGGTGGACGCGGCCGCTACAGCCTGGACCTGAGCCACTACGAGCCGGTGCCTGCACCGGTGCAGAAGCAACTCAGCGAAGCATGGAAGCCTCACGTCGACGACGACTGAACCGGTTCGTTCATCGCCTGAATGGGTGCGACCGGCGTCGCACCCGTGCGCCTGTACCCGCTTGAGGCGCGGCAGACACGCCGCCATGTGCATCTAGGTAGACGCGCCGAAACGACGGCGCGCTGGAGGTAAGCGATGAGCCGCTCCTTCGTGAAGGATGCGGACGAATCCGTCGGCGAACGGCTGCCGGATATCCCGCTGAGCGAACACCCCAACTACGTGACGCCACGCGGTATCGCGCAACTGCGAGAGCGGCTGGTTGCACTACGGGAGCGACGCGATGCGTTGCGCACGGCAACGGACACCTTGCTGCAGCAACGCGAACTGGCCGAGGTGGAGCGTGAGCTCAAATGGATCAACGCGCGCGTGGGCAGCGCCATTGAAGTGGACCCCGCGCAGCAACCGCGAGACCGTGTGGCCTTCGGTGCGCTGGTGACCGTTGACAGCGACGAAGGACACGCGCGCTACCGCATCGTCGGCGAGGACGAAGCGGATGTGGAACACGGGTTGGTCAGCTATGTCTCGCCCGTCGCCAAAGCCTTGCTCGGCGCGCGCATGGGCGACGAGGTGGTTTGGCAAAGGCCAGCAGGGGATATCAATGTCGAGGTGGTCGGGATCGAGTATCCCGACGATGCCTGACGAACGCAGCGACGCGTGATGCGGCATCGGTAGGAGCGCACTCGTGCGCTCCTACATGGCGAACGGCGATACGCCTTAGCGCTTGGCCTTCAACAACGTGCCCGTGCAGTTCTTCGACCCGCACAGGCACTTCCACAGCTTTTTCAGGCGCGCGGTGTGCGGCATGTCCAGCGTGATGCCGTAATCGTAGGTCAGCTCTTCGCCGGGCTTGATGTTGCGGATGGCTTCGATCAGCACACGATCCTTACGAGGATTACCGTTGGCGCTTTCCTCGATCACCGCCTGGCAGTTCGGATCGCAGCTGTGGTTGATCCAGCGCGCCGTGTTGCCCTTGCGATTGGCGTCGATCAAGTAATCGTCGTTGAGCGTAAACAGGAACGTATGCCCGGTCTCGCCGCCGTCGCCGTACATCTCGTCGGCTTCCTCATGCGACGTCAACGTGCCCTTGTACTCGATGATTTCCTCACCTTTCTTGATCGGGGTAACGGCGAACACGCCATTGCCATGGATGGGGGAACGGCGGGCAACGATACGTCGGGTCATGAGCAGCATGCTGTAGGGAACGAGCCCGCGATGATGCCTGCTGCGCTGCGCAATGGGAACCTCCCGCCGGAACAGCACTCTGTCACGCAGGCGTGATCGCATACACGCTGAGATCCTGGTGTCGGCATCTGCCCCGTGGACAGACGCTGGCGTCCTCCTGCTAATATTCAAACAATCGTTTGAGGTGCATCCATGAAACGACTGCTCGGTGGTATGGCGCTACTCGTGCTGGTGGCGGGCCTGGTGGCCTGCGGGCCGCCGAAGAAGAGCGTGTTTCCGCCAACCATCAGCATCCAGGAAATGACCACCCGGCCCGACGGCCAGTGGCGCCTGATCATGCGCATTCAGAACAACAGCTACGGCTCGATGGACTTCCACTCCATCGACGGACAGCTGCAGGTCGGGGACAGCGTGCCGGTACGCCTGCACACCCGCTTTGACCTCGATATCCCGGCCTTTGCCGCCGACGTGACCCAGATCGACGTCCTGCCCACGCCCGACATGACGGCGGCGATCAAGGCCGCGGCCGTCAAAGGCAGTGCAGGCAGCGTCCCGTACAGCGTGACCGGCAGCGCAAACGCCAAGCCCGAGCAGGAAAAGGAAGTCCGCGATTTCAGTTTCCACGGCAATGACTGGCTGTCGCCGGTGCCGGGAATCCCCAACACCTGGCGCTGACCCCAGTGCCCGTATGACCCACGAAGGAACTTCGCCATGACGATCTACAAGGCCCCCCTCGACGACCAGCGTTTCGCCCTCTTCGATGTGCTGGGCGCAGAAGGCGTGCTCACCAAGCTGCAGGGTGGCGACGGCCACACGCGTGATCTGCTGGATGCCGTGCTGGAGGAAGCCGGTCGCTTGAGCGAAGCGGTGCTCGCGCCGTTCAACGCCAGCGGCGACGAAGAGGGTTGCCACTTCGACAAGGCCACCCACACGGTGACCACGCCCAAGGGCTTCAAGGAAGCCTTCAAGGCGTTCGCGGAAGGCGGCTGGACCGGCCTGACGCAGCCCGAGCATTTCGGCGGCCAGGCGCTGCCGAACCTGATGGGTACGGCAACCACGGAGATCTTCCAGTCAGGCAACCTGTCGTGGAGCCTGTACCCGCTGCTGTCCGAAGGCGCCTGCCACGCGATGGAACTGCACGGCACCGAGGAACAGCAGAACACCTACCTCAAGCCGATCGTCGAAGGCCGCTGGACGGGCACCATGTGCCTGACCGAGCCGCAGGCCGGCTCGGACCTCGGCTTGCTGAAGACCCGCGCCGAACCCGGCGAGAACGGCAGCTACAAGATCACCGGCACCAAGATCTTCATCAGCGCCGGCGAGCATGACCTGGCCGAGAACATCATCCATCTGGTGCTGGCCCGCCTGCCCGACGCACCGGCCGGCAGCCGTGGCATCTCCATGTTCATCGTGCCCAAGTTCAAGGTGAACGCCGACGGCTCACTGGGCGCACGCAATGCCGCTGCCGCTGGCGCCATCGAGCACAAGATGGGCCTCAAGGGCTCGGCCACCTGCGTGATGAACTTTGACGCCGCTGAGGGCTACCTGATCGGCGCGCCGAACAAGGGCCTGGCCGCCATGTTCACCATGATGAATGCCGCGCGCCTGGGCGTGGGCGTGCAGGGTCTGGCGCTCTCCGAGCGCGCGCTGCAGAACAGCCTGAACTACGCGCGTGAGCGCCTGCAGGGCCGCTCGCTGTCGGGTCCGAAGTTCCCCGAGAAGCCGGCCGACAACCTGCTGGTGCAGCCGGATGTGCGCCGCATGCTGCTCACC